>NZ_JBVHHY010000011.1:0-137744 GCF_055560835.1 Kitasatospora sp. NPDC023120 | reverse complement strand
AGACCCCGGAGGATCCGACGTGCGCGATACTGGGATTGAACCAGTGACCCCTACCGTGTCAAGGTAGTGCTCTCCCGCTGAGCTAATCGCGCCTGGTGAGGCAGTGTTGCAGCAGACCTCGAAGGGCCCGTTACTGTGCGCGATACTGGGATTGAACCAGTGACCCCTACCGTGTCAAGGTAGTGCTCTCCCGCTGAGCTAATCGCGCGGGGAGGCCTCCCGGCGGAACCGGGTGAACCTCTTGGAGGTGGAGACGGGATTTGAACCCGTGTACACGGCTTTGCAGGCCGTTGCCTCGCCTCTCGGCCACTCCACCAGGCAACACATGAAGAACGATCTTACACTGTTCTCCATCGAGCGGACGACGAGATTCGAACTCGCGACCCTCACCTTGGCAAGGTGATGCTCTACCAACTGAGCCACGTCCGCCTGTCTCCCGGGGTCCCCGCCGGATTTTCCCGGCTGCGCTCCCTGGCGACGTGTTGAACTCTAGCGGATTCCGGGGCCAGCTAAAAATCCGTTCCCGCAGCGTGCCGAGGGGATGCCCGTCGAGTGCCGTCCCGTCAGCCTCCGGCCTCGGTCGTCGGCCGCCACCTGCGGCGCTTCCGGACGATCACCCGCAGGCCACCCGGCGCACACCCGCGCGACGACCGTGGCTGCTCACGCCCCGGTTCGTACGCCCTGGCGCACGCACGGCCACACCGGGCCGGGCCCGCGCCCCCGACCTACACTTCAGGCACCGCCGCCCAGCACACCGCGCAGGAGAACCGTGTCCGGCCACCCCGACCCCCGCACCCCGCTCGCCCGCTTCGGCGGCCGCCTCGCCACCGGACTGCGCGACGTCACCTCGGACCCGGCCGCCCTCGACTCCTCCGGCTACTGGGCCGTCGCCTACGACTTCGAGGGCCGGCTGACCTGCGCCCGCTTCGACGAACTCCGCCCCGCCCCCGCGCCGCCCTCCGGCGCGGGCTGGCGCGGCCCGGACGCCGGCAGCTGGCACACCTCCCTGGACCGCGCCGCCTACACCGCGGGCGTTCGCCGCATCCGCGAGCACATAGCAGCCGGCGAGGTCTACCAGGCCAACCTCTGCCGAGTGATGTCCGCACCGCTGCCCGACCCGGACCTCAGCGACATCGACGCCCTCACCGGCCTCCTCGCCCACGGCAACCCCGCCCCCTACGCCGGCACCATCCGGCTGCCCGAGCACGGCGTCGAGATCGCCACCGCCTCACCCGAGCTCTACCTGCGCCGCACCGGCAGCACCGTCTCCTCCGGCCCGATCAAGGGCACCGGCCGCACCGAGGACGACCTCCTCGACAAGGACCACGCCGAGAACGTGATGATCGTGGACCTCGTCCGCAACGACCTCGGCCAGGTCTGCGCGACCGGCAGCGTCACCGTCCCCGACCTCTGCGCGGTCGAGAAGCACCCCGGCCTGGTCCACCTGGTCTCCACCGTCGAGGGCACCTTGCGCGAGGGGGCGGGCTGGCCCGAGCTGCTCGCCGCCACCTTCCCGCCCGGTTCCGTCACCGGCGCCCCCAAGTCCAGCGCCCTGCGGATCATCGAGGCCCTGGAGACCGCCCCGCGCGGCCCCTACTGCGGCGCCGTCGGCTGGGTCGACGCCGACCGCGGCGAGGGCGAACTCGCCGTCGGCATCCGCACCTTCTGGATCGACCGCTCCGACCCCGGCCGACCCGTCCTGCGCTTCGGCACCGGCGCCGGCATCACCTGGGGCTCCGACCCCGATCGCGAATGGGCCGAAACCGAACTGAAGGCCGCCAGACTGGTCGCGATAGCGTCGGGCGGCGAACCCGACCCGACCGGGGCCTGAGCCACACCGCCCACCGCTGAGGAGCAGCACCCGATGCACAACCGCACCACGAGCTGGGTCAACGGCAGCCTCGTCGACTCCGCCGACGCCGCCGTCTCGGTCCTCGACCACGGACTCACCACCGGCGACGGCGTCTTCGAGACCATGAAGGCCGTCAACGGCGAGGCCTTCGCGGTCACCCGCCACCTTGACCGGCTCACCCGCTCCGCCCGCGGCCTCGGCCTTCCCGACCCCGACCACGACGTGGTCCGCGAAGCCTGCGCCCAGGTCCTCGCCGCCAACCCCGCACCGCTCGGCCGCCTGCGCGTGACCTACACCGGCGGTCAGTCCCCGCTCGGTTCCGAGCGCGGCACCACCGGCCCCACCCTCGTCGTCGCCCTCGGCGCGATCGACCGCCGCCCCGACGAGACCGCCGTCGCCGTCGTCCCCTGGCGCCGCAACGAGCACAGCGCCGTCGCCGGCCTCAAGACCACCTCGTACGCCGAGAACGTCGTCGCCCTGGCCGCCGCCCACCGGGCCGGCGCCTCCGAGGCCCTGTTCGCCAACACCGCCGGCCGACTCTGCGAAGGCACCGGCTCCAACGTCTTCGTGGTCATCGGCGGCCGCCTGCTCACCCCAGTCCTCGCCTCCGGCTGCCTGGCCGGCATCACCCGGCAGCTCGTCGTCGACTGGTGCGGCGCGGACGAGGCCGACCTCCCGCTGGACGCCCTCCAGGACGCCGAGGAGGTCTTCCTGACCTCCACCACCCGCGACGTCCAGGCCGTCACCCGCATCGACGACCGCGAACTGCCCGGCATCGGCCCCGTCACCGCCAAGGCCATGGCCGTCTTCACCGAGCGCAGCGGCGACGACCTCGACCCGTGATCCCCGCCCCCGGGCGACGGAGAGCACGCAGCCGACCGGGTGGACGGCCCGTGGATAACCTCCCGAGCAACGGGAAGGGACCACCACATGACCACCACGCTGCGCCCCGAGGGCCCGGAGACACCCACCGCGGCCGGCGGCCGCACCAGACGCTGGCGGATCCTCTCGAACGGCCACCCGGTCGGCGCGCTGCGCACCACCGCCACCCGGTACGGCAGCCAACTCTGGGGTGAGATATCCGAGTTGGAGGTCACCGAAGGGCGCGGCCGGGGCCGCGGCACGTTCGGCGCGCTGGCCGCGGAGGAGGTGCTGCGGCACTGGGACTGCGTGCGGGTGGACGTCAGGATCCCCGAGTCGGCACCGACCGCCCGCGCCCTCGCCGCCACCCTCGGCTACACCGAGCGGATGCGGACCATGGTCAAACGCCTGACCGATGCCCCCGCCCTGCCCGCTCTGCCCGCCGGACAGGCCGTGCGCCCGATCGGCCCCGACGCGCTCCAGGCCTGGCTCGACGGGAGCGCGGAGCGCTTCGCCCGCTCGCTCGTGGCCTCCGGCCTCACCGAGGAGCAGGCCCGCACCAAGTCGGGCGGCGGCGGGCAGAACCTGCTCCCGCAGGGCGCCGCGACCCCCGGCGTCGTCCTGAGCGGCCTGTACGGCGCCGACGGCGGGCCGGATCCGTACGGCTCGATCTGGGTGGCCCTCCACCTGCGCGACCTGCCGGACGGCGAACCGCTCGCCTGGGTGATGGTGGTCGAGGTGTCCCCGGCCCACCAGGGCCGGGGACACGGCCGCACCCTGATGCTGCTCGCCGAGCGGGAGTGCCTCGTCGCCGGGGTGCGCAATCTCGGCCTCAACGTCTTCGCCGACAACGCGGTCGCCATCCGGCTCTACGACTCGCTCGGCTACCGGGTCACCGAACGCCTTTACGGCAAGGCACTCTGACGTGCCGTCAGGAAGCCCGCGCCTCCTCGATGACGGCCGTGATCGCTTCCCGCAGGCCGTCCTGGCTCTGCCCGCCGTCCAACCGCTTGCCGCCGATCACGTACGTCGGCGTGCCCTTGACCCCGATCGCCTTCCCCTCGGCCTGGTCGGCGTCGACGGTCAGCATGTGCCGACCGTCGATCAGCGCGGTGTCGACCTCCTCGACGTCCGCCCCGACCTCGCGGGCGACGTCCAGCAGCACCTGCTGCCCCCGCGCGTCCAGCTCCTCGACCCGCGCCAGCAGCGCCTCGACGAACGGCCAGCCCAGCCCCTGGGCGAACGCCTCCTCGGCCGCCTCCGCGGCGGCGTAGGCGTGCTTGTGCTTCTCCAGCGGGAAGTGCCGCAGCTCCACGGGCAGCGCGTCGCCGTACTGCGCGCGCAGCGCCCGTACGTCGTCCAGGGCGGTACGGCAGTCCGGGCACTGGAGGTCGCACCAGAACTCGAGGCGGGGGAGGGAACCATCGATCATTCCCCCAGTGTTCCACTAGTGGGAGCCCGTTCCGGCCGGCGGTGCGCCCGAGGGCGGACCGACAGGGAGGCACCGATGACCAGGACGAGCGGACGCGAAGGGGTGGCCCCGTGCTGAGCGCGGCGATCAGCTTCATCCTCACGGCGGGCGGGGTTGCCGTCGCCGGCCTGCGGGCCTACAAGCGGCGCTTCCTGTCGGCGACCCGCTGGTTCGCGGTCGCGCTGCTGCCCGCCGGGCTCTACCTGACCGGGCTGTTCCCGCTGGCGAGCACGATCGGCCGGGCGTTCGCCGACTGGGCGGCGGGTCTGGTCCTCGACCCCCGGGTGTGGACCGGCATCGCGTTGCTCGGCGTCTCCGCGGCGCTGCTGGTCACCACCCGCTGGGTGAGCCGCCGCGGCACCGCCGTGGAGAGCGCGCCGGAGCGCCCCGCGGCCGCGGTCCCGGCGCCCGAGCGCCCGGCGGTGGCGCCGGCGTCCAAGGCTCCGAAGAAGCAGGCCGCGGGCAAGCGCGACGACGGCCTCGGCGACTTCGCCGACATCGAGGAGATCCTCCGCAAGCGCGGGATCTGACCGCTCGCTCCGGAGCGTCAGGCGGAGGGGACGGCCTCCGCCGACCGCTGCCGTGCCCGGTAGGCGGCGACGTGCAGCCGGTTGCCGCAGGTACGGCTGTCGCAGTAGCGCCGCGAGCGGTTCCGGGAGAGGTCCACGAAGACCCGGGCGCAGTCCGGTGCCTCGCACCGGCGCAGTCGTTCCCGCTCGCCGGCCATGAGGATGAGGGCCAGCGCCATGCCCAGTTCGGCCGCCAGGTGGTCGCCGAGCGCGGCGTGCGGCGCGAAGTAGTGGATGTGCCAGTCGTGGTCGTCGTGGTTGGTGAGCCGGGGCGTCGTCCCGGCGGCCGCGACGATCGCATTGACCAGCTCGGCGGCCTCCGCGGTGGACTCCGTCCCGAAGACCTCGCGCAGCCGGGTGCGCAGCTCGTGCACCCGGTGCAGGTCCTCCTCGGTCAGCGAGTCGATCTCGCTGATCTCCTGGCGGACCACGAAGGCGCCGAGCGCGGCGACGTCCGGCAGCCGCTCGGCGCCGCACACCTCGGGCGCGGTGTTGAGCAGCTCCACGAGGATGCTCAGCGCGCACTCGGTGTCATGGGTGATCAGCACGTTGGGGGCTCCTCGCGCAGGGGGACTCCGATACCCCGCGTCCACGGTTACCCCAGACCATACCGGGCCTTGTGCCATCCGGGTGGCGCGTTCTTTCGAAGGCGTGTGCGGATCCCGTCAGGGCGTCCGAAACCGGGCGCGGCCCTGCCTCCGCGGTCTCCGAAGCCTCGTGCGAACCCCGTGGGCGCGTACGGTCCGGGACAGACGTCGGCGCCCGGCACCGAGGCCGGCCACCCGAACGGGTGGCCGGCCTCGGTGCCGGGCGCCTGCGGTGCTGCGGGCCCGCTCCGGTGGGAGCGGGCCGTCCACCGGCCCCGAGAACCGCTTCGTGCGCGGCTGAGTCCGCTGCCGTGCCCCCGAGTAGGACGGCTGCGATGACGGCAGGGGGTTCGGCCCCGCCGACGGCGGGGCGTGACCACCTCCGGTCGGGGTCAGCTTTCGGCGAGGATGTGGGACAGCTCCCGGTCGAGGTCGAAGTGACGGTGTTCGGTGCCGGGCGGCACCGCGGCGTCCGTCCGCTTGAGGAACGACTCAAGCGCCCGGGCCGGGGCCTCCAGCAGGGCTTCTCCTTCCGGAGAGCTCAGCGCGATGCAGACCACCCCTTGCCCGTGACTGCGCGACGGCCACACCCGGACGTCGCCGGTACCGGTGGGTCGGTGCAGCCCCTCCGCGAGGAGATCTCGGGCGAACACCCACTCCACGGTCTCGTCGGCGCCCGTGTGGAACGTGGCGTGCACGGCGTAGGGGTCGGCGGTGTCGTAGCGCAGGCCCGCAGGGACGGGCAGTGAGGACTCGCTGGACACGATGAGGCGCAGGTGCAGCTCGCAGCTGACCGTGGTGTTCATAAGCGCCATGGCCTTTCGCTCAGTGTGCGCTCGGGGAATCGCACGTCGGCGAACGGACCATCCCACCCCCAAGACCGATGTAAACCCCTCTGTCCCGATTCGGACGCGAGTCGTACCCCTTACGGCGCATTGCGGAATCGGCCCGGAGCGGCCGGGCCGGGCATTACCGAGGCACTTCTTGGTTAGTTTCCTGGCATGACTGTGCGAAACGACAAGACGCCCGGGAACACGAGAACGGGTGAAGCGGTCGCGCCGGATGACACAGCCGTCGACGACGGCGGGGCGGCCGGCTCCCGGGCCCCGGCCTTCGTGCGCCGCTCCCGCGTGCTGCACCGGGCCTGGCGGGCGGCGGTCTTCCTGGCCGGCCTCGCCGTGGTCGGGCTCGGCGTGGTCCTGCTGCCGTTGCCCGGACCGGGCTGGGTGGTGATCTTCCTGGGCATGGGGATCTGGGCCACCGAGTTCCCCTGGGCCCGGCTGGTCCTGCACTGGACCCGCCGCAAGGTCGCCGAGGCCGCCCAGCGGGCCATGGACCCGCGGGTGCGCCGGCGGAACCTGACGGTCACCGCGATCGGGCTGGCCGCCGTCGTCGGCGCGGGCGGCTGGTACCTCGCCCGCTACGGCCTGGTCGCCCCCTGGCGGCTGGACGAGCGCTGAGCGGGCCGGGCCCGGGGCGGTGGGCAGGGAGGGTGTTCGGACCACCCTCCGGGATGCGGTAATGTTTTCCCTGCACCCGGGCGATTAGCTCAGCGGGAGAGCACTTCGTTCACACCGAAGGGGTCACTGGTTCGATCCCAGTATCGCCCACCGGAATGCATTGTGATACGTGAGGCCCAGCCGATTATCGGCTGGGCCTCACGTGTATTTCCGGAATAGGCCTGAAGGGTCGTCGGTAATCGGCTGAGGCTCAGTCACCTTCCGCGCGGAGCACGAGTTCTGTGGATGCGTCGGCACACCCCGGAAGGACGAGTTGTACGACGACCCCCGAATGGTGCTACAGTTCATCTCGTTGCCCGGGCGATTAGCTCAGCGGGAGAGCACTTCGTTCACACCGAAGGGGTCACTGGTTCGATCCCAGTATCGCCCACCCGGACAGCACGCAGGCCCTGACCAGGAAACCGGTCAGGGCCTGCGGCGCGTTCCGGACCGGATACGCCGGGACCGCCCGCTACGCCGCCGCCTCGCAACCGTGCTCCGGCTCCAGCCGACGCCCGCAGCCGCACCGGGCCGGCCGCAGCGGCCAGGACAGGTCCGCCCGCTCCGCCACCCCCGAGCGGTCGAACCAGCCCTGCAGCCCGCGCGCCTGCGCCGCGTGCCAGACCGCCTGCCGCAGGTGCAGCTCGGCCGCCGTCAGCCCGCCGAGCGCAGCCGGGTAGCGGGCGCCTATCCGCCGGGTCAGCGCCAGCGCCGCCGTCGCGTCCGCCGCCGCGTCGTGCGCCCCGGTCAGGTCCACGCCGTAGTGCGCGCACAGGTCGGTCAGCGTCCGGCGGCCCCGGCGGTAGCGGTCCACGTGCTTGTCCAGCACCCGCGGATCCAGCACCAGCAGCCCGGCCGCGTCCAGCCCACCGGTCAGCGCCAGCCCGTGATGCCGGCGCAGCTCCCGGTCGAGCAGCGTCAGGTCGTACGGCGCGTTCATCACCACCACCGGGTGCCCGGCCCGGGCCTCGGCGGCCAGCGCGCGGGTGACCTCCGCCACCACCGCGCGGGCCGGACGGCCGTGCAGCCGGACCTGCTCGTCGGTGATGCCGTGCACAGCGCGGGCGCCGTCCGGGATCGGGACGCCCGGATCGGCGAGCCAGGTGGTGGTCCGCACCGGTGCTCCCGGGGCGAGTTGGACGACCAGGGCGGCCGAGACGATCCGATCGTGCTCGACGTCCACGCCGGTGGTCTCGGTGTCGAAGGAGGCGAGTGGGCCGGTGTACCAGTGCTGCTGCATGACTGCCCCTCAGGCGAGCGTTCCGCGCGCCCGGTTGATACCCGGTTCTGACGCCCCTTCAACCCGTTTGGCCCAGGCCCGACCGGGGATCCTGCCCATGACTGTCCCGATCGAATCGACTGACCCGTTCGATCCGGACGGGCCCGGAGCCGGGGGAGGCCACGGGGCGATGGCACTGACACAGCCGCAGCCCGAGGAGGCGGCGGCCGTCCTGCGGGGGAACCTCGCGGTCACCGCCTGCATGGAGACGCTGCAGGTCGGCTATCTGCACGCGGTCGCCGCCGCGGCCGGCTGCTCGCTCTCCCAGCCGTTCCCGGACAACGGCATCGACTGGCAGGTCAACCACGGCTCCCGGGCGCACGAGGTGGACGACGAGGTCACCATCAAGATCCAGCTCAAGGCCACCCAGCAGATCGCGCCCGACCCGGCCGGGCGGTCCTTCGGCTTCACCCTGGACAACGAGCACCTGCGCAAGCTCGCCCGGCCCCGGGTCGCCGTGCCCCGGATCCTGGTCGTGATGCTGCTGCCGAGCCGGGTCGACCACTGGCTCCGGGCCCGCCCGGACGCCCTGGAGCTGCGGCACTGCTGTTACTGGGTCAACCTGGCCGGCCACCCGGTCACCGGACAGCGGCGCACCAACGTCCGCGTCCTCACCGACAGGGTCTTCGACGACCGCGCGCTCTGCGACATCATGGCCCGGGTCGGCGCGGGCGGCAGCCCGTGACCGCCCGGCCCCACCAGCGAGGAGCCGACCCCATGACACCGCTGTTGACACCGCCGCACGGACCGGCCGAGCCGGCCCGGGCCCTGCCCGACCCGGCCACCGTCGACCCCGCGGTGCTGGCCACCCTGCTCGCCCGGCACGGCTGGGTCCGCCGCGGCGGACCGGCCGCCCGGTACGGCCGCTGGACCCCGCCCGACGGCGAACCCGGCACCAGCCTCCTCGTCCCGGCCGGGGACGGCTTCGACGACGCGGTCGAACTCCTCGCCGACGCCGTCACCGCGCTCTCCCGCTCCCGCACCCCCTCCGCCCGCTCGATCCTGCTGGCCCTCGCCGTCCCCGGCGACGAACTGCGCTGGCGCCGCGAGCCGCCCGGCCCCGCCGAGGCCACCCCCTGGGACGACGTCGAGCGGCTCCGGCACGCGGCACGCGGGATGCTCGCCGCCGGAGCCAAGGCCGCCCGCACCAGGGCCGCCTACTTCGGCGCCCGGCTGGACGGCCCCGCAGCGGACTTCCTGGACCGCGTCCTGGTGGTCGAACAGGGCGCCGCCCTCACCGCGTACACCCCCGCCCCGGAGGGCCGCGCCGCCGTCACCACCCTGGTCCGTGCCCTGGAGGCGCTGCGCGACGCGGTCGACTACCGGCGGGTCAGCGGCGGGCCCGAGGCCTTCGAGAACGCCGTCCAGGCCGGGGTCAGCCGGGAACTCGTCCAGTCCGTCGAGGAGCTCGTGCGCGGCACGACGGCGGCCCGGTTCACCGTCGCCTGGTCGCCCGCCGCCGGGACACCGGGCGGCTTCGGGGACCGCCGGGTCGTCCTCGACTTCTCGCCCGGCGACCTGCCCGCCCTCACCGAGGCCGCCGAACTGCTGGAGCGCATCGAGCCCGCCGTCGCCGTCACCGTGGTCGGCGTGGTCACCCGGCTCAAGCGCGCCGACCCGGCCGGCCCGGGCTCGGTACGGCTGCGCGTCCTCGGCGGTGCCGAGGTCCACGAACTCAAGCTCCGGCTGCCCGACCCCGACTACCGGCTCGCCGCCGAGGCCCACCTCGCCGGGCTGCCCGTCCGGGTCTCCGGCCGGCTGGAGCGGCACGGCGGCTTCCGCCGACTGACCAGGCCCCACGGGCTCGAGCTGTGCGGCTGGGAGGAAGGGGACCGCGAGCGGCTGCTGAAGGTGCTCGGGGAGAAGGCGGGGGGAGAGGGAGAAGGGGCATAGGTGGACGGCGGGGGCGGCGCTCTCGGTACCATCGTCACGCGCAGCGCTGTGCTGCGTCCTCTGAAATCCAGCACGTCAGGAGAGACCGGTGACGGACGTCCGGGTAATCATCAGCCGCGAACCCGATCGGGAAGAGCGCGTGGTGACCACGGGCACTACGGCCGCCGAGCTCTTCGCCGACGACCGCTCGATCATCGCCGCCCGCGTCGGCGGGCAGCTCAAGGACCTCGCCTACGCCGTCCAGGACGGCGACGAGGTCGAGCCGGTCGCGATCGACAGCAAGGACGGCCTCGACATCCTGCGCCACTCCACCGCGCACGTGATGGCCCAGGCCGTGCAGCAGCTCTACCCCGAGGCCAAGCTGGGCATCGGCCCGCCGGTCAAGGACGGCTTCTACTACGACTTCGACGTCGAGAAGCCGTTCCACCCCGATGACCTCAAGGCCATCGAGAAGAAGATGCAGGAGATCATCAAGCGCGGGCAGAAGTTCTCCCGCCGTGTGGTCACCGACGAGGACGCCCGCGAGGAGCTGGCCGCCGAGCCGTACAAGCTCGAGCTGATCGGCCTCAAGGGCTCCGCCGCCACCGCCGGCGAGGGTGCCGACGTCGAGGTCGGCACCGGCGAGCTCACCATCTACGACAACCTGGACGCCAAGAGCGGCGAGCAGTGCTGGGGCGACCTCTGCCGCGGCCCGCACCTGCCCAGCACCCGGCACATCCCGGCGTTCAAGCTGATGCGCAACGCGGCCGCCTACTGGCGCGGCAGCGAGAAGAACCCCATGCTCCAGCGCATCTACGGCACCGCCTGGCCGACCAAGGACGAGCTGAAGGCCCACCTCGACTTCCTGGTCGAGGCGGAGAAGCGCGACCACCGCAAGCTCGGCAACGAGCTCGACCTCTTCTCCGTCCCCGAGGAGATCGGCTCCGGCCTCGCCGTCTTCCACCCCAAGGGCGGCATCATCCGCCGCGCCATGGAGGACTACTCGCGCCGTCGGCACGAGGAAGAGGGTTACGAGTTCGTCTACACCCCGCACGCCACCAAGGGGAAGCTCTTCGAGAAGAGCGGCCACCTCGACTGGTACGCGGACGGTATGTACCCGCCCATGCAGCTCGACGAGGGCGTGGACTACTACCTCAAGCCGATGAACTGCCCGATGCACAACCTGATCTTCGACGCGCGCGGCCGCTCGTACCGTGAACTGCCGCTGCGCCTCTTCGAGTTCGGGACGGTGTACCGCTACGAGAAGTCCGGTGTCGTGCACGGCCTGACCCGTGCCCGCGGCTTCACGCAGGACGACGCGCACATCTACTGCACCCGCGAGCAGATGGCGGACGAGCTCGACTCGACGCTGACCTTCGTGCTCAACCTCCTTCGTGACTACGGTCTGACCGACTTCTACCTGGAGCTGTCGACCAAGGACCCGGAGAAGTACGTCGGCAGCGACGAGACCTGGGAGGAGGCCACCCGCGTCCTGGCGAGCGTGGCCGAGAAGCAGGGCCTGCCGCTGGTTCCGGACCCGGGCGGCGCGGCCTTCTACGGCCCGAAGATCTCGGTGCAGGCGCGCGACGCCATCGGTCGCACCTGGCAGATGTCGACCATCCAGCTCGACTTCAACCTGCCGGCCCGTTTTGATCTCGAGTACACGGCGGCGGACGGCTCGCGCCAGCAGCCGGTCATGATCCACCGGGCGCTGTTCGGTTCGATCGAGCGGTTCTTCGCGGTGCTGCTGGAGCACTACGCCGGCGCCATGCCGCCGTGGCTGGCCCCGGTCACCGTCACCGGTATCCCGATCACCGACGAGCACGTGCCGTACCTGCTGGAGGTCGCGGCCGAGCTGAAGAAGCACGGGATCCGGGTCGAGGTCGACACCTCGGACGACCGCATGCAGAAGAAGATCAGGAACGCGCAGAAGAGCAAGGTTCCGTTCATGCTGATCGCCGGCAACGACGACGTCGAGGCGGGCGCGGTGTCCTTCCGCTACCGCAACGGCGAGCAGAAGAACGGTGTCCCCGTGGCGGACGCCGTCCAGGAGATCGTCGACGCGGTGAAGAACCGGATCCAGGTGTGATCCGGTAGCACGACCGTGATGCGCGGGGCAGGCTCTCGATGAGTCTGCCCCGCGCGGCTTTGCAAGCACCGTCGGGCGAATATGCTGATCAGCATGACGACTGAGCCGGAACTGCAGCGGGGCGTCGGTGAGCCGGACGGCTTCCGCCGCTTGTGGACCCCCCATCGGATGGCGTACATCCAGGGTGAGAACAAGCCCACCGGCCCGGCTCCGGACGACGGTTGTCCGTTCTGCTCGATCCCGTCGCTGAGCGACGAGGACGGGCTGGTGATCGCCCGGGGGAGCGCCGTGTTCGCGGTGCTGAACCTCTACCCCTACAACGGCGGGCACCTGATGGTGGTCCCGTACCGGCACGTGGCCGACTACACCGAGCTGGACGAGGCGGAGACGGCCGAGCTGGCGGACTTCACCAAGAAGGCGATGACCGCGCTGCGGGCGGCCTCCGGGGCGCACGGGTTCAACATCGGGATGAACCAGGGTGCGGCGGCCGGTGCCGGGATCGCGGCGCACCTGCACCAGCACGTGGTGCCGCGCTGGGGCGGGGACACCAACTTCATGCCGGTGGTCGGCCACACCAAGGTGCTGCCGCAGCTGCTGGCGGACACCCGGAAGATGCTGGCCGAGGTCTGGCCGCAGGGCTGACCCGCAGCGGACGCGGAAGGGGCCCGTCACCGAGGAGATCGGTGGCGGGCCCCTTCGCCGTTCGCGGCGGGCGGTTCAGCCGGCGTTGAAGGTGTCGACGTCGTACGGGCGGCTGCCCTGCGCCTCGGACTTGATGATCGAGGTGCGGTTCTTGAAGAAGCGGTCGGCGTCGAGGTCGTGTTCCTGGAGGAACTCCAGGGTGGCGGTGTGGACGGCGTTGAGCACCGGGACGGAGGCGTTCATCGCGTTGTCGACCATGGAGCGGTTGTCCCAGGCGCGGCCGACCCAGACGTGCCGCAGTCCGAACGGCTCGGGCAGGCCGAGCCCGCCGCCGAGCCAGCCGAGCAGGCCGGGCATCCGGTGGAAGGGGGCGCGGACGGCTTGGCGGACGACCTCGTCGTTGTCGATCAGGGGGAGCTTGACGGTGCGCTCCTCCCAGAACTTCACGGTCTTGGAGATCGTCTTCTCCTTGTCCTTCGGCTTGTCGAAGAAGACGCCCTTGACCGGGCCGAGCGCGTATCCGGCCACCGAGATGTTCAGCACGTTGGCGAGCAGGGTCACCGTGATGGTGAAGGTGAGGACCAGCTTGCCGTCGTGGGTGACGAACTGGGTGGCGAGGTAGTGCCGGGGGCCGCCGGAGAAGGTCTGCTTGTCGGCGATGCTCTGCACGGCGAAGTCGCGCATCCGGTCGCCGTCCATGTCGGCGTTGCCGGGGCGGCCGATCTCGTCGGCGCCCTCGCCGATGTCGAAGACCACCCACTGCTTGATGGCGATGTTGGGCATGCCGCTGTTGGCGACGTGGCTGACGCCGAGGCCCTTGAGGTGGCTGGAGATCCGGCGGACCAGGTCCCAGGGGTGGAAGGCGCGGAAGTCGGCGTGGCCCTCGGCGGGGTGGAGGGTGTCGGACATGCGCCACTCGCCCCAGCGGCGGCCGGCGCCGAGGATGCCCTTGGGGCCGGCGTAGTGGTGGACGTTGGTCTCCTGCTCGGCGTCCAGCCGGCCGAGCTTGTCGCGCAGGTCGTTGGCCTTCTTGTCGAGGTCGTCGCGGGGGACGGCCTTGGCGACGCTGGCGGCGACGGCGGAGCCCTCGACCAGGGACTGCCAGCGGGCGCGCAGGTCCTTGGTGGAACGGTCGACGATCCGGCGGGCGAGGAGCCAGCCGATGACCGGCGCGAGCATCGTGACGCGCAGGTAGCTGGCGAGGACGATGTTGTGTGCCGGCGGGCGCCAGGCGAGGTAGACGGCGAGGGCGGCGGAGAAGGCGAGGGCGATGCCGCCGTAGACCTCCGCGTTCTGCGGGTTGTCCCGTTTGAGCCAGGCGCGCACCTGGAAGGCCGCGAGCCAGAGCAGGGTGCCGGGGAGGAAGAGCCCGCCGGTGACGAGGGTGACGGTGGTGAGCTGCCGGTCGCGGGTGTGGCGCAGTTCCTCGGCGGCCAGGCAGTGTTCGACGACCTGGCGGGTGTCGACGCCGAAGGCCGGGACGATGGGCTTGCGGTCGCCGCCGAGGGCGCGGGAGACCAGCGCCTTGCTGAAGGCCTCGCCGAGGTTGGGGCGGAAGAGCGCGAAGCGGCCCTTCTTCTCCGTGGCGTCGGTGACGGCCGTGACGAAGTCGCCGATCTCGCCGTCGCGGTAGGCGGCCGAGGAGAGCGCCTGGGTGACGGCGGTCTGCGGGCCGGCGTCGGTCCGGGGTATCTGCGCACCCGGGGTCATGTCGAGTGTGGTCACGGTGGCGTCCCCTCCTCCCCTTGTCAGCGGCAGGTTACCGTGCCGTGGCACCCCTGCGCGGATCATCGTCTGAAGTGCCGTCACGATCGAGCCGTACCGGGCCTGAGAGGCATGATGCCCAGGTTCGGGCGGGTCGATACCCGCCGGAGCGAGCCGCTGTGGGGGTGGAGGAGGATGGCGGTGGAAGCGAGGAAAGGGGAGCCGTTGTGAAGGATCCGGTGCTGGTCTTCGACGGGGACTGCGCGTTCTGTTCGTCCTGTGTGCGGTGGGCCGAGCGGTACCTGCGGCAGACGCTGGCCTCGGGGGGCTGGGAGGCGGTGGCCTTCCAGTTCGCGGACCTCGGGGCGCTGGACGCGCGTGCGGGCGGCCGGGGTGAGGTGTCGGCCGAGCGGGCGGAGCGCGAGGTGCTGTGGGTGACGCCGACCGGGCGGGTGCACGGGGGCGCGCAGGCGGTCGCGCGGCTGCTGATGCGCTCCGGTGGGGCGTGGGCCTACCTGGGCGCGGTGTTGACGGCGGCGCCGGTGCGGCCGGTGGCGGGTCTGGTGTACCGGTGGGTGGCGCGCAACCGGCACCGGATGCCGGGGGGTACGGCGGCCTGCGCGCTGCCCGACCGCAACGTCGCCCAGCCGTAGGGCCGCCCGGCTCGGGTCGGTTCGGATCGGTCGGGTTCGGGTCGGCGGTGGGGCCGTTCAGTCGGTGTAGCGCCCCGCCAGGGCGGTCGGCATGGGTTCGTGGCGCAGGTAGGCGCGGGAGAACTCGGCGGTGCCGTGGGTGAGGGAGCGCAGGTCGATCGGGTAGCGGACGAGCTCGAGTTCGGGGACCTCGGCGCGCAGCAGGGTGAGGCCGGCCCGGCCGGTCTCGGTGCCGAGGACGCGGCCGCGGCGGGCGGACAGGTCGCCGAGGACGGCGCCGAGGTAGTCGTCGGGCAGCAGGACGCTGACGGCGGCGACGGGTTCGAGCAGGCGGATGACGGCGTGCTCGGCGGCGTCGCGCAGGGCGAGGGCGGCGGCGTTCTGGAAGGACGCGTCCGAGGAGTCGACCGAGTGGGCCTTGCCGTCGGTGAGGGTGACCCGGACGTCGACGAGCGGGTAGCCGGTGGAGACGCCCTTGGCGAGCTGGGCGCGGACGCCCTTCTCGACGGAGGGGATGAAGTGCTTGGGGACGGCGCCGCCGACGACGTGTTCCTGGAACTCGAAGCCCGAGCCGGCCGGGAGGGGTTCGACCTCCAGGTCGCAGATGGCGTACTGGCCGTGGCCGCCGGACTGCTTGACCAGGCGCCCGTGGCCGGCGGCGGCGGTGCCGAAGGTCTCGCGCAGGGCGACCTTGGGCTCGACGGTGTCGACGTGGACGCCGTGGCGGGTGCGCAGCCGGTCGAGGACGACGTCCGCGTGGGCCTCGCCGGTGCACCAGAGGACGAGCTGGTGGGTGTCGGGGTTCTGTTCGAGGCGTAGCGCCGGGTCCTCGGCCGTGAGGCGGGTGAGGGCCTGGGAGAGCTTGTCGTCGTCGGCCTTGCTGTGGGCTTCGACGGCGATCGGGAGCAGCGGCTCGGGGAGGGTCCAGCCTTCGAGTTCGACCGGGTGGCCGGGGTCGTGGACGGTGTCGCCGGCGCGTGCGGTGGTGAGTTTGGCGGCGCAGACGAGGTCGCCGGCGACGGCGTGCGGGACGGGGCGCTGGAGCTTGCCGAAGGGGCTGCTGAGGGCGGTGACGCGTTCGTCGCCGTTCTGGTCGGCGGTGTGGGCGGGGCCGGCGAGGTGGATCCGGGTGTCGGGGCGCAGGGTGCCGGCGTACAGGCGCAGCAGGCTGATCCGGCCGACGTAGGCGTCGCCGGTGACGCGGATGACCTGGGCGGCGAGCGGGGCGTCGGGGTCGCAGTCGGGGCCGGGGCGGGTGCGTTCGGTGGGGTCGGGGAAGGTGTGCGCGATGAGGTCGAGGAGTTCGGCAGCGCCGAGTCCGTTGTCGCTGGTGGGGACGGCGGGGTGGAGGGTGCAGTCGAGGACTTCGCGGCGCAGGCCGGCTTCGAGGGAGTCGGCGTCGAGGGTGTCGCCAGCGAGGTAGCGCTCCATGAGGGTGTCGTCCTGGCCGGAGATGGCCTCGACGAGGCTGTCGTGGGCGGGGCCGGTGTCGGGGAGCGGGGTGGCGTCGCCGTAGGTGTCGCCGGTGAGCAGGTCGACGCTGCCGTCGGGGCGGCCGTCGTGCAGGACGGGCAGGAAGAGCGGGCGGAGGGTGTCCGGGCCGAGTTCGAAGGCGTCGTGGCAGGCGGTGAGGATGTCGTCGAAGCCGGCGCGGGCGAGGTCGAGTTTGGCGACGGCGATGGCGCGGGGGATGCCTTCGCCGGCGCACTCGCGCCACAGGGCGCGGGTGGGGGCGGTGACCGGGTCGGTGGCGGAGACGACGAAGACGGCGGCGTCGGCGGCGTGCAGGGCGGCGCGCAGGTCGGCGGTGAAGTCGGGGTGTCCGGGCGGGTCGATCAGGTTGATCTTGACGCCCTTCCACTCGAGCGGCAGCAGCGAGAGCTGGACGGAGCGCTGCTGCTGGTGCTCGATCTCCTCGTGGTCGGAGACGGTGGTCCCGTCGGTGACGCGGCCGGGGCGGCCGGTGGCGCCGGCGGCGTGGGCGAGGGATTCGGCGAGGGTGGTCTTGCCCACACCGCTGGAGCCGATGAGGACGACGTTGCGCAGGTCCCGGGGGCCGGTGACGGTGGGTGCCTGGCCGGCTCGTGCCGTGCTGCGGTCGGGCATCGGGGTCTCCTCCCGTAGCGCCGAGGGGGTCCCTCGCAGTCTAGGGTCGGGTCCGGCCGGGGCGCGTGTCGTACGGCCGGTCGGTGACCGTGCGTGTGCGTGCCGTGGCGGGGGCGTCGTGCGGCGGTGCGTGCGGCAGAGCGTGTCGTCGGCGTGGCTACGATGGGTGCGCCGGACGGGCTGATCCGTCGGGCCGTCTGCCGCGCGTGCTGCGCCAGGCGGGTATCTGGGAGATCGGAGCGGCTGAGAAGGCCATGCTCAACAAATACGCGCGTGCCTTCTTCACACGTGTTCTGACCCCGTTCGCCGCGTTCCTGATCCGGCTGGGTGTGAGCCCGGACGCCGTGACGCTGATCGGTACCGCCGGCTCGGTGGCCGGGGCGCTGGTGTTCTTCCCGCGCGGGGAGTTCTTCTGGGGCACCATCACGATCACGCTGTTCATCTTCTCGGACCTGGTGGACGGGAACATGGCACGCCAGCTGGGTCGGAGCACCAAGTGGGGGGCGTTCCTGGACTCCACGCTGGACCGGGTCGCGGACGCGGCGATCTTCGGCGGGCTGGCGATGTGGTACGCGGGCAAGGGTGACGACAACCTGCTGTGCGCGGTGGCGATCTTCTGCCTGGCGAGCGGTCTGGTGGTGTCGTACACCAAGGCGCGGGCGGAGAGCCAGGGCCTGCCGTGCGATGTATCGGGGCTGGTGGAGCGGGCCGAGCGGCTGGTGGCGAGCCTGGTGGCGGCCGGGGTCGCGGGTCTGCACAAGTTCGGTGTGCCGTACGTGGAGTGGCTGCTGCCGGTGGCGCTGTGGCTGGTGGCGGCGGGGAGCCTGGTGACGGTGTTCCAGCGGATGCTGACCGTGCGCCGGGAGGCGTTCGAGGCCGACCGAGCGGCGGCCGGGAGCTGATGGGGGGCGTCCTGCGGTGACGGACCGACTGGTGTACTGGGCGTACGCGCTGGGCTGGGGGCTGTTGAAGCACCTGCCGGAGCGGGTGGCGCGGGGGCTGTTCGACCGGCTGGCGGACCACGCGTGGCGCAAGCGCGGCAAGCGGGTGCTGCAGCTGGAGGCGAACCTGCGGCGGGTCCGTCCGGGGCTGGACGAGGCCGCGCTGCGGTCGCTGTCGCGGGCGGGGATGCGCTCGTACCTGCGGTACTGGATGGAGTCGTTCCGGCTGCCGGTGTGGAGCCGGGAGCGGGTGGCCCGGGACGTGCGGGTGGAGGGCTTCGAGAACCTGCGGGCGCCGATGGAGGCCGGTCGGGGCGCGGTGATAGCGCTGCCGCACATGGGCAACTGGGACCTCGCGGGCACCTGGGTCGCGCAGCAGGGCTACCCGTTCACCACGGTCGCGGAGCGGTTGAAGCCGGAGCGGCTGTTCGACCGCTTCGTGGCGTTCCGGGAGGGCCAGGGCATGGAGGTCCTGGCGCTGACCGGCGGTTCGGTGAACGTGATCGGGACGCTGGCGCGGCGGCTGCGCGAGGGCCGGCTGGTGTGCCTGGTGGGGGACCGGGACCTGTCGGAGGCGGGCATCGAGGTGTCGTTCTTCGGTGAGGCGACCCGGATGCCGGCCGGTCCGGCGGCGCTGTGCCAGCGGACCGGGGCGGCGCTGCTGCCGGTGACGCTCTGGTACGACGGTCCGGTGCTGCGGGCGCGGATCCACCCCGAGGTGCCGGTGCCCGAGGAGGGCGACCGCAGGGAGCGGACGCGGGTGATGACCCAGGCGCTGGCGGACGTGTGGGAGCGGGACGTCCGCGAGTACCCGCAGGACTGGCACATGCTGCAGAAGTTCTGGCTGGCCGACCTGCCGGTCCGTGAGACGGTGAAGGAGCCCGCCGCGGTACGCGCGGAGGCGCAGGAGGCGCCGGAGCCGGCGGCCGAGGCCTCCGGGTCCTGAGCCCGGCCCGTCCCGATTCGGACGAGTCCCGCGTCCGACAGGCCCCGCGCCCGACAAGTCCCGCGTCCGACCCGTCCTGAGCCCGTTACGACCGTCCGAAGGAGCTTGAGGAACCCGTGAAGATCGGCATCGTCTGCCCGTACGACTGGGACGTCCCCGGTGGGGTGCAGTTCCACATCCGGGACCTGGCCGAGCACCTGATCGGTCTGGGGCACGAGGTGTCGGTGCTGGCGCCGGCCGAGGACGACGAGGCGCTGCCGCCGTACGTGGTCTCGGCCGGGCGGGCGGTGGCGGTGCCGTACAACGGGTCGGTGGCCCGGCTGAGCTTCGGCATCCTGTCGGCGGCGCGGGTGCGGCGGTGGCTGCACGACGGGCGCTTCGACATCCTGCACGTGCACGAGCCGGCCTCGCCCAGCCTGTCGATGCTGGCGGCCTGGTCGGCGACCGGGCCGATGGTGGGAACCTTCCACACCTCCAACCCGCGCTCGCGGGCGATGATCGCGGCCTCGCCGATCCTGCAGCCGGGCCTGGAGAAGATGCGGGCCCGGATCGCGGTGTCGGAGTACGCCCGGCGGACGCTGGTGGAGCACCTGGGCGGGGACGCGGTGGTGATCCCGAACGGCGTGGACGTGGGCTTCTTCGCGGAGGCCGAGCCGGACGAGCGCTGGACGGGCCACGCGGCGAAGGGGGAGCCGGGCACGATCGGCTTCATCGGCCGGATCAACGAGCCGCGCAAGGGTCTGCCGACGCTGCTGGCGGCGCTGCCGAGGATCCTGGCGGAGCGCCCGGGGGTGCGGCTGCTGGTGGCGGGCAAGGGCGACGAGGAGGAGGCCGTCGCGGGCCTGGCGCCGGAGGTGCGCCGGCAGGTGGAGTTCCTCGGCATGGTGAGCGACGCGGAGAAGGCCCGGCTGCTGCGCAGCGTGGACCTGTACGTGGCGCCGAACACCGGGGGCGAGAGCTTCGGGATCATCCTGGTCGAGGCGATGTCGGCGGGTGCGCCGGTGCTGGCGAGCGACCTGGACGCGTTCAAGCAGGTGCTGGACGGCGGGGACGCCGGCGAGCTGTTCCCGGTGGAGGACGCGGACGCGCTGGCCCGTACGGCGCTGCGGCTGCTGGGGGATCCGACGCGGCTGGAGGAGCTGAGCAAGGCGGCCTCGCGGCACGTGCGGCGGTTCGACTGGTCGACCGTGGGCGCGGACATCCTGGCGGTGTACGAGACGGTGACGGCGGGTGCCGCGGCGGTGGTCGAGGAGGACGAGCGCAGCGGGCGGCGCGGTCGCTTCGGGCTGGCGCGGGACTGATCCGCCGACGTGCGGGGGCGTGGTCGCCGCTGGTGTAGGTGGGGTTAGGGTCGGGCGACCGTACCGCTTCACCGCTTGGGGGAACCGATGCCGCAGATTTCCGTCGACTACTCGGCCGGCCTGGCCGGCACCTTCGACCGCCGGGGGCTGGGCCTGGCGATCAACCGGCTGGCGGAGGAGACGATCGACGCCAAGCCGGAGTCCTGCAAGACGGTGTTCCGGCAGAGCGAGGAGCTGGTGGTCGGCACCAGGGGGATGATCGGGGACGTCCAGGTGTTCGTGGAGTTCCAGATCTTCCCGGGGCGGACGCCGGAGGCGAAGGCGGCGCTGAGCGAGGGCGTGCTGGCGCTGGTGGCCCGGTTCGTGCGGCCGCGGCCCGGGAGCCGGCTGTTCAGTGCGGTGAACATCACCGACATCGACCAGCACAGCTACCGGCACGCCACCACCCAGGGCTGAACCGGTGACACCCGGTAACGTAGCGGCCCGTGACTACCTGGATCTGGGCCGGCGTGGCCGTGGTGCTCTTCGGCATGTACCTGAGTTGGACGGCCGGCCGCTTGGACCGGCTGCATGCCCGGATCGACGCCGCGCGGGCGGCGCTGGACGCCCAGCTGGTCCGTCGGGCCTCGGTGGCGATGGAGCTCGCGACGTCCTCGCTGCTGGACCCGGCGGCCTCGCTGCTGCTGCTGGACGCGGCGCACGCGGCCCGGCAGGCCGAGGACGAGCAGCGCGAGGTGGCGGAGAGCCAGTTGAGCCTGGCGCTGCGGGCGGTGTTCGAGGAGCCGGAGCAGGTGGCGGCGCTGGTGGCGGAGCCGGGCGGCGAGGACGCGGTCCGTGATCTGACGGCCGCGGTGCGGCGGGTGCCGATGGCGCGACGGTTCCACAACGACGCGGTGCGGGCGGCGCGTGCGGTGCGCGAGCACCGGCTGGTGCGGTATTTCCGGTTGGCGGGAAAGGCGCCGTTTCCGATGGCCTTCGAAATGGACGATGCTCCGCCGCCTGCCCTTACGCCCGAGGGGGCGCCTGCTTAGGGTGTCTTCGGATACGGCCCGTTTGTCGTATCCCTTCGTCCAGGCTGGACTTGGTGGCACATCGATGAGCCACCCGTTCCGCCTACCATAGGGCGATAGCACTGGTTCATCTTCGAGTGAGGTCTCACGTGTCCACCAGTCCCACCACCGCAGACCAGCCGCAGATCGGCACCGCCCGGGTCAAGCGCGGCATGGCCGAGCAGCTCAAGGGCGGTGTGATCATGGACGTGGTCAACGCCGAGCAGGCCAAGATCGCCGAGGACGCCGGCGCGGTGGCCGTCATGGCGCTCGAGCGGGTTCCGGCCGACATCCGCAAGGACGGCGGCGTGGCCCGCATGTCGGACCCGAACATGATCGAGGAGATCATCGAGGCGGTCTCCATCCCGGTGATGGCCAAGTCCCGCATCGGCCACTTCGTCGAGGCCCAGGTCCTGCAGTCGCTCGGTGTCGACTACATCGACGAGTCCGAGGTGCTGACCCCGGCCGACGAGGTCAACCACTCGGACAAGTGGGCCTTCACCACCCCCTTCGTCTGCGGTGCCACCAACCTGGGCGAGGCCCTGCGCCGCATCGCCGAGGGTGCGGCCATGATCCGCTCGAAGGGTGAGGCCGGCACCGGCAACGTTGTCGAGGCCGTCCGCCACCTGCGCCAGATCAAGAACGAGATCGGCCACCTGCGCGCCCTGGACCACAACGAGCTGTACGCGGCCGCCAAGGAGCTGCGCGCCCCGTACGAGCTGGTCAAGGAGGTCGCCGAGCTCGGCAAGCTGCCGGTCGTGCTGTTCTCCGCCGGTGGCGTGGCCACCCCGGCCGACGCCGCGCTGATGCGTCAGCTGGGCGCCGAGGGCGTCTTCGTCGGCTCCGGCATCTTCAAGTCGGGCGACCCGGCCAAGCGTGCCGCCGCCATCGTGAAGGCCACCACCTTCTTCGACGACCCGAAGATCATCGCGGACGCCTCCCGCAACCTCGGCGAGGCCATGGTCGGCATCAACTGCGACACCCTGCCGGAGACCGAGCGCTACGCCAACCGCGGCTGGTAATCGCCCCGCAGGTTCCGAGGGTCCTGGCCCGCCGCAGCGTTCCGGCGCTGCGGCGGGCCGCGCCACGTACTTCCGTAGTAACGATCGATTGAGGTTGAAGACCGTGAGCACTCCAGTCATCGGCGTCCTCGCCCTGCAGGGCGACGTCCGCGAGCACCTGGTGGCGCTGGCCGAGGCCGACGCGCTCGCCCGTCCGGTGCGCCGCGCCGAGGAGCTGGCCGAGGTCGACGCGCTGGTGATCCCCGGCGGGGAGTCCACCACCATGTCCAAGCTGGCGCTGCTGTTCGGCGTGATGGACCCGGTGCGCGAGCGGGTCGCCGCCGGCATGCCGGTGTACGGCACCTGCGCGGGCATGATCATGCTGGCGGACAAGATCCTCGACGGCCGCGAGGACCAGGAGAGCGTCGGCGGCATCGACATGACGGTGCGCCGTAACGCCTTCGGCCGCCAGAACGAGTCCTTCGAGTCCGGGATCGCCTTCAAGGGCCTGGACGACGCGCCGGTGCACGGCGTCTTCATCCGCGCCCCCTGGGTCGAGTCGGTCGGCGCGGGCGTCGAGGTGCTGGCCGAGCTGCCCGCCGCGGACGGTCCGGAGAGCCGGATCGTGGCCGTGCGCCAGGGCAACCTGCTGGCCACCTCCTTCCATCCGGAGCTGACCGGCGACCACCGGGTGCACGCCTACTTCGTGAAGATGGTCGAGGAGCACCTCGCGGCGGCCGCCCGCTGACCGTGTGCGCTTCACCGGTCACGACACCGGTAAGATCTCATCTGTTCATTTCCCTTTGGCGACGTAAAGGAGCTGGCGATGTCCGGCCACTCTAAGTGGGCTACCACCAAGCACAAGAAGGCCGTGATCGACGCCAAGCGCGGCAAGCTCTTCGCCAAGATGATCAAGAACATCGAGGTGGCGGCGCGCACCGGCGGTCCCGACCCGGCGGGCAACCCGACCCTTTACGACGCCATCCAGAAGGCGAAGAAGAGCTCGGTCCCGATCGACAACATCAACCGCGCCGTCAAGCGCGGTGGCGGTCTGGAGGCCGGCGGCGCCGACTACCAGACCATCATGTACGAGGGCTACGGCCCGAACGGCGTCGCCGTCCTGATCGAGTGCCTCACCGACAACCGCAACCGCGCCGCCTCCGACGTGCGCGTCGCGATGACCCGCAACGGCGGCTCGATGGCCGACCCGGGCTCGGTGTCGTACTTGTTCACCCGCAAGGGTGTCGTCATCGTCCCCAAGGCCGACGGCGTGGACGAGGACAAGCTCTTCGAGGTCGTCCTCGACCAGGAGCCCGAGGAGATCAACGACCTCGGCGACTCGTTCGAGATCGTCTCCGAGGCCTCCAAGATGGTCGCCGTGCGCACCGCGCTGGTGGACGCCGGCGTCGACTACGACTCGGCCGAGGCCAACTTCCTCCCGAGCATGCAGGTCGAGCTGGACGTCGACGGCGCCCGCAAGATCCTCAAGCTGATCGACGCCCTCGAGGACAGCGACGACGTGCAGAACGTCTTCGCCAACTTCGACATCTCCGACGAGGTCGGTGCGCAGCTCGACGCCGAGTGACACAGCGTCGATCGACGGCGAGTGACCGTTCTCACTGCCCGGCCCGGTGGTCCCAGGACCGCCGGGCCGGTGTCGTCGGTGGGGTTGTCGGACCCGGACGGTAGCCTGCGCAGGTCACAAGTCGTGGAGAGGCGGGGCCGGTGGTGCGGGTACTGGGTGTGGACCCGGGGCTGACCAGGTGCGGGGTCGGCGTGGTCGAGGGCGCGCCGGGCCGGCCCCTGCGGATGGCCGGGGTCGGCGTGGTGCGCACCCCCGCCGACGCCGAGATCGGGCAGCGGCTGCTGCTGGTCGAGCAGGGCATGGAGGGCTGGCTGGACGAGCACCGGCCCGACCTGGTCGCGGTCGAGCGGGTCTTCGCCCAGCACAACGTGCGCACCGTGATGGGCACCGCCCAGGCCAGCGCGGTGGCGATGCTCTGCGCGACGCGCCGCGGCATCCCCGTCACCCTGCACACTCCCAGCGAGGTCAAGGCGGCCGTCACCGGCTCCGGCCGGGCCGACAAGGCCCAGGTCACGGCGATGGTGCAGCGCCTGCTGCGGCTGGACGCCCCGCCCAAGCCCGCGGACGCCGCCGACGCGCTGGCGCTCGCCATCTGCCACATCTGGCGCGGCGGGGCGACCAACCGTCTGGAGGCCGCCGTCCTGGCCGCCCGCGCCACGCCCCGCTCCACTCCTCTGAAAGGCAGCATCCGGTGATCGCCTTCGTGCAAGGGCCCGTGGCGGCCATCTCCTCCGGGCTCGCGGTGGTCGAGGTCGGCGGGGTCGGCATGGCGGTGCAGTGCACCCCGAACACCCTGGCCGGCCTGCGGCTGGGCGAGCCGGCCCGGCTGGCGACCTCGCTGGTGGTCCGGGAGGACTCGCTGACGCTGTTCGGCTTCGCGGACGACGACGAGCGCGCCATCTTCGAGATCCTGCAGGCCGCGCCGGGCGTCGGCCCCAAGCTGGCGCAGGCGATCCTCGGCGTGCACAGCCCCGACGCGCTGCGCGCCGCGGTCGCGGGCGGCGACGAGAAGGCGCTGGTCGCCGTCCCGGGCATCGGCAAGGCGAAGGCGGCCAAGCTGCTGCTGGAGTACAAGGACAAGCTCGGCGCCCCGCACGGCGCGGTGCCCGCGCAGAAGCCGATCGCGGCCGGCCCGGCGCCGTGGAGCGAGCAGTTGCACTCCGCGCTGACCGGCCTCGGCTACGCCCCGCGCGAGGCGGACGAGGCGGTCGCGGCCGTGACCCCGGAGGCGGAGGCCCAGCAGACGCCGGACGTCGGCGCCCTGCTCCGGCTCGCGCTGCGCGGTCTCAACCGCGCCCGCTGAAGCCATCTGACGATCTGTCCGTTTGTCGACTTTGGAGACTCGGGAGCCCGCAACGATGTACGACTCGGAACCCGCCGACCGGCTGGTCACGGCCGCCGCCGACGGTGAGGACCAGGCGGTGGAGGCGGCGCTGCGCCCCAAGCTGCTGGACGAGTTCATCGGCCAGGAGCGGGTGCGCGAGCAGCTGTCCCTGGTGCTCCAGGCCGCCCGCAAGCGCGGCAGCGCGCCCGACCACGTGCTGCTGAGCGGGCCGCCCGGGCTGGGCAAGACCACCCTGTCCATGATCATCGCGGCCGAGCTTGGCGCACCGATCCGGATCACCTCCGGCCCGGCGATCCAGCACGCGGGGGACCTCGCCGCGATCCTCTCCTCGCTCACCGAGGGGGAGGTGCTCTTCCTCGACGAGATCCACCGGATGTCCCGGCCCGCCGAGGAGATGCTCTACATGGCGATGGAGGACTTCCGGGTCGACGTGATCGTCGGCAAGGGCCCGGGCGCGACCGCCATCCCGCTGGAGCTGCCGCCCTTCACCCTCGTCGGCGCCACCACCCGGGCCGGCCTGCTGCCGCCCCCGCTGCGCGACCGCTTCGGCTTCACCGGGCACATGGAGTTCTACGCCCCGTCCGAGCTGCAGCGGGTGGTGCACCGCTCGGCCTCGCTGCTGGACGTGGAGATAGACCCGGCGGGCGCCGCCGAGATCGCCGGGCGCTCGCGCGGCACCCCGCGCATCGCCAACCGGCTGCTGCGCCGGGTCCGCGACTACGCGCAGGTCCGGCACGACGGCGTGGTCACCGCCGGGATCGCCGCGCAGGCGCTGGACGTCTACGAGGTGGACGCCCGCGGCCTGGACCGACTGGACCGCGCGGTGCTGGACGCGCTGCTGCGGCTGTTCGGCGGCGGACCGGTCGGTCTGTCGACGCTCGCGGTCGCGGTGGGGGAGGAGTCCGAGACGGTCGAGGAGGTCGCCGAGCCCTTCCTGGTCCGCGAGGGCCTGCTCGCCCGGACCCCGCGCGGGCGGATCGCCACCGCCGCCGCCTGGCAGCACCTCGGTCTGACCCCGCCGGTCCAGACCACCCGCGGCAGCGTGCCGCCCCAGCCGGAGCTCTTCCCGGCCGACGGAAGTTGACCGCCCTCGGCTGAACGGGTGAGACGAGGCCGAGCGTTCCCGCCCGGTGCGGTCGGCGCACGGCAAGGGGGAGGCGGGATCGGAGCCCGCGGAAACTGTGCAGGCGGAGGGTCGCCACTTTCGGCGGCAGGATGCGATGCTTGGCGTTGTCCGATCAGTTCGGGGTTGCATAGACTCCGCCGGACCGCCCCTCTCACCCGACGGGCCGACCCATACCACACAGGCCGCCGGCCGGCGGCCCGTAAAGGACCCTGGCTGCAGTGAACCTCATCATCCTTCTCCTCCCGATCATCGCGATCGTGCTCATGTTCCGGTCGCAGAAGAAGCGCCAGCAGCAGATGCAGAGCATGCAGACCTCGCTGGAGCCCGGGGCGGGAGTGCGCACCATCGGCGGTCTGTACGCCCAGGTGAAGGCGGTCAACGAGGAGACCGTCGAGCTGGAGATCGCGCCCGGCGTGGTCACCCACTTCACCAAGAGCGCGATCGCGGCCGTCCTGGACCCCCAGGAGTACGACGCGATCATCAACGGCCGCCCCGCCGGCGACGAGCTCCCCGAGCCGGAGGCCGCGGACGCCGACGCCGAGCCGGTCGAGGACAAGCCGCTGACGCTCACCAAGGACAGCGCCGAGAAGGGCGACGTCGAGGGCGGGGCTCCCGCGAGCAAGTAGTACGGACGGGCAACCCGCCCGGCCGCGCGGCACAGTGCCGCGAGCCCACAGGACCTCAGGGCCGCAGAACCGCCGGACCCCTGTCCCGCCACGAGCCGGACGGGGGTCCGGTCGGGGAAGTGGCATGGACAGGGAGAAACGAGCAAGGTGGCAACACCCAAGTCGCGCCCGCGCGACGGCTACCCAGGGCGGGCGCTGGCCCTCATCCTGGTCGTCACCGTCGGACTGGTCGCCCTCATGTTCGGGACGGGCAACACCAAGCCCCGGCTCGGGATCGACCTCGCCGGCGGCACCAGCATCACGCTGACCGCGAAGTCGTCCGACCCCAAGGCGATCAACAAGTCCAACATGGACATCGCCACCGGGATCATCGAGCGCCGCGTCAACGGTATGGGTGTCTCCGAGGCGGAGGTCCAGACCCAGGGCGACAGCACGATCATCGTGAACATCCCCAAGGGCGGCGACCGGCAGAACGCGGCGGACCAGGTCGGTACCACCGCCAAGCTGTTCTTCCGCCCGGTCCTGGCCGTGGCCCCGAGCGGCATCACCGCCCCGGCTCCCACCGGCACCCCGTCCGCGCCCGCCACGCCGTCGGCCGCCGCCACCCCCGGCGCGACCCCGTCGGCCGGTGCCACGCCGTCGGCCACCGCCGCTGCCAAGCCCGGCACGCCGTCCGCGACCGCGAGCGCCACCAAGCAGGGCCGCACTGTCGGTGAGGCGCTGGCCGCCGAGGGCACCCCGTCGGCCGCCGCCACCGGCGCGAGCGCGGCTCCGTCCGCCGCCGCCCCGGCCGCCACCGGCGCCCCGAGCGCCCCGGCCACCCCGCCGAGCGCCGCCGACCTGAGCGCCGCGATGACGCAGGGCACCGTGCCGCCGGAGCTGTCCGCCGCCTTCGCCGCCCTGGACTGCTCCAAGCCCGAGGTCCGCGCCGCCCAGACCGGCGCCGAGGACAAGGCCGTCGTCGCCTGCTCCCAGAAGGCCGAGAACGGCTACTACGAGAAGCTGGCCCTCGGCCCCGCGGCCGTGAAGGGCGCGGACGTCTCCAAGGCGCAGGCCTCCATCGACACCCAGACCGGCGCCGGCTGGCAGGTCCAGCTGCAGTTCAACGGCACCGGCACCGACGCCTTCGCCAAGGTCACCGGCCAGCTGGCCGCCCAGACCCCGCCGACCAACCAGTTCGCCATCGTGCTGGACAACCAGGTCGTCTCGCACCCGCAGGTCAACGGTCCGATCCCGGGCGGCAGCGCGGTGATCACCGGTCGCTTCACCCAGACCGAGGCGCAGGACCTCGCCAATGTGCTGAGCTTCGGCGCCCTGCCGCTGGAGTTCGCCAAGAGCGACATCACCACCGTCTCCCCGGCGCTCGGCAGCGACCAGCTCAAGGCCGGCCTGGTCGCCGGCGCGATCGGCATGTTGCTGGTCGTCGTCTACTCGCTGGTCTACTACCGCGGCCTCGGCCTGGTCTCGATCGCCGGTCTGCTGGTCTCGGCGGCCTTGACCTACTCGATCATGAGCCTGCTCGGCGGAGGGATCGGCTTCGCGCTGAACCTGCCCGCGGTCTGCGGTGCGATCGTCGCGATCGGTATCACCGCCGACTCCTTCATCGTGTACTTCGAGCGCATCCGCGACGAGGTCCGCGAGGGCGCCCCGCTGCGCCCGGCGGTCCAGCGGGCCTGGCCGCGCGCCCGGCGCACCATCCTGGTCTCGGACTTCGTGTCCTTCCTCTGTGCCGCCGTGCTCTACGTGGTCTCGGTCGGCAAGGTCCAGGGCTTCGCGTTCACCCTGGGTCTGACCACCGCGCTCGACGTCGTGGTGATCTTCCTCTTCACCAAGCCGCTGATCACGCTGCTGGCCCGTCGCAAGTTCTTCCTGAACGGCCACCCGTGGTCCGGCCTGGACCCGAAGCGGCTGGGCGCCCGCCCGCCGCTGCGCAGCAGCCGTCGCCGTAGCTCCTCCTCTGCCGCCGTGAAGGAGGCCTGACACCGTGTCGCGCTTCTCCAACCTGGGCCACCGGCTCTACCAGGGCGAGGTCAGCTTCGACTTCGTCGGGCGCCGCAAGCTCTGGTACTCCCTCTCCGGCGTGATCGTGCTGGTCGCGGCGATCGGCCTGGCCATGGGCCTGCACCTGGGCATCGAGTTCAAGGGCGGCTCGGTCTACACCGTGAGCAAGCCCGGACTGACCGTCTCGCAGGCGCAGGACAAGGCCGACCAGGTCGTCTCCTCGCACCCGCTGGTGCAGTCGACCGACAACGGCAAGATCCGCATCCAGGTCAGCACCGAGGAGCCGAAGAGCTCGGACGAGGTGCGTTCGCAGCTCGCCGAGAAGATCGGCGTTCCGCTGGACACCGTCGAGGCCCAGGTGATCGGCCCCAGCTGGGGCAAGCAGATCTCCAACAAGGCCATCACGGGTCTGATCATCTTCATGATCCTGGTGACGGCCTACCTGGCGATCGCCTTCGAGTGGCGGATGGCGGTGGCCGCCCTGGTCGCCCTCATCCACGACCTCCTGATCACCATCGGCGTCTACGCCCTGGTGGGCTTCGAGGTCACCCCCGGTACGGTGATCGGCTTCCTGACGATCCTCGGGTACTCGCTCTACGACACGGTCGTCGTCTTCGACACCGTGAAGGAGAACACCAAGGGGCTCACCAAGCAGAACAAGCTCACCTACAGCGAGGCGGCCAACGCGGGCCTCAACCAGACCCTGGTCCGCTCGCTCAACACCACCGTGGTGGCGCTGCTGCCGGTCGCCGCGCTGCTGTTCATCGGCGGCGGCATCCTGGGCGCCGGCACGCTGAACGACATCTCGCTCGCGCTGTTCATCGGCCTCGCGGCCGGTGCCTACTCCTCGATCTGCGTCGCCACCCCGCTGCTGGCGCAGCTCAAGGAGGAGCAGCCGGGGATGAAGGCGCTGCGCAAGCGGGTCCTGCAGCACCGGGCCGCGGCCGCCAAGGCCGAGGACGCGGTGCCCGGGGACGCGCTCGTGGACGAGGGCCAGCCTGCGGGTATGGTCGGTCAGCGTGGCCGCTCGGCCGGCACCCGTGCCAAGGGCCGTCCGTCCACCAAGCGCTGACCCGAACCACGACCCCGAGGAACACACCGTGACCACCGCCGACACCGCACTGGCCGAGCTGTTGAACAGCCGGATCCGGGACGTCCCGGACTACCCGAAGCCGGGTGTGCTGTTCAAGGACATCGCGCCGCTGCTCGCCGACGCCGAGGCCTTCGGCGCCCTCACCCGGGCGCTGGCGGACCGGGCGAAGGCGCTCGGGGCGACCAAGGTGGTGGGCCTGGAGGCACGCGGCTTCGTGCTGGCGGCCCCGGCGGCGGTCGCGGCCGGGCTCGGCTTCGTGCCGATCCGCAAGCAGGGCAAGCTGCCCGGCGAGGTGTTCCGGCGCTCGTACGAGCTGGAGTACGGCTCGGCGACGCTGGAGGTGCAGTGCGACGCCTTCGCGCCCGGTGAGCGGGTGCTGGTGGTGGACGACGTGCTGGCCACCGGCGGGACGATCGGCGCCTCGCTGGACCTGGTGAAGGAGGCCGGCGCCGAGCTGGTGGGCGTCGTGGTGCTGATGGAGCTGGGCTTCCTGGACGGCCGCGCGCGGCTGGCCGAGCACCTGGACGGCGCTCCGCTGGAGACGCTGGTCACGGTCTGACGGAGGTGAGCGGAGGGCGGCGGTCGGAACATCCGACCGCCGCCCTTCCGCTTGCTGGCCCGGCCGGATGAACACCCGGGCGCCCGGCTCGGTACCATGAAGATTCATCCCCTCCCGGTCGGGTCCGTCCGTTCGGGCCGCGGCAGGGGTCGGCCCGGTGCCCCGAGGAGTTGTCCTTGCCCGACGAGGTTGTGCCCACGGCCGCAGCGGCCGCTCCCGAAGACCGTCCCACGCCCTCGGGGGCCACCCCGGCACGCCCGGCGCCGACCTCCTCGCGTTCGCTCGCCCCCTCCGGGCGCGGCTCGACCGGCGGCATGCGCGCCCGTCTGGCCCGCCTCGGCGGCCAGCGCTCCAGCGTGCTCAACCCCGTCCTGGAGCCGCTGTTCCGCTCGATCCGGGCGAACGACCCCAAGGCCGACCCGGCACTGCTGCGCGACATCGAGAAGGCGTACGCGGTCGCGGAGAAGTGGCACCGCGGGCAGAAGCGCAAGAGCGGGGACCCGTACATCACCCACCCGCTCGCCGTCGCGACGATCCTCGCCGAGCTCGGTATGGACGCCCCGACGCTGATGGCCGGGCTGCTGCACGACACCGTCGAGGACACCGACTACGGCCTGGAGACCCTGCGCAAGGACTTCGGCGACTCGGTGGCCCTGCTGGTGGACGGCGTCACCAAGCTGGACCGGGTCAAGTTCGGCGAGGCCGCGCAGGCCGAGACCGTCCGCAAGATGGTCGTCGCGATGGCCAAGGACCCGCGCGTCCTGGTGATCAAGCTCGCGGACCGCCTGCACAACATGCGCACGATGCGCTACCTCAAGCGGGAGAAGCAGGAGAAGAAGGCCCGCGAGACGCTGGAGATCTACGCCCCGCTGGCGCACCGGCTGGGCATGAACACCATCAAGTGGGAGCTGGAGGACCTCGCCTTCGCGATCCTCTACCCCAAGATGTACGACGAGATCGTCCGGCTGGTCGCCGAGCGCGCCCCCAAGCGGGACGAGTACCTGGCGACCGTCATCGACCAGGTCCAGGCGGACCTGCGCGGCGCCCGGATCACCGCCTCCGTCACCGGCCGGCCGAAGCACTACTACTCGGTCTACCAGAAGATGATCGTCCGGGGCCGGGACTTCGCCGAGATCTACGACCTGGTGGGCATCCGGGTCCTGGTCGACACCGTCCGCGACTGCTACGCGGCGCTGGGCACCATCCACGCGCGGTGGAACCCGGTGCCGGGGCGGTTCAAGGACTACATCGCGATGCCCAAGTTCAACATGTACCAGTCGCTGCACACGACGGTGATCGGTCCCGGCGGCAAGCCCGTCGAACTCCAGATCCGCACCTTCGACATGCACCGGCGGGCCGAGTACGGCATCGCCGCGCACTGGAAGTACAAGCAGCGCGCGGTCGCCGGGGCGTCCAAGGTCCGCACCGACACCCCGACCCAGACCCGCAAGGACGACAAGGCCGGCGCCGTCAACGAGATGGCCTGGCTGCGGCAGCTGCTGGACTGGCAGAAGGAGACCGCCGACCCGGGCGAGTTCCTGGAGTCGCTCCGCTTCGACCTGGCCAGCAACGAGGTCTTCGTCTTCACGCCCAAGGGCGACGTGATAGCCCTGCCGGCCGGCGCGACGCCGGTCGACTTCGCCTTCGCGGTGCACACCGAGGTCGGCTACCGGACGATAGGCGCCCGGGTGAACGGGCGGCTGGTGCCGCTGGAGTCGACGCTGGAGAACGGCGACACCGTCGAGGTGTTCACCTCCAAGGCGGAGAACGCCGGCCCCTCCCGGGACTGGCTGGGCTTCGTCAAGTCGCCGCGCGCCCGCAACAAGATCCGCGCCTGGTTCTCCAAGGAGCGCCGCGAGGAGGCGATCGAGCACGGCAAGGAGGCGATCGTCCGGGCGATGCGCAAGCAGGGCCTGCCGATCCAGCGGATCCTGACCGGCGACTCGCTGGTCACCCTGGCCCACGAGATGCGCTACCCCGACATCTCCTCGCTCTACGCCGCGATCGGCGAGGGCCACGTCGCCGCGCAGAACATCGTGCAGAAGCTGGTCCAGGCGCTCGGCGGCGAGGAGGGCGCGACCGAGGACCTGGCGGAGACCGCCACCCCGACGCACGACACCCGCCGCGCGGTGCGCCGCCGGGCCAAGGGCGACCCGGGTGTGATCGTCAAGGGCGTCGAGGACGTCTGGGTCAAGCTCTCCCGCTGCTGCACCCCGGTGCCGGGCGACCCGATCGTCGGCTTCGTGACCCGCGGCAACGGCGTCTCGGTGCACCGCGCCGACTGCGTCAACGTGGAGGCGCTGAGCCAGCAGCCGGAGCGCATGATCGACGTCGAGTGGGCGGCCACCCAGTCCTCGGTCTTCCTGGTGGCCATCCAGGTCGAGGCGCTGGACCGCTCCCGCCTGCTCTCGGACGTCACCCGGGTGCTCTCCGACCAGCACGTCAACATCCTGTCGGCGGCGGTCCAGACCTCCCGCGACCGGGTGGCGATGAGCCGCTTCACCTTCGAGATGGGCGACCCGAAGCACCTCGGCCACGTGCTCAAGGCGGTCCGCGGCGTCGAGGGCGTGTACGACGTCTACCGCGTCACCTCCGCGCGGAAGTGACTCCGGCATGACGAAGGCCCCCGGGGAAGCTCCCCGGGGGCCTTCGCCGTACGGACCGCACGGACCGTACGGATCGTCCAGGCGGGATCAGCCGCTGAACTCCTCCTGGCTCTTGTGCGCCTGCTCCAGCAGGGTCTGCACGCCGGCCAGCTCGGACTCCAGCTTGGCGGCCTTGGCGGTGTTGCCGACCGCGCGGGCCTTGTCCAGGTCGGCCTGGATCTTGTCGGCCTTGGCCTGGAAGAGGCCGACCATGCCGGCCGCGCGGGCCTTGGCCTCCGGGTTGGAGCGCTTCCACTCGGCGTCCTCGGCCTCGCGGATGGCCCGCTCGACCGCGTTCAGCCGGCCGTCCAGCTTCGGACGGACCTCGCGCGGCACGTGCCCGATCGCCTCCCAGCGCTCGTTGACCTCACGCAGCGCGGCCTTGGCGGCCTTCAGGTCGGTGATCGGCAGGATCGCCTCGGCCTCGGCGGCCAGCGCCTCCTTGAGCTTCTGGTTCTCGACCTGCTCGGCGTCCCGCTCGCTGAACACCGCGGAGCGGGCCTGGAAGAAGACGTCCTGCGCGCCGCGGAACCGCGCCCACAGCTCGTCCTCGATGTCCCGCTGGGCGCGGCCGGCGGCCTTCCAGCGCGCCATCAGGTCGCGGTAGGCGGCTGCGGTGCTGCCCCAGTCCGTGGACGAGGACAGCGCCTCGGCCTCGGAGACCAGCGCCTCCTTGGTCTGCCGGGCCTTGTCGCGCTCGGCGTCCAGGGTGGCGAAGTGCGCCTTGCGGTGCTTGGAGAAGACCGAGCGGGCGTGCGAGAAGCGGTGCCACAGCTCGTCGTCGCTCTTGCGGTCCAGGCGCGGCAGGCCCTTCCAGGTGTCCACCAGGGCGCGCAGCCGGTCCCCGGCCTCCCGCCACTGGGTGGACTCGGCGAGCTGCTCGGCCTCGGAGACCAGCGCCTCCTTGGCCGCGCGGGCCTCGTCCTGGGCCCTGGCGCGGGCGGCCTTGCGCTCCTCGCGCCGGCTCTCGATCTCGCCGGCGAGCGTGTCCAGCCGCTTGGCCAGGGCGTCCAGGTCGCCGACCGCGTGCCCCTCGACCACCTGCGCGCGCAGGTGCTCCAGCGCGGTCTGGGCGTCCTTGGCGGCCAGGTCGGTGGTGCGCACCCGCTTCTCCAGCAGGCCGATCTCCACCTCGATGCCCTGGTACTTGCGCTCGAAGTAGGCGAGGGCCTCCTCGGGCGAGCCGGCCTGCCAGGAACCCACGACGCGTTCGCCGTCGGCCGTCCTGACGTAGACCGTGCCCTGCTCGTCCACACGGCCCCACGGGTCGCTGCTCATAGCGCGTCCTCCACATGACGTCGCGCCCGCGCCGGGGCGGCGCGCATCCGTCGTCCACAGTTGATGTGCGGCGGACCGATGAGTCCGCCGTCCCCGTCCGCCTTGACTTGCTGCCGAGGGTGACGGCCAGGCGGGTGCGGGCACCCTATACAACGCCAACATAGGCGACCAGGCCCGGTGCTGTCCGCATCCGGGCCGGGCGATTTCGGTCCGGGGCCGGCGGGCACGGCGGCGGTGCGCCGCTCAGAGGTGCCCGTCGACGGCCCCGGGATCGGTCAACCCTTGGACACCGTAACGGAGTTGAAGGTGACATCGGCCATCGGGTGGCCGTCCGGGGAGCCCTCCAGGGTGCCCGCGGCGGCGATCTTCTGCACGATGTCCAGGCCACCGGTGATCTTGCCGAAGGGGGTGTACTTCGGCGGCAGCTTGGTGTCCTTGTAGACCAGGAAGAACTGGCTGCCGTTGGTGCCCGGGCCGGAGTTGGCCATCGCCACGGTGCCCGCCGGGTAGGTCGCGCCGTCCAGGTTCTCGTCCGCGAACTTGTAGCCAGGGTCGCCGGTGCCGCCCGGGACGGTCGCGCTGGCGGTCGGGTCGCCGCACTGCAGCACGAAGATGCCGTCCGTGGTGAGGCGGTGGCACTTGGTGTGGTCGAAGTACTGCTCGCCGGCCAGGAAGGAGAAGGAGTTCACGGTGTGCGGGGCCTTGGCCGCGTCCAGCGCGATCGTCACCTTGCCGCAGTTGGTGTCCAGCGCCATGGTGTACGAGCCGCTCGGGTCGATCGACATGGCCGGTTCGGCCTGCCACTTCTTGCCGTTGGGCGCGCCCGGCGCCGGAGCGGCGCAGCCCTCGACCGGCTTGCGGGTCGGGGTGGTCGGCTCGGTGGCCTTGGTCGGCGCGGCCTGCGCGCTGCTCGCCGCGGACGCGGACTTGTCCTTGTCGTCCGAGCTGAACGCGCCGGTGGCGATCAGCGATCCGCCGCCGGCCAGGACCACGACGGCCAGCGAGGCGCCCAGGATCGTGTTCCGGCGCTTGCGGGCGGCCGCGGCCTCGACCCGGCGTTCCATCTGGCGCTCGTACTTTTCGCGGGCGAGCTGCCGCCGCCGCTGTTCGCTGCTGACCACCGGCCGTGTCTCCTACGGATGTGCGGGAAAAGTGGATGGATTCCGGAGCGGATCATCGCATCCCTCGGCGGCCAAGTGTAGGGACCGGGCCCGTAAGAACGCGGTGAACCTGTCATGCGGCCGTGTCCCGCACCCCTATCTGGTTCGCAACCGGAGGTGCACCGCCGGTAGGCTGCCCTTACATCACTTGACTGGCATCCATCCCTGTCGCCACCGACCGCATCACGAAGGACGCGCGTGTTCATCGCCGGATTCCCCGCTGGAGCCTGGGGCACCAACTGCTACCTGGTCGCTCCCGCGGCGGGCGAGGAGTGCGTCATCGTCGATCCCGGCCACCAGGCGGCCCGCGGCGTCGAGGAACTCGTCCGCGAGCACCGGCTCAAGCCCGTCGCGGTGCTGCTCACGCACGGCCACATCGACCACGTGGCCTCGGTGGTCCCGGTCTGCGGCGCCCGCGGCGTCCCGGCCTGGATCCACCCCGAGGACCGGTACATGATGTCCGACCCGGAGAAGGCGCTCGGCCGCTCCCTGGGCACCCAGCTGATGGGGGAGCTCACCGTCGGCGAGCCCGACGACGTCCGCGAGCTCACCGACGGCAGCGTGCTGGAGCTGGCCGGCCTGCGGCTCACCGTGGACCACGCCCCGGGCCATACCGGGGGGTCGGTGACCTTCCGGACGCCCGGTGCCGAGGACCTCCCCCCGGTGCTGTTCTCGGGCGACCTGCTGTTCGCCGGCTCCATCGGGCGCACCGACCTCCCGGGCGGGGACAGCGAGGCGATCATGACGTCGCTGGCCCGGGTGTGCCTGCCCCTCGACGACTCCACCGTGGTCCTCTCCGGCCACGGCGGTCAGACCACCATCGGCCGCGAGCGCGCCACCAACCCCTACCTCCGACAGGCAGCAGGGGCGGTCGGCGCCCCGGCTTTCCCGCGACGAGGAATGTGACGGAAGAGAAGTTGAGCACCTTCACCGCCCCCAAGGGCACCTACGACCTGCTGCCCCCCAGCTCCGCGACCTTCCTGGCGATCCGCGAGCGCATCGCAGCGCCCGCCCGCCGGGCCGGTTACGGCTACATCGAGACCCCGGTCTTCGAGGACGTGAAGCTGTTCTCCCGCGGTGTCGGCGAGTCCACCGACATCGTCACCAAGGAGATGTACACCCTCACCACCAAGGGCGGCGACGAGCTCGCGCTGCGCCCGGAGGGCACCGCCTCGGTGCTGCGCGCCGCCCTCCAGGCCAACCTGCACAAGCAGGGCAACCTGCCGGTCAAGCTCTGGTACTCCGGCTCGTACTACCGCTACGAGCGCGCCCAGAAGGGCCGCTACCGCCAGTTCTCCCAGGTCGGTGCCGAGGCGATCGGCGCCGAGGACCCGGCGCTGGACGCCGAGCTGATCATCCTGGCCGACGACGCCTTCCGCTCGCTGGGCCTGAGCAACTACTCGCTGCTGCTCAACAGCCTCGGCGACAAGCAGTGCCGCCCGGTCTACCGCGCCGCGCTGATCGAGTTCCTCTCCGGCCTGGACCTGGACGAGGACACCCGCCGCCGCGCCGAGATCAACCCGCTGCGCGTGCTGGACGACAAGCGCGAGTCGGTGCAGGCCCAGCTCACCGGCGCCCCGATGCTCCGCGACTACCTGTGCGAGGAGTGCAAGGCGTACGACGAGAAGGTCCGCGAGCTGCTCACCGCCAACGGCGTCGCCTTCGTCGACGACCCGAAGCTGGTCCGCGGCCTGGACTACTACACCCGCACCACCTTCGAGTTCGTGCACAACGGCCTCGGCTCGCAGTCCGCGATCGGCGGCGGCGGCCGCTACGACGGCCTGTCCGAGATGATCGGCGGCCCGGCGCTGCCGTCCGTCGGCTGGGCCCTCGGCGTGGACCGCACCTTCCTGGCCCTGGAGGCCGAGGGCGTGGACCTCGACCTGCCGGCCGCCACCTCCGTGTACGCCGTCGCGCTCGGCGAGGAGGCCAAGAACACGCTGTTCGCCAAGGTGGTCGAGCTGCGTCGGGCCGGCGTCGCCACCGACCTCGCCTTCGGCGTCAAGAGCATCAAGAACGCCATGAAGTCCGCCGACCGGTCCGGCGCCCGCTTCGCCCTGATCGCCGGGGACCGGGACCTCGCCGAGGGCGTCGTCCAGCTCAAGGACATGAGCACCGGCGAGCAGTCCCCCGTCGCCCTCGACGCACTCGTCACCACCCTGAAGGAGAAGCAGCTGTGATCCGCACGCACGACGCGGGCACGCTCCGCCCGGAGCACGCAGGCACCACCGTCACCCTGGCCGGCTGGGTCGCCCGCCGCCGCGACCACGGCGGCGTGGCCTTCATCGACCTGCGCGACGCCTCCGGCACCGTGCAGATCGTGGTCCGCGACCTCGACTCGGTGCACGGTCTGCGCGCCGAGTACTGCGTCAAGGTCGTCGGCGACGTCCGCGTCCGCCCGGAGGGCAACGAGAACCCCGACATCCCGACCGGTGCGGTCGAGGTCGTCGTCAGCGAGATCGAGGTGCTCTCCGAGGCCGCCCCGCTGCCCTTCCCGGTCGCCGAGTACGAGCCGGGCACGGTCAACGAGGAGGTCCGGCTGCGCTACCGCTACCTGGACCTGCGCCGTGAGGGCCCGGCCAAGGGCCTGCGCCTGCGCTCCAAGGTCAACAACATCATCCGCCGGGTGATGGAGGAGAACGACTTCCTCGACATCGAGACGCCGTACCTCACCCGCTCCACCCCCGAGGGCGCCCGCGACTTCCTCGTCCCGGTCCGCCTGCAGCCCGGCCACTGGTACGCGCTGCCGCAGTCGCCCCAGCTGTTCAAGCAGCTGCTGATGGTGGCCGGCATGGAGCGCTACTACCAGATCGCCCGCTGCTTCCGCGACGAGGACTTCCGCGCCGACCGGCAGCCGGAGTTCACCCAGCTGGACATCGAGGCCTCGTTCGTCGACCAGGAGGACATCCTGGCCCTCGGCGAGAAGATCATCGGCGCCATCTGGCGCGAGGTGCACGGCTACGAGGTCCCGAACCCGCTGCCGCGGATGACCTACGCGGACGCCATGGGCCGCTACGGCTCCGACAAGCCGGACGTCCGCTTCGGCCAGGAACTCACCGACCTCACCGAGTACTTCAAGGGCACCGAGTTCCGCGTCTTCCAGGCCCCGTACGTCGGTGCCGTGGTCATGCCCGGCGGCGCCTCGCAGCCGCGCAAGCAGCTGGACGCCTGGCAGGACTGGGCCAAGGCGCGCGGCGCCAAGGGCCTGGCCTACGTGCTGATCGACGCCGAGACCGGCGAGCTGCGCGGCCCGGTCGCCAAGAACCTCTCCGAGGAGCACCTGGCCGGCCTGGCCGCCGCCGCGGGCGCCAAGAACGGCGACGCGGTCTTCTTCGCGGCCGGCAAGGAGCGCGCCTCGCAGGAGCTGCTCGGCGCCGCCCGTCTGGAGATCGGCCGCCGCTGCGGGCTGATCGACGAGTCGAAGTGGGCCTTCCTCTGGGTCGTCGACTTCCCGATGTTCGAGCCCATCGAGGACGACAAGGGCCAGTTCCAGGGCTGGCACGCGGTGCACCACCCGTTCACCGCCCCGACCACGGAGTCGCTGGACACCTTCGACACCGACCCCGGCTCGGCGCTGTCCAACGCGTACGACCTGGTCCTGAACGGCTCGGAGCTGGGCGGCGGTTCGATCCGTATCCACCAGCGCGAGGTGCAGAAGCGGGCGTTCGACGCGATCGGCCTCTCCGAGGAGGAGGCGGCCTCGCAGTTCGGCTTCCTGCTGGACGCCTTCAACTACGGCCCGCCGCCGCACGGTGGCGTCGCCTTCGGTCTGGACCGGATCGTCACCCTGCTCGGCGGGTACGACACCATCCGCGACGTCATCGCCTTCCCGAAGACGTCCACCGGTGGCGACCCGCTGACCGGTGCTCCGACCCCGATCACCCCGGCGCAGCGCCGCGAGGCCGGCGTGGACGCCCAGCCCAAGGTCCGCGAGGACGCCAAGTCCGAGGCTCAGCCCAAGTCCTGACGAAGCGTCATCCGCTAACCTGCAACGGCCCCGGACGGTCCACCCACCGTCCGGGGCCGGTCCACAACGGTGTGTGACACAGGGAGGGTTGACTCATGCTGGTCACGAAGGTCACAACGAGAATCGAATGTCCGCAGGACGCCCCGGCGACCAGACGCGTCCACATGGCCGCGTTCCCCGGTCCGGACGAGGCGGACCTGGTGGACGCGCTGCGCCGCGATCCCGCCTGGCTGCCCGGGCTGTCGGTGGTCGCGGTCGACGAGGCCGGTCTGGTGATCGGGCACGCGCTGCTGACCCGGCTGCAGGTCGGCGACGGCGAGGCGCTGGCGCTCGCGCCGGTCGCCGTGGCGCCCGAGTGGCAGCGGCAGGGCGTCGGCGAGCTCGTCGTCCGGGCCGCGCTGGCGGAGGCCGAGGATGCGGGGGAGCGGCTCGTCGTCGTCCTCGGCGATCCGGGGTACTACGCGCGGTTCGGCTTCGCGCCGGCCGGGCGGCACGAGGTGGTCGGCCCCTTCGAGGTGCCGGAAGCCTACTTCCAGGCGCTGCCGCTGGCGGCGTACGACGGCGACCCGCGCGGGCTCTGCCGCTACCCCGAGCCCTTCGTCGCGGTCTGAGGCGTGTCTGACACGCCCTAGCGGTCCAGGGGTCCGCCTTCTCCGCCCGGTGCCGTTCCGGCCTGCGAACTCGCCGGGCTGCGCCTACGGTGAGTGTGCATCAGCAGCCATCGGACGGAGGATCAGAGGGTGCCCGAAAAGCAGCGGACCGCGCAGCCGGAGCGACTGGCGAAGAAGCCGTACGAGCGGGAGCTGCTGCGGCTGCAGCAGGAGCTGGTGAAGCTCCAGGAGTGGGTGCGGGTCGAAGGCGCCCGGCTGGTGGTGGTCTTCGAAGGACGTGACGCCGCGGGCAAAGGCGGGGCGATCAAGCGGGTGACGGAGTACCTGAACCCCCGCATCGCCCGGGTCGCGGCCTTGCCCACGCCGACCGAGCGGCAGAAGACCCAGTGGTACTTCCAGCGGTACGTCGAGCACCTGCCGGCGGCCGGGGAGATCGTGCTGTTCGACCGCAGCTGGTACAACCGCGCCGGGGTCGAGCGGGTGATGGGCTTCTGCACCGACGAGGAGTACTGGCAGTTCCTGCACCAGTGCCCGAACTTCGAGCGGATGCTGATCGAGGCGGGCATCCTGCTGCGCAAGTACTGGTTCTCCGTGAGCGACACCGAGCAGGAGCAGCGCTTCCGGGACCGCCTGGAGGACCCGGTGAAGCGCTGGAAGCTCTCCCCGATGGACGTCGAGTCGATCACTCGCTGGGAGGACTACTCGCGGGCCAAGGACGAGATGTTCATCCACACAGACCTCCCCGATTCGCCCTGGCACGTGGTGGAGAGCGACGACAAGCGGCGGGCCCGGATCAACATGATCGCCCACCTGCTCTCCACCGTGCCGTACCACGAGATCAAGGCGCCGCAGATCGAGCTGCCGCCCCGCCCGGCCTCGCGCGGCTACCAGCGGCCCCCGCGCGACCTGCAGAAGTACGTCCCGGACCACGCCGCCGAGCTCGGCTAGCGGGTCGCCCGGCGGATCGTGCCGCGCGGCGTCCCGCGGGTCGTGCCGCGGGTCGTCCGAACGGACGCGTGGCGTTGCCGATGCCCGGACGCGGTCGTGCGATGGACGTGCCCACTACGGCGCGGGCGCCCGACGCGGTGCCCGCCGGACGTCAGGAGACCCGCCCATGTTCGTGCGCACCGGCTACTTCACCGGCGACCCGGCCCGGATCGACGTGACCCTCGACGGCTTCCGGGCCGAGGCGGTCGGACTGGTCTCCGCCGAACCCGGCTACCGCGGCTACGGGCTCTTCGCCAACCGCGAGCTCGGCGTGATCACCATGGGCTCCTGGTGGGAGGACGCCGAGGCCGAGCGCAACAGCAACGCCAACCTGAGCCGGCGGCGTGACGAGCTGCTGGCGCCCTTCGGCGGGACGGCGGCGGTCGACGTCTGGGAGGCGGCGGCCTTCGCGCCGCCCGGGGAGGGCGGTCCCGGCGGCGGCTTCCGGCTGGTCAGCGCCGAGTTCGACCCCACCACGGCGGACCGGCTGGTCGAGCAGTTCCGGGAGAAGGCCCTGCCCGCCCTGGAGCAGATGGACGGCTTCGTCGGCGGCGCCCTGCTCGTCCAGCGGGACCGGGGACGGGCCTCGGTGGGCGCGATCTTCCGCGACCGGGACGCGCTGGCCGCCTCCCGCGGCCCGCAGGCCGAGGCACGGGCACGGGTCACCTCGGCCGCCGGAGTGACGGTGCGGTCGGTGGAGGAGTTCGAGGTCGTCCTGCTGGACCGCCGTCCGCCGCAGTAGCCGTCGAGCAGCAGTAGCCGTCGAGCCGTGGCAGCCGTCCGCCGCCCCCGGCCGTTGCCGGGGCGACGGGCTGTCCGAGCCCTCGCATAGGCTTCCGGTGTGGACGAACCGGACCTCTTCACCGCCGCCGCCGAGGAACGCCAGGCCAAGGAGCCGGGGCGGGCGCCCCTCGCCGTACGGATGCGCCCGCGCACCCTGGACGAGGTGGCCGGGCAGCGGCAGCTGCTGAAGCCCGGCTCGCCGCTGCGGCGGCTGGTCGCGGGCTCGCGCGGGCCGGCGGCCACCAGCTCGGTGATCCTCTGGGGTCCGCCCGGCACCGGGAAGACCACCCTGGCGCACGTGATCAGTCAGGCCGTGGAGGGGCGCTTCGTCGAGCTGTCCGCGATCACCGCCGGGGTCAAGGAGGTCCGGGCGGTGATCGACGGCGCCCGGCGGGCGGTCGGGATGTCCGGCCGCGAGACGGTGCTCTTCCTGGACGAGATCCACCGCTTCTCCAAGGCCCAGCAGGACTCGCTGCTGCCGGCCGTGGAGAACCGCTGGGTCACCCTGATCGCGGCGACCACCGAGAACCCGTACTTCTCGGTGATCTCCCCGCTGCTGTCCCGCTCGCTGCTGCTCACCCTGGAGTCGCTGACCGACGAGGACATCCGCGCGCTGCTGCGCCGCGCGGTCGCCGACGAGCGTGGCCTGGAGGGCGCGCTGGAGCTGAGCGAGGAGGCCGAGGACCACCTGGTGCGGCTGGCCGGCGGCGACGCCCGGCGGGCGCTCACCACGCTGGAGGCGGCGGCCGGGGCGGCGCTGGAGAAGGGCGAGTCGAGCATCACGCTGGCCACCACGGAGACGGCGGTCAACCAGGCGGCGGTGCGCTACGACAAGGACGGCGACCAGCACTACGACGTGGCGAGCGCGCTGATCAAGTCGATCCGCGGCAGCGACGTGGACGCCACCCTGCACTACCTGGCCCGGATGATCGAGGCGGGGGAGGACCCGCGGTTCATCGCCCGCCGGCTGATGATCTCGGCCAGCGAGGACGTCGGCCTGGCAGACCCGACGGCGCTGCAGACGGCGGTGGCGGCCGCGCAGGCGGTGGCGCTGATCGGCTTCCCCGAGGCGCGGATCATCCTCTCCCAGGCGGCGATCGCCCTGGCCCTGGCGCCCAAGTCCAACGCGGCCTACCTGGCGATCGACGCGGCGCTGGCGGACGTCCGGCAGGGTCTGGCGGGCGCGGTTCCGGCGCACCTGCGGGACGCCCACTACGGCGGCGCCGGCAAGCTCGGCCACGGCAAGGGCTACCAGTACCCGCACGACCTGCCGGAGGGCATCGCCACCCAGCAGTACGCGCCGGACGCGGTGCACGGCAAGGAGTACTACCAGCCGACCCGGCGGGGCGGCGAGGCCCGGTACGCGGACGTCGTGGAGTGGACCAGGGGGCGGCTCAGGGGGGAGTGAAAGGCGCGGCTCGCCACCCGGTACAATCAGTCGGAGTGCCATGTCCCGGGACGGCGGCGGGGGAGACCCCACCGACCGGCCGCACCAGCGGGACACCGGCCGTAGGCCCCTTCCGGGGGGCCCGCACCAGGAGCGTCGCGCACCGTTTCGGTGTCGCGTGCAGCCCACCAGCCTCGGTTCGGTGGGCCACACGCGTGCTTGCACTTTGTGCCCGGCTCCGGAGAGCGGCTGATCCCACCGCGCAGGCGGCGGGGTTTTCTCCGGGTCGCGACATGCGACCTCCGTCAACACCTGGTGAAAGCCGTATTCGTAAGCAAGGAAGGTTTGGTTCATGGCGAACCAGAAGCGTCCCAAGGTCAAGATCGCGCGTGCGCTCGGCGTGCCGCTGACCCCGAAGTCCGTCAAGTACTTCGAGGCCCGCCCGTACCCGCCCGGCCAGCACGGCCGTGGCCGCAAGCAGAACTCGGACTACAAGGTCCGTCTGCTCGAGAAGCAGCGTCTTCGCGCCCAGTACGACCTGAGCGAGAAGCAGCTGTCGCGTGCGTTCGACCGCGCGAAGAAGGCCGAGGGCAAGACCGGTGAGGCGCTCGTCGCCGAGCTGGAGACCCGTCTGGACTCCCTGGTCCTGCGTTCGGGCATCGCCCGCACCATCTACCAGGCCCGCCAGATGGTCGTCCACGGCCACATCGAGGTCAACGGTGGCAAGGTCAACAAGCCGTCGTTCCAGATGAAGCCGGGCTACGTGGTGACCGTCCGCGAGCGCAGCAAGGAGAAGGTCCCCTTCCAGGTCGCCCGTGAGGGTGGCTACGCGGGTGAGGGCCAGACCCCGAAGTACCTCGAGGTCAACCTGAAGGCCCTGGCCTTCCGCCTGGACCGTGCGCCGCAGCGCAAGGAGGTCCCGGTGATCTGTGACGAGCAGCTCGTCGTCGAGTACTACTCGCGCTGACCCGCGAGCGGTTCCGCTCTTCGCAGGACCACAAAGCGAGCCCCCGTCGCCTTTCGAGGCGGCGGGGGCTCGCCCCTTTGCGGGATCAGTGGCCCTTTCCGGTCAGCGGCCGGTGCTCACGGGTTCTCGCCGGTCATCGCGGCGGCCAGCCGCAGGTGCGGGCGGGCCTCCGCCGCGCGGCCCTGGCGCTCCAGGGTGCGGCCGAGCATCAGCCGGGCGTAGTCCTCGGCCGGATCGGCCTCCAGGATCCGGTGCAACTCGGCCTCGGCGCGCCGCAGTTGGGCGGAGTGGAAGTAGCTGCGGGCGAGCAGCAGCCGGACGGAGAGGTTGGCCGGCTCCTCGGCGAGCACGCCCTCGAGCAGGCGGGCGGCATCGGTGTACGCCTTGGAGTCGAAGTAGAACTTCGCCATGCGGTACTCGTCGGCGGCGTTGTGGACGGCCATGGTGCTCCTTCCGGGTGGATCCTTGCCTCCTCAAGCAATGGGCAAGCTTCAGCTATTCCGGACCGGGTCCCGGCGGCCTCCGGACCGGACCCGACCGCTCCGGACCGGGCCTCAGCTCTTCCGGACCGGCGAGGGCGCCGGGGCGGGCGGCACCGAGCAGGGCCCCGGGCCCGGCTCCGGACCGTCCGCCGAGCCCCCGCCGCCGAGTGCCCGGGAGACGGCCGCGTCCAGGTCCAGCAGGGTGCCGGCCTCGTAGCACTCCTCGTACTCCTGCTCGCTCAGCCCGGCGCGGGCGCGCTCGGCGCACTCCCGGTGGGTGCCGAAGAAGTTCCGCGAGCCCAGGAACGGCGTGCCGACCGTGCGCCAGATCCGGTGCGCGGCGCCCTGCAGCACCCGGGCCTCGCGCAGGTCGCCCGGCTCGCCCGGGCCGCTCGGCTCGGTCTCCAGCAGCGCCAGCAGGTCGATTCCCAGCACGATGCCCAGCAGGTCGTGGAAGAGGTGGTTCAGCCGGACGCACTCCCGGGCCAGCGCCCGGGCCGCCTGGACGGCGCCGTCCAGCCAGTGCGAGTAGGCCGTCGCGTACAGCACGTACGCGTACGCCCACTGCTCGCCGTGCTCCTCGCACAGCTCGCGGGCCTGGCCGAACCAGAGCTCGCCGCTGTCCAGGTCGCCCTGGAACAGGTAGGCCAGGCCCAGCTCCAGCATGGCCATCACCACGTTGCTGTTGAGCTCGCCGATGGTCCGGTAGTGCCAGAGCGCCTCCTCGAAGAGCTCGGCGGCGCGGTCCGGGTCGTCGCCGATCAGGGCGGCGCAGCCCTGGTGGTGGACGGCGTAGGCGAGGGCCCGGTCGTCGCCGGTGTCCAGGGCCTGGCGGCGGCACTCCTCGAGGGCCGGCCGGGCGGCTTCCAGGTCCCCCTGGAGGGTGGCCGTGTAGCCGGTCACCCAGAGCGCCTTGGCCCGGGCCTCGGTCGGTTCGCGGTCCAGGGCGAGCGCGCGGTCCAGCCAGTGCCGGCCCTCGCCGAGGTGGCCGCAGCCGACCCAGTAGAACCAGAGCGTGCCGGCCAGCAGCAGGGCGATCTGCTCCTCGCCGGGCTCGGCGAGGCAGAACTCCAGTGCCGCCCGGAGGTTGGTGTGGGCCAGCTCGGTGCGCTCGGCGGTCTCCGCCTGCCGGGGGCCGAACCACTCCACCTCGCCCCAGGTGGCGATGCCCAGGTACCAGTCCCGGTGGCGGCGCAGCAGCCGCGGCTGCTCGCCGGCGGCGCACAGCCAGTGGCCGCCGTACTCGCGCAGGGTGTCCAGCAGGCGGAAGCGGACGCCGAAGGCGCTGTCCTCGCGCAGGACCACGGACTTGGCGACCAGCTCGTCGAGCAGGTCAAGGACGTCCTCGGGCTCGATGCCGTCGCCGGCGCAGACGTACTCGGCGGCCTCGAGGTCGAAACTGCCGGCGAAGACCGACAGACGGGCCCAGAGTAAACGTTCCTGCACCGTGCAGAGCTCGTGACTCCAGCCGATCGTCGTCCGCAGCGTCTGGTGCCGCAGCAGGGCCGTGCGGGAGCCGCCGGTGAGCAGCCGGAAGCGGTCGTCCAGCCGGAGGGTGATCTGCTCGACCGACAGCGCGCGCAGCCGTCCAGCGGCCAGCTCCACGGCCAGCGGGATGCCGTCCAGCCGGCGGCAGAGCAGACCGACCGCCTCCGCGTTGGCCGCGTTCACCTCGAAGGACGGCAGCACCGCCCGGGCCCGCTCGGCGAACAGCCGCACCGCGTCCGGCAGCGCGTCGGCGGGCAGCGCGTCCGGCGCCGGGTCGACCGGCAGCGGTGCGAGGGTCAGCAGGTGCTCGCCCGAGGCCCGCAGGGCGGTGCGGCTGGTGGCCAGCAACCGCAGGCCGGGCAGTGCCCGCAGCAGCGCGTCGGCCAGCTCGGCGCAGGCCTCCACGAGGTGCTCGCAGCCGTCCAGCACCAGCAGCAGGCGTCGGCCGGCCAGCCGCTCGGTCAGGACGTCCAGCGGCGGACGGGCGGTGCCGTCGGTCAGCCGCAGGGCCTCCAGGAGGGCGTGGCCGAGCAGCAGCGGGTCCTGCACCGGGGCCACGTCCACCAGCCAGCTGCCATCCGGGAAGACGCCGTCCGCGCGGGCCGCCGCGCGCAGCGCCAGCCGGCTCTTGCCCACCCCGCCCGGGCCGGTCACCGTCACCAGCCGGGCGGCGGCCAGCAGGTCCGCCAGTTCGGCCAGTTCCCGCTGCCGCCCGACGAAGCCGTTCACCTCGGCCGGAAGCCGACCGTGCTCCGGCTCGCGCGGTTCCGCCGCGGGCTCCCTGAGCTGTGCTGTCCAGTCGCCGGCCAAGCGCTGCTCCCCGTGTTCCAGGCCGGACCGTCGCGGTCCGGGCGTGCTCGGGCCGTCCGCGCGACGGCCTGCCTGGCAGAACGAGGTGACCGGCCGGTAGGTTACGCGCGCGGATCGCACACCCGGTCGGATCGCCCGGGCCGATGACCCGGTCCGGAAACCGGGCGTGGGCGCGATAGGGTTCCGTTTGGAGAACGGCAAGGCGAGGGAGCGCGCAAAGGTGTCCGTGGGAGAGCTGGCCGGATTGCTCGTCGCCGTGTTCTGGGCGGTCCTGGTCACCCTGCTCGCCGTGGTGCTGGTCCGCCTCTCGCGGGTGCTGAAGGAGGCCACCGTCCTGGTCTCCGCGGTCACCGAGCAGGCCGTGCCGCTGCTGACCGAGGCGGGCGCCGCGGTGCGCAGCGCCAACGAGCAGCTGGAGCGGGTGGACGAGATCACCGCCAACGTGCAGGACGCCGCCGCCAACGCCAACGCGCTCTCCTCCACCGTGGCCGCCACCCTGGGCGGACCGCTGGTGAAGGTCGCGGCCTTCAGCTACGGCGTCCGCAAGGCCGTCGCCAAGCAGCAGGGCAGCCTGCCGTCCGTGCCGCCGCAGAGCGGCGAGCGCGAGGAGCTGGCCAGGCTGATCCGGGCCGAGGTGCGCGCCGCGACCGCGCCCAGGTCCGGCCTGCTCTCCCGGGTCCGGCGCGCGGTGAGGGGCTGACGGCATGGCACGCATCTTCTGGATGGCGGTCGGCGCCGGCGCCACCGTCTGGGTCATGAAGAAGGCCAACGAGGCCGTGCACCGGCTCACCCCGGACAGCCTCTCCGGCACCGCCGCGCGCGGTGCGCTGCACCTGGGCGACCTCGCCAGGCAGTTCGCCCAGGACGTGAAGGCCGGCATGGCCGAGCGCGAGGAGCAGCTGAAGGACGACCTCGGACTGCACGGCACCGCCGTGGTGGAGCCCCGCAGCGCCCGCCGGGCGCTGCGCGGCGAGCCGCAGTACCGAGCTATCTCGGCGGCGCCCGGCAGCCCGGCCGCCGCCCTGCCCCCAGCCCGCAGTGCCCGCACCACACCTCGGACCACTGAAGAAACGCCCCGCCGCGCCCTGCCGCAGCGGGGCGGCACCCCGAACCGGAAGGACCACTAATGGAGTCGGCTGAGATCCGCCGCCGCTGGCTGCGCTTCTTCGAGGAGCGCGGCCACACCGTCGTTCCGTCGGCGTCCCTGGTCGCCGACGACCCCACCCTGCTGCTCGTCAACGCCGGCATGGTGCCGTTCAAGCCCTACTTCCTGGGCGAGGTCAAGCCGCAGTTCTCGCGCGCCACCAGCGTCCAGAAGTGCGTGCGCACCCTGGACATCGAGGAGGTCGGGAAGACCACCCGGCACGGCTCCTTCTTCCAGATGTGCGGCAACTTCTCCTTCGGTGACTACTTCAAGGAAGGGGCCATCAAGTTCGCGTGGGAGCTGCTCACCACTCCCGTCGCGGACGGCGGCTACGGCCTGGAGAAGGAGAAGCTCTGGATCACCGTCTACAAGGACGACGACGAAGCCGAGCAGATCTGGCGTGACGTCATCGGCGTCCCGGCCGAGCGGATCCAGCGCCTCGGCATGAAGGACAACTTCTGGTCGATGGGCGTCCCCGGCCCGTGCGGCCCGTGCTCGGAGATCAACTACGACCGCGGCCCCGCGTACGGCGAGGAGGGCGGCCCGGCCGTCAACGGCGAGCGCTACCTGGAGATCTGGAACCTGGTCTTCATGCAGTACGAGCGCGGCCATGGCGACGGCAAGGACGGCTTCGAGATCCTCGGCGACCTGCCGAGCAAGAACATCGACACCGGCCTCGGCCTGGAGCGCCTCGCCGCCATTCTGCAGGGCGTCGACAACCTCTTCGAGATCGACACCAGCCGGATGATCCTCGACCGCGCCGCCGAGCTCACCGGCCACAGCTACGGCGCCGACCACAAGTCGGACGTCTCGCTGCGCGTGGTCACCGACCACATCCGCACCGCGCTGATGCTGGTCGGCGACGGCGTCACCCCCGGCAACGAGGGCCGCGGCTACGTGCTGCGCCGCATCCTGCGCCGTGCGATCCGCAACATGCGCCTGCTGGGCGCCACCGAGCCGGTGGCCAAGGAGCTCATCGACGTCGCCATCAAGGCGATGGCGCCGCAGTACCCCGAGCTGGAGACCGACCGCAAGCGCATCGAGACGGTCGTCATCGGCGAGGAGGCGGCCTTCCTGCAGACGCTGAAGGCCGGCACCAACCTGCTGGACGCCGCGGTCACCGAGACCAAGCAGTCCGGCGGCGTGGTGCTCTCCGGCGAGCAGGCGTTCAAGCTGCACGACACCTACGGCTTCCCGATCGACCTCACCCTGGAGATGGCCGAGGAGCAGGGCCTCCAGGTGGACGAGGCCGGCTTCCGCCGCCTGATGCAGGAGCAGCGGGACCGGGCCAAGGCGGACGCCAAGGCCAAGAAGATGGGCCACGCCGACGTCGCCGCGTACCGCGAGGTCGCCGACAAGTCCGGCGCGAGCGTCTTCACCGGCTACAACCTCACCGAGGGCGAGGCCACCGTGGTCGGCCTGCTGGTGGACGGCGTCCCCTCGCCGGCCGCCTCCGAGGGCGACGAGGTCGAGATCATCCTCGACCGCACCCCGTTCTACGCCGAGGGCGGCGGCCAGCTCGCCGACCACGGCCGGATCCGGCTGGAGTCCGGCGCGGTGGTGGAGATCCGCGACGTGCAGCAGCCCGTCCCGGGCGTCATCGTGCACACCGGTGGTGTGCTGTTCGGCGAGGTCGTGCTGGGCGCCGCGGCGTACGCCACGATCGACACCGAGCGCCGCCGGGCGATCGCCCGTGCCCACTCGGCCACCCACCTGACCCACCAGGCGCTGCGTGACGCGCTCGGCCCGACGGCCGCCCAGGCCGGCTCCGAGAACGCCCCCGGCCGCTTCCGCTTCGACTTCGGCTCGCCCGCCGCCGTCCCGGGCAGCGTGCTGGTCGACGTAGAGCAGAAGATCAACGACGTGCTGGGCCGCGAGCTGGACGTCACCGCCGAGGTCATGACGATGGACCAGGCCCGCAAGGCCGGCGCCATCGCGATGTTCGGCGAGAAGTACGGCGACGAGGTCCGGGTCGTCACCATCGGCGACTTCTCCAAGGAGCTGTGCGGTGGCACCCACGTCGGCAACACCGCCCAGCTGGGCCTGGTGAAGCTGCTCGGCGAGTCCTCGATCGGCTCGGGCGTGCGCCGCGTGGAGGCGCTGGTCGGCGTCGACGCGTACAAGTTCCTGGCGCGTGAGCACACCGTGGTCTCGCAGCTCACCGAGCTGGTCAAGGGCCGCCCGGAGGAGCTGCCGGAGAAGATCTCGGGCATGCTCGCCAAGCTCAAGGACGCCGAGAAGGAGATCGAGCGCTTCCGCGCCGAGAAGGTGCTGGCCGCCGCGGCGGGCCTGGCCGACTCGGCCGAGGACGTGCACGGCATCGCCGTGGTCGCCGCCCAGGTCGCCGACGGCGTGGGCGCGGACGAGCTGCGCAAGCTGGTCCTGGACGTGCGCGGCCGGCTCGGCTCGCGCCCGGCCGTGGTCGCCGCCTTCACGGTGGCCAACGACCGTCCGCTGACCGTGATCGCCACCAACGAGGACGCCCGCGGCCGTGGCATCAAGGCCGGCGAGCTGGTCCGGACCGCTGCCAAGACCCTCGGTGGCGGCGGTGGCGGCAAGGACGACGTCGCCCAGGGCGGTGGCTCCAACCCGGCCGCGGTCGGCGAGGCCATCGCCGCGGTGCGCGGCCTGGTCGCGGAGCGCGCCAGCTGATGGAGCCCGTCCAGGAGGAGCGCCCGTTCCGGCGTGGGCGGCGGATCGCCGTCGACGTCGGTGACGCCCGGATCGGGGTCGCGTCCTGCGACCCCGACGGGGTGCTCGCCACGCCCGTGGAGACCGTCCCGGCTGGTGTGAAGTCGCAGGCCAGGATCGCCGCCATCGTCGAGGAGTACGACGCGATGGAGGTGATCGTCGGGCTGCCCCGCTCGCTGAGCGGCAAGGAGGGCCCGGCGGCGGAGAAGGTCCGTGCGTACGCGGCGCGGCTGGCCAACCGGCTCTACCCGGTGCCGGTCCGGCTGGTGGACGAGCGGATGTCGACCGTCACCGCGACCCACGGGCTGCGCGCCTCGGGGGTCAAGGCGAAGAAGGGCCGCTCGGTGGTCGACCAGGCCGCCGCGGTGGTGATCCTGCAGACCGCCCTTGAGTCCGAACGGGTGAGCGGACGCCCGCCCGGTGAGAGCGTCGAGGCGGTCGGCTGAGGAGCCTGATCTAACGTCCCGGTTGAGGGGTCCGTGCGGACGCGTCCGCACGGACCCCTTTTCGTTCGTTTCCGATTCCGTTTTGGATCGATTTGAGATCGATCCAGATCGACCCGGTTCGACCTGGGACCGCCGAGGGGGCGCACGCCATGACCGACCAGGACTTCCACCCGGGGCTGACGCCCGGACACCTGGGTGCGCCGGTACTGGAGCCGGAGGGCCGTCCGCCGTCCGCGCCCCGTCCGCGCTTCGATGCACCGGATCCGCACCGACGGCGCAACGGACTGGCCTGCGGGCTCACCGCGCTCGCGCTGATCGCGGTGTTCGGCGGGGTCGGGCTGACGGGGTACACCTGGTTCCAGTCGCAGCGCAAGCCGCCCGCCGCCGCCGACTTCGCGGGGCAGGGCACCGGCAGCGTCCAGGTCTCGGTGCCGGAGGGCGCGGGCCTGTCCCAGATCGCCTCCGCGCTCGTCCGCAACGGGGTCGTCGCCAGCTCGCTCGCCTTCACCCGGGCCGCGAAGGGCAGCGCGGCGGCGGCCGGGCGGATCCAGCCCGGGACGTACACATTGAAGCAGCGGATGTCGGCCGCCGCGGCGCTGGCGATCCTGATCGACCCGGCCAACGCCAACGGCCTGACCATCCCCGAGGGCTGGCGCGGCTACCAGGTCTACGCGGCCATCGACAAGAAGCTCGGCCTGCCCGAGGGCACCACCCAGCGCACCGCCCAGGAGCAGGGTGCCGAGCTGGGTCTGCCCGACTTCACCAACGGCAGCCCCGAGGGCTACCTGTTCCCGGCGACGTACAGCGTCACCGACGGGACCACCGCGATCGACCTGCTGAAGCAGATGGTCGAGCGGGCCGGGAAGGAGTTCAGCAGGGACGATGCCAACGTCGTGGCGCAGAACCTCGGACAGACCGTGTACGGGCTGGTCACCGTGGCCAGCATGGTCCAGGGCGAGGCCGACAACACCGAGGACATGGGCAAGGTGGCCCGGGTGATCTACAACCGGCTGGCCAAGCACATGCCGCTGCAGCTGGACTCGACGATCAACTACGCGCTCGGCCGGTCGACCCTGAACACCACGGTCACCGAGACCAGGCTCGACTCCCCGTACAACACCTACCTGCACCCGGGGCTGCCGCCGACACCGATCTCCAACCCGGGGCGGCAGGCGATCATGGCGGCGCTGGACCCGACGCCGGGGGACTGGCTGTACTTCGTCACCGTGAAGCCCGGGGACACCCGGTTCACCGACAACTTCGACGTGCACCAGCGCAACGTGGCGGAGTTCAACGCCTACCGGGCGGCGAAGCCGAGCGCCTCGGTTCCGGCCTCGGTCTCGGCTTCCGCCTCCTCGGCCGCGTCCGGGTCGGCACCGGGGGCTTCCGGCGGCCAGGGTGCGGCGACTCCGTAGTGATCTTGTGTGCCCTCGGTGAGGTCCCCCACCGAGGACGCGTTCGCTCGGCCGGGGGTAAGGCTGCGGTACGGTAACGTCTCTCTCCTGGCGCTGCGCTAGCACGCCGGTTCGAGATTCAGCCGGGACGATGCCGTCCCGGACGGCCGGTCCGATCCGCCGGCCGTCACCGTCGGTTAAGGGGATCAATGACCGATCTGGGTGGGGGCTACGCCCCCCAGGGCGAGCCGTGGCACCCCGGTGATCCCGGGTACGACGGCCGGCAGCCGGTCCCCGGCCAGCAGGACGGCCAGTGGCAGCAGCAGTACCCGCAGCAGGGCCAGCACGGCCAGCAGCCGTACGGCGACACGCAGCAGGGGTACCCCCAGCAGCAGATGTTCCAGCAGCAGATGCAGCAGCAGGGCTACCAGCAGCAGCAGTTCCTGGGCAGCCAGCAGGGCTACCAGCAGCAGATGCAGCAGGGCCACCCGCAGCAGCAGATGCCGCAGCAGGCGTTCCAGCAGCAGATGCCCCAGCAGCCGGTGCAGCAGGGATATCCGCAGCAGCAGATGCCGATGCAGCAGCCGATGCAGCAGCAGGGCTACCAGCAGCAGGGGTTCCCGGGCGGTCAGCAGGCCGGTATGCAGCAGCCCGGTATGCAGCAGCTGGTGGGCATGCAGCAGCAGGCCATGCCGCCGCAGCAGCAGGTCCGGCCGCAGGCGGCACCGGCACCGGCGCCCGCACCCGCCTCGGGCCCCGGACCGGACGGCATCGATTGGGAGGCCGAGGCCGCAGCGCTGGAGTCCGGCGCCCCGGTCGGCGGCGCGGGTGAGGGCGGCACCGACGAGTGGGACGGCCACGAGGACGGCCACCACGAGGACGGCGCGTACCTGGACGAGGAGGCCGAGCAGCGCCAGGGCGCCTTCCTCGGCGACCAGGACGAGTCCCGCGAAGCGACGAAGAAGCGCAAGGAGAAGGGCAGGAAGTCGGGCCGCCGCAACGGTGGCGCCTGCCTGCTGGTCGCGGTGGTGCTGCTCGGTGCCGTCGGCGGCGCCGGTTGGTGGGGCTACGGCTTCTACCAGAGCCACTTCGGGCCGCCGCCGGACTTCACCGGCGCGGGTACCGGCTCCGTCCAGGTCGAGGTCAAGAAGGACGCGGTCGGTGGGCAGATCGGTCTGGCGCTGAAGAACGCCGGCGTGGTCAAGAGCGTCGACGCCTTCACCGACGCCTGCAAGGCCGAGCCCAAGTGCGGCACTGTCCAGCCGGGCTTCTACGGCCTGAAGAAGGAGATGCCGGCCGCCGCCGCGCTCAAGGAGCTGCTCGCGCAGGCGGGAGGCGCGGCGATCGTGATCCCGGAGGGCAAGAACTCCTCCGAGATCTACGCCAAAATCGACGACAAGCTGAAGCTCCAGAAGGGCACCACGGCGGGCGTCGCCAAGGCCCAGCTCAACGACCTCGGCCTGCCGGCGTATGCGAACGGCAACATCGAGGGCTTCCTCTGGCCGACCCGCTACAACATCGCCGACGGCATGAAGCCCGAAGACCTGCTGAAGCAGATGGTGAAGACCGCCACCGACAAGTACGCCAACCTGGACTCCCAGGCCGCCTCGGTGGGCCTCAAGACCGGGTACGAGGTGATCATCGAGGCGAGCATCCTCCAGCGCGAGGGCAACAATGTCGACGACTTCGCCAAGATGGCCAAGACCATCCAGAACCGGCTGGCCGCCGGCGGCGAGATCAACCACCGGCTCGGCATGGACACCACGCTCCAGTACTCGCTGGGCCGCAAGGACCTCAACAAGAGCGACATGGACGACGCGTCCAACAAGTACAACACCTACATCAACCCGGGCCTGCCACCGACGCCGATCTCCAACCCCGGCGACGACGCGCTGAACGCGGTGCTCCACCCGGCGGACGGCAAGTGGCTGTACTTCATCGCGATGGACCCGCAGCACACCCGGTTCGCCGAGACGAGCAAGGAGCACTACGCCAACGTCAAGGAGTACTGCCAGGCGGCCGGGCAGGGCTTCGACGAGGCGCGCGGTCACTGCACCACCACCAAGTAGCCCCGGCCGGACGGTAGTTCATGGAGAGGCAGCGTTGACCAGCAAGCATCGGGCGGCCGTCCTCGGCTCGCCGATCGCCCACTCGCTCTCGCCGGACCTGCACCGGGCCGCCTTCGCGGCGCTCGGGCTGGACGGCTGGCGCTACGACCGCTTCGAGGTCGACGAGGACGCGCTGCCCGGCTTCGTCGCCGGGCTGGACGAATCCGAGTGGGCGGGGCTGTCGCTGACCATGCCGCTGAAGCGGGCGATCATCCCGCTGCTCGACGAGGTCAGCGCGACGGCCCGCTCGGTGGACGCGGTCAACACCGTGGTGTTCACCGCCGACGGGAGGCGCACCGGGGACAACACCGACATCCCCGGACTGGTCAACGCGCTGCGCGAGCGCGGCATCACCGAGGTGCCCGGCGCCGCCGTGCTGGGCGCCGGGGCCACCGCCTCCTCGGCGCTGGCCGCGCTCGCCCAGATCTGCACCGGCGAGGTCACGGTCTACGTGCGCAGCGCCGAGCGGGCCCGGGAGATGGCCGAGCTGGGCGAGCGGCTGGGCGTGGTCGTCCGCACCGCCGACTGGGAGCGCGGCGCGGAGGCGCTGGCGCAGCCGCTGACCGTCTCCACCACGCCGGTCGGTGCGACGGACGCCTTCACCGGTTCGCTGCCCGCCGCGCCGGGGGCGCTGTTCGATGTGCTGTACCACCCGTGGCCGACGGCGCTGGCCGCCGCCTGCGCCGAGCGCGGGGCGACCGTCCTCGGCGGGCTGGACCTGCTGGTGCACCAGGCGGTGCTGCAGAGCGAGGCCTTCACCGGGCGGACGCCCGGGCCGCTGGCGGCGATGCGCGAGGCGGGGGAGAAGGCGCTCGCGGGGCGCTGAGTCGGCGCTGTCCTCGCGGCAGGGTCCCCAGCCGCCCCGGTTCCCCTCGCGGGGCCGCTTCCACGCCGCCTCCGGGCCGCCGCCGAGCCGTCCCGCGGCCGCCGCCGAGCCGTCCCGCGGCCGTCTCCGGGCCGGATGGTGACCGGTTGCCGTCCGTCACGCGGACTGTGCCCCCGGGTGCTGCTGGGGCATGAAAGGATTCAGGGAGAAGGCACGCTTGGGCGGGCCGCGGCGGTGCCGTGGGCCGGTTCGCTGATGAAGGAGCTCCGTTGGGTACGTTGCGCTGGCTGACGGCGGGGGAGTCGCACGGCCCCGCACTCGTCGCGACCCTGGAAGGCCTGCCCGCCGGTGTACCGGTCACCACCGCCGTGGTGGCCGACGCGCTGGCGCGCCGTCGGCTCGGTTACGGGCGCGGGGCGCGGATGAAGTTCGAGCAGGACGAGGTGACCTTCCTCGGCGGCGTCCGGCACGGCCTGAGCATGGGCAGCCCGGTCGCGATCATGGTCGGCAACACCGAGTGGCCGAAGTGGGAGCAGGTCATGTCGGCCGACCCGGTCGACCCCGAGGTGCTGGCGGGCCTGGCCCGCAACGAGGCGCTCACCCGCCCCCGGCCCGGCCACGCCGACCTGGCGGGCATGCAGAAGTACTCGATCGAGGAGGCCCGGCCGATCCTGGAGCGCGCCAGCGCCCGGGAGACGGCCGCCCGGGTCGCGCTGGGCGCCGTCGCGCGCGCGTACCTGCGCGAGGTGGCCGGGATCGAGATCGTCAGCCACGTGGTCGAGCTGGCCGCCGCCAAGGCGCCGGCCGGTGTGGTGCCGCTGCCCTCGGACGAGGCCCGGCTGGACGCCGACCCGGTGCGCTGCCTGGACGCGGACGCGTCGAAGGCGATGGTCGCCGAGATCGACCAGGCCCACAAGGACGGCGACACCCTGGGCGGCGTGGTCGAGGTGCTGGCGTACGGCGTGCCGGTCGGCCTCGGCTCGCACGTGCACTGGGACCGCCGTCTGGACGCGCGGCTGGCCGCCGCGCTGATGGGCATCCAGGCGATCAAGGGCGTCGAGGTCGGCGACGGCTTCGACCTGGCCCGGGTGCCGGGTTCCAAGGCGCACGACGAGATCGTCCCGACCCCCGAGGGCGTCAAGCGCACCTCCGGCCGCTCCGGCGGCACCGAGGGCGGCCTGTCCACCGGCGAGGTGCTGCGGGTGCGCGCCGCGATGAAGCCGATCGCCACCGTGCCGCGGGCGCTGCAGACCCTGGACGTGCGCACCGGCGAGCCGGCCAAGGCGCACCACCAGCGCTCGGACGTCTGCGCGGTGCCGGCGGCGGGCATCGTCGCCGAGGCGATGGTCGCGCTGGTGCTGGCCGACGCGGTCAACGAGAAGTTCGGCGGCGACCACGTCTCGGAGACCCGCCGCAACGTGCAGGGCTACCTCGACCACCTGATCATCCGATGACCACGCCCGTTGTGGTGCTGGTCGGCCCGCCCGGCAGTGGCAAGTCCACCGTCGGGCGGGCCTTGGCCGAGCGCCTGGGCGTCGGCTTCCGGGACACCGACGCCGACATCGAGGCGACGGCCGGCAAGCCCATCCCGGAGATCTTCATCGACGAGGGGGAGCCGCACTTCCGCGCGCTGGAGGTGGCGGCCGTGCGCGCCGCCGCCACCGGGCACGACGGCGTGCTGGCGCTCGGCGGCGGCGCGGTGACGGCCGAGGCCACCCGTGAGCTGCTGCGCGAGCTGCCGGTGGTCTTCCTGGAGGTCCCGCTGGCCGACGCGGTCAAGCGGGTCGGCCTGGACGCCCCGCGCCCGCTGCTGGCCGTCAACCCGCGGGCCCGCTGGCGCGAGCTGATGGAAGCCCGCCGCCCCCTCTACCTGGAGGTGGCCACCGCCGTGGTCGACACCGCCGGGCGCACCCCCGAGCAGGTCGCGGACGCCGTACTGGAAGCACTGGAGCTGAAGACCACCCATGACTGACACCACCGTCAGGATCCACGTCGGCGGCAGCGCCGGCCACGACCCGTACGACGTGCTGATCGGGCACCAGCTGCTCGGTGAGCTGGCGCCGCTGATCGGGACCCGGGCCAAGCGGGTCGCGATCATCCACCCGGAGGCGCTCACCGCCACCGCCGACGCCATCCGCGAGGACCTGGCCGGCGAGGGCTACGAGGCGATCGCACTGCAGGTGCCCAACGCCGAGGACGCCAAGAGTGCCGAGGTCGCCGCGTACTGCTGGTCGGTGCTCGGGCAGACCGGGTTCACCCGCAGCGACGTCATCGTCGGCCTCGGCGGCGGTGCCACCACCGACCTGGCCGGCTTCGTCGCCGCGACCTGGCTGCGCGGGGTGCGCTGGATCTCGATGCCCACGACTCTGCTCGGCATGGTCGACGCGGCCGTCGGCGGCAAGACCGGCATCAACATCGCCGAGGGCAAGAACATGGTCGGCGCCTTCCACCCGCCGGTGGGCGTGCTGGCCGACCTCGGCACCCTGGAGACCGTGCCCAAGCACGACTACGTCTCCGGCCTCGCCGAGGTCATCAAGTGCGGCTTCATCGCCGACCCGGTCATCCTCGACCTGATCGAGGCGGACCCCGAGGGCGCCAAGACCCCGGCCGGTCCGCACACCGTCGAGCTGATCCGGCGCGCCATCCAGGTCAAGGCCGACGTGGTCTCCGGGGACCTCAAGGAATCCGGGCTGCGTGAGATCCTCAACTACGGCCACACCCTCGGCCACGCGATCGAGCGCAACGAGCGGTACAAGTGGCGGCACGGCGCCGCGATCTCCATCGGCATGGTCTTCGCTGCCGAACTCGGCCGCCTGGCGGGCCGGTTGGACGACGAGACGGCCGACCGGCACCGTACCGTGCTGGCCTCGGTCGGCCTGCCGCTGAGCTACCGGGCGGACGCCTGGCCGAAGCTGCTGGACGCGATGAAGATCGACAAGAAGTCGCGCGGCGACCTCATCCGCTTCATCGTCCTGGACGGCCTCGGCAAGACCTCCGTGCTGGAGGGCCCCGACCCGTCCCTGCTGGTCGCCGCCTACGCGGAGGTCTCGGCGTGACCCGGGTGATGGTGCTCAACGGCCCCAACCTCGGGCGGCTGGGCAGCCGCGAGCCGGACGTCTACGGCGCGACCTCGTACGCCGGGCTGGTCGAGCGCTGCACCGCGCTCGGCAAGGAGTTCGGCTTCGAGGTCGAGGTGCACGAGACCAACTCCGAGCAGCAGATGGTGGAGTGGCTGCACGAGGCGGCCGACGGGAAGGTGCCCGTGGTGATCAACCCGGGTGCGTTCACGCACTACTCGTACGCGATGCGGGACGCCGCGGCGCAGCGCACCGCGCCGCTGATCGAGGTGCACATCTCCAACCCGTACGCCCGGGAGACCTTCCGGCACACCTCGGTGATCGCCGCGGTGGCCTCCGGCACCATCGCCGGATTCGGGCTCGGCTCGTACGAGCTGGCGCTGCGCGCGCTGGCCGAGCAGCTCACCACGCGCTGAGGCAGGGGCCCGTCCTCGGGGCCGGCCCGGCGGCGGACTGTGCCCGCTGCCGGGCCGACGTGTAGTGTCCCCGCTGAGAGGTGTCGGGAGGTTCCGTGACGCAGTACGCCGGAGGCGGGCAGGTCCCGCCGCGTCCCGTCGCTCCGCCGGTGCCGCCGGGGGGCGGTGCGGGGGTGGCCCCGTCGGGGGTACCGGTTCCGCCTCCTCCGCCGCCGGTTCGGCCCGCGCCGGCTCCGGCGCCGGCTCCTGCGCCCGCACCTGCGCCTGTTCCCGTGCCTGCCGCCGGTCCGGCTCCTGCTCCCGCTCCCGCCGCGGTCCCGGTGTCCGCTCCGGCGCCGAGCGCGCCGGTGCCCGCCGGGGGCACCGGGCACTTCGTGCTGCCGTCCGGGATGCCGGTCCAGCTGCCCGCCCACCCGCAGCAGCACGCGCCCACCGGGCCGATCGCCGTCCTGCTGATCGGACCGGCCGGGGCCGGCAAGACCACCGTCGCCCGGTACTGGGCCGAGCGCCGGCCCACGCCGACCGCGCACATCAGCCTGGACGACGTACGGGAGTGGGTGCAGTCCGGCTTCGCCAACCCGCAGTCCGGCTGGAACAACGCCTCCGAGGCGCAGTACCGGCTGGCCCGCCGCACCTGCGGCTTCGCCTGCCGCAACTACCTGGCGAACAGCATCTCCTGCATCATCGACGACGCCGTCTTCCCGGACCGCCCGGCGATCGGTCTCGGCGGCTGGAAGCGGCACATCGGCCCCGGCATGATCCCCGTCGTCCTGCTGCCCAGCCTGGACTCGGTGCTGCGCCGCAACGCCCGGCGCAGCGGCAACCGGCGCCTCGGGGACGAGGAGGTGGCGCGGATCCACGGGCGGATGGCCGGCTGGTACAACTCCGGGCTGCCGATCATCGACAACTCCTACCTGGACGTGGCGGGGACGGCCGCCGAGCTGGACCGCGTCATCCTCGCCCGGCTGATGGGCATGCCGGTCCGCTGATCCGCTGGTCCGCTGATTCGTCGGTCCGAGGGGCGGCGGTGGTGTCGGTGGCGGCTGCGATGATGGAGGCGTCCTCGGGCCCGCGCTGCGGCCCGTCCTGTCGAACGACCCGGGGGAGCTGACGCCCGTGCCGGAAGGCCACATCATCCACCGCCTCGCCGCCGAGAACCGGACGGCCTTCGGCGGCCGCCCGGTCCGGGTCTCCAGCCCGCAGGGCCGCTTCGCCGACGAGGCCAAGGTGATCGACGGGCAGCTGCTCACCGGGGCCGAGGCCACCGGCAAGCACCTCTTCCTCGGCTTCGAGGAGGGCGCCTGGGTGCACGTCCACCTGGGGCTCTACGGCGGCTTCACCTTCGGCACCGGCCCGGCGCCCGCGCCGGTCGGCCTGGTCCGGCTGCGGCTGGAGAGCGAGGACGGCTACGCCGACCTGCGCGGTCCCAACACCTGCGCGCTCGTCACCGACGCCCAGAAGGCCGCCGTCGCGGCCCGCCTCGGCCCCGACCCGCTGCGCGCCGACGCCGACCCGGAGGCCGCCTGGCGCCGGATATCGGGCAGCCGGACGACGGTCGCCGCCCTGCTGATGGACCAGAAGGTGCTGGCCGGGGTGGGCAACGTCTACCGGGCCGAGGTGCTGTTCCGGCACGGCATCGATCCGCACCGGGCCGGGCGCGACCTCTCCCGGAAGGAGTGGGACGCGATCTGGGCGGACCTGGTCGCGCTGATGCGCGAGGGCGTGGCGGCCGGCCGGATCGACACCGTCCGTCCCGAGCACACCCCCGAGGCGATGGGCCGCCCGCCCCGCGTGGACGACCACGGCGGCGAGGTGTACGTCTACCGGCGAGCGGCCATGCCCTGCCTGGTCTGCGGCACGGACGTCCGGACCGAGGAGCACGCCTCGCGCAACCTCTTCTGGTGCCCGACCTGCCAGGCGGCCTGAGGGGGACTCAGCTCCGGTGCGCCCCGATGCCCTTAGGCTGGGGCCCGGGCCGGCCGGAGGGAGCGTACGGGTGGACGACTACGAGGTGTCCAACAAGGTGTCGGGCACGGTGTACGGGAACGTGATCCAGGGCGGGAACGTCACGATCCATTCGGAGCCCGAGGTGCCGATCCCGCATCAGGTGCGACCGGCCCGCGAGTTCTTCGTCAACCGTGAGGGTGAACTCGCCGCGCTCACCGCCGCGTTGCGGAAGCCCGACCGGGGCGGACCGTCGATCGTCGTCTTCACCGGCCTGGGCGGTGTGGGCAAGACCGAGCTGGCGACGAAGTTCGCGAACGAGCACGCGGCGCACTTCCGGGGCGGTGTCCTGTACGCCGACCTCAAGGCCTACCGGCGCGGGTCCGGGGTGGACCTCGCCGGGGTGGTGGGCGGATTCCTGCGGGCGTTCGGTCTGCGCCCTCCGGACGTGGAGGCGGAGCGGTTCGCGGAGTTCCGTACGGCAACGGCCGCGCGGCGGTGCCTGTTCGTCCTGGACAACGCCGAGCACGCCGCCGAGGTCCGCGCCCTGCTGCCGTCCCGGGGGTTGGTGGTGGTGGCGAGTCGGCGGCGCCTGGACGCGCTGCGGATGGACGGTGCCGAGGTGCGGCAGCTGGACCGGTTGAGCGCGGCGGCCGGTGCCGCCCTCGTACGGGGCTGGTTGAGCGTGGGGCGCGGCACCGACGGCGAGGTGGCGGCGCTGGTGGAGCGGTGTGCGGGACTGCCGCTCGCGCTCAATGCCGTCGGCAGCCAGCTGCTGCGCCGGGGCCGGCTGTCGGTGGGGCAGGTGGTGGCCGAACTCTCGGACCGGGGCGCCACGTTGGCGATGCTCGACAACGAGGAGGGGAAGCTCCGCCAAACGTACGACCCGGTGTACGAGCGGCTCTCGCCGCAGGGGCAGGCGCTCTACCGGCTGATCGGCGTGCATCCGGGCTCCTTCGTGTCGGCCGAGCTGGCGGGCGCGGTGGGCGTCGAGCGGCCGGATGAGGCGCTGGACGAGCTGTGCGACGTCCACCTGCTGGACGTGGTCGTCGACGACGGGCCCGAGGACCGCTTCCAGGCCCACGACGTGGTGCGGACGCACGCCTATGCCTGCGCCCGCGAGCTTTCCGGCCGGGTCGAGCTGCTCGCCCGTGTGGTGGCGTACTTCCGGGGCCGGGCCTCGCTGGCCGACCGGGCGATGGGGGCGCGGCTGCGGCTCCAGGAGGACAGCGGCGAGGGGCTGCCCGGATTCGCCTCGGACGCGGCGGCGCTGGAGTGGCTGTACGCCGAACGGACCGACCTGCGCGCGGTGGTGGAAGCCGCGTCCCGGCAGGGCTGGCACGGCGAGGTGTGGCGGCTGTGCGAGTCGCTCTGGCCGCTGTACCACGGACGCAAGCTCTACCAGGACTGGATCGCGACCCACGAGCGCGGCGTCGAGTCGGCCCAGTGGGACAACCAGCCGGCCGCCGTGGTCCGGATGCGCAACCAGCTCGCCCGCGCCCACTTCGAGCGCAAGGAGTACCGGCTCGCCGCCGAGCAGCTGGCACTGGCCTCGGAGCAGCTGCCGCTGGTGGCGGACCGCAGGGTGGCGGGGGTGCTCCACGAGACCGACGGCCTGCTCTGCCTGGCCGACGGCCGCCCCGGCGAGGCGGTGGAGCGGTTCACGCTGGCCCTGGCGGACAACCGGGGCGACGACCACGGCGAGATCGTGCAGAGCTACAACCTGGCGCAGGCGCTGATCGCCGACGGCCGTCCGGACGAGGGGCTGACGGTGCTCGAGGCGGCCACCGCCCGGGCCGTGGACACCCGCGACGACGACATGCTGATGAAGCTGCCGCTGGTCCGCGCCCGCGCCCACCGTGCGCTCGGGCAGCTGGACCTCGCCGTCGCCCACGCCGGTGACTGCGCCCGGCAGGCCGAGTCGCGCAGCCAGTACGCGAAGGAGGCGCAGGCGCACACCCTGCTCGTCGGCGTCGCGGAGGAGCTGGGCGACGAGGCACTGGCGGAGCGCAGCCGTGAGCGGCTGCGGCAACTGGGCGGCTAGGGGCCGGTGGTGAAGGACACCCGGGTGCGGTGCTCGCCGGTGCGGACGGTGAGCCCGTGCTCGGGGAGGCCGGCCGGGTCGCCGCCGCCGGCGAGCCAGCAGGCCACGGCGGAGCCGAGCAGGAGCGGGTCGATGCCGGGATCGGGGCTGCCCCAGTCGGGTTCGGCGCGGGCCTCGAGAAGCAGTCCGGTGTGCAGCCGGAGCAGGTGGCGGGCCGGGCCGAGGGCGGCCACCGCGACGGCGAGGCCGGGGAGTTCGGTGGCGGTGTCGGCGAGCCAGCGGGCGGCGGGGCGCTCGGCGTGTGGCTCGGTGCGGGCGAGGACCTCGGCGGTGTAGCGCAGCGCGTCGCCGGGGTGCTCGTCGGTGAGCGCGTGGAAGCCGCGCGGGGTGTGGTCGTCCGGGTCGAAGGGGTAGCGCCGCAGGCTGACCTCGGTGCCCTCGCTCTTGCCCTCGACGTCGTAGGCGGTGGGCCGTTCGGTGGTGCCGGGGCGGGGGACGGGCTTGGGGTAGGGCGGCAGGACCGGTTCGTCGGCGGGTTCGTCCAGCCGGTCCAGGAAGGAGTAGAGCAGCGGGCGCAGCACCCGGGCGGACTCGCCGCGACGGGCGAGCGAGCGGTCGGTGATCCCGCTCAGTTCGGACGGGTCCTGGGCCAGGGCCCGTTCGAGCTGGGCAGCGAGGTCGCCGTCGGGGTCGAGGACGGGTGCGGCCTGGCCGAAGGCGTAGCCGGGGGAGTGCGGGTCGAGTTCGGCGGCGCCGGTGGCGACGAGCACGGTGGGCCGTCCTAGGGCGGCGCCGTAGACGGAGACCGAGCCGTGGTCGCCGATCAGGCAGTCGGCGGCGACCAGGGCGGCCTGCCAGCCCTGGTGGGGCGGGATCAGGCGCAGGCCCATCCGGCGGGCGCTGTCGAGCAGGGCCTCGGGGTCGTGCCGGCTCCAGATGTTGGGGTGCAGCACGACGGCCACGGTGTACTCGTCGGCGGGCAGTCGGCGGACCAGGCGCTGGGGCAGGTCGGGGCGGCGGCCGAATAACGAGTGCTCGCTCCAGGTGGAGTTGACGACGACGAGCCGCCGGCCGTCGACGGCGCCGAGTGCGGCGCGGTAGGCGTCGCGGGAGCGGCGGCTGCGCAGCATCCGGTCGAAGCACGGGTCGCCGACCACCCGGGCGACGTCCAGGGCCTCGGGGCAGGAGATCCGCAGGCGGTCCAGCTGCTCGGGGTGGGAGAGGCCGAGGACGTCCACGAACACCCGCCCGCGGTGGGTGAGTTCGTTGCGGGAGAGGCCGGCGGCGCTGACGGTGTCGCCGGTGGACTCGGTCACCAGGCGGTTGTAGCCGGCGCCGTGCGGGAGGACGACGAGGCGGGCGTCCAGGCGGTGCATGGAGGAGTGGACGGCGCAGGAGACGGCCAGGTCGAAGCGGTGCCGGACGGCGTCTTCCCAGTCCAGCACGGTGAACCCGGGCAGTGCGTGCAGGTAGTCGTCCAGGGCCCGGTCGGCGAAGGCGGAGCCGGGGTTGACGGTGAAGTAGCGGGCGATGCCGTCGGGGTTCAGCAGGGCGAGGACGTCCAGGACCCGGGTGGCCGAGGTGAGGGTGCGGGCGACCGCCAGCACGCGGGCCTTGATCGGTCGGGTGTTCCAGCGGTCGGCGGGCCAGGCGTGGGGGTGGGACGGCACGCCATGATCGTACTCATCCGGGGTGCCGCCCCGGGGGCTGTTCCCCGAGTGTCGGTCAGCCCGCCGCAGCGGTGGGCTCGTGGTGTTCGGCGGCGGCGCACTCGTCGAGGAGGGGGCGCATGCCCTCGTCCACGAGCCGGTAGCGCACCACGCGTCCGTCCTTGTCGCCGGTGACCACGCCCGCGGTGCGGAGCAGCCGCAGGGCCTGGGAGACGGCGGGGTCGCGCATGCCGGTGGCGACGGCGAGGTCGGTGACGGCGAGAGGGCCGGCCCGGTGGAGGGCGAGCAGCAGGGCGAGCCGCCCGGGGTCGGCGAGCAGGGAGAACCGCTCGGACCAGGACCGGACGTGCGCGGTGTCGCCGATCGCGGCGATGGCCTCGCAGACCCGGTGTCCGTCGATGGTGCGGTGGCCCGCGCGGTCGGCCGGTACGAGATGCATGCGGGCATTCTTGCAGGCGGTGGGCTGTGATCCTGAACACCTGCGCAGGTGCGCAGCCTTGCATGGGTGGGGCGGGACCCCTACGGTGTAGCCCGCCGTGGTGCTCGGGAAGACCGGTGACGGACCCTCAGGGGTCCGGAGTCCGGAGCGGCCCTCGCCACTGTGATCGGGTCGTTCCTTCGTCCGCGATGGAACGCCGTCCGTGTCCACGACGCCACTGGGTGCCCCGCGCACCTGGGAAGGCGGGCACGGACGTCCCGTAAGCCAGGAGACCGGCCACGGCACTTCACGAAGTGATTCCACGAGGTGCTGGAGCGTGATCCGGAGATGACCCTGCCCGAAACCGTCGCCGCTGATGCGAAGGCGGCGCCGTCGGTGCTGCCCACCTTCAGGTGGAAGCGCGAGGACACCGTCCGTACGGCCGGGCTGATGGGTGTGATCCTGGCCATGCACGTGGTGGCCTTCGGGACGCTCATCTTCCTGGTGGCGCCCGAACGGTACGCGGTCGGTACCCAGGTCTTCGGGGTGGGCCTGGGTATCACCGCGTACACCCTCGGCATGCGGCACGCCTTCGACGCCGACCACATCGCGGTGATCGACAACACCACCCGCAAGCTGATGGCGGACGGGAAGCGGCCGGTCTCGGTGGGCTTCTGGTTCGCCCTCGGGCACTCCTCGATGGTGGTCATCATGGCCGCCCTGGTGGCGGGCGGCGCGCAGCTGGCGAACACGCTGATGGACGACGAGTCGACCACCCACAAGTGGCTCGGCATGATCGGGACGACCACCTCCGGCGTGTTCCTGTACCTGATCGGCGCGCTCAACCTGGCGGCGCTGCTCGGCATCGTCAAGGTGTTCCGGGCGATGCGGGCCGGACAGTACGACGAGGCCGAGCTGGAGGCGCACCTCGACTCCCGCGGCTTCATGGCCCGGGTGCTGAACCGGGCGACCCGATCGATCACCCGGCCCGGGCAGATGTTCCCGGTCGGCATGGTGCTGGGCCTGGGCTTCGACACCGCGACCGAGGTCACCCTGATGGTGATGGCGGGTTCTGGTGCGGCCTCCGGGCTGCCCTGGTATGCGATCGTCTGCATCCCGCTGCTGTTCGCTGCCGGGATGAGCCTGTTCGACACCCTGGACGGGACGTTCATGAACTTCGCGTACCAGTGGGCCTTCGCCAACCCGGTGCGCAAGGTGTACTACAACCTGACCATCACGGGGCTGTCGATCGCGGTGGCGTTCATCATCGGCACCATCGAGCTGGTCGGCGTGCTGCACGAGAAGCTCGACCTGACCGACCCGGTGACCGGCTGGATCGCCGACATCTCGCTGGACAACGTCGGCTACGCGATCGTCGCGCTGTTCGTGGTGGTCTGGGCGCTGGCGATCGGGTACTGGAAGCTCGCCAAGGTCGAGAAGCGCTGGACGCCCGAGGGGTCATGAGAGTTGCTCATGGGGCGAGGTCATGAGCGCGGCTCATGGAGCGAGGTCATGAGAGTTGCTCATGGGGCCGGGGCATGAGTGTTGCTCATGGCGCTGCCCCATGAGCCGCACTCATGGGGCACCGTCATGAGCGCGGCTCATGCGGCCGCGAGCAGCAGCGTGCCGGCGACGGCGAGCCCGGCGCCGACCACCTGGACCGGACGCAGTCGCTCCTTGAACACCCCGCGCGCCATCAGTGCGGTGACCACCGGGTAGAGCGAGGAGAGGACGGCAGCGACCGTCGCCGAGCCGCGGTGCCAGGCCACCGCGTAGGCGGCGTTGGCGATGACGTCGGAGAGCCCGATCGCGGTGAGCACGGGCAGCTGCGCCCGCAGCCCGAGCGTCGACCCGGGCACCGCCCCGGGGCCGGGCCCGGACGCCGTCCCGACCGCTCGCCCGGAATCGCGAAGGCCGGCCAGCAGGATGGCACCTACCACGGTGGCGCTGAAGCCCCGCTGCACGGTGAGCACCAGCAGCAGGCCGCCGCCCGTCGAGGCGTGGGCGATCAGGACCAGCACCGTGCCGAAGCCCAGCGCGGCGCCCAGGCTGAGCAGCAGTGTGCTGCGGGCGGCGGAGGAGCCGCCGCGCTCGGGCCCGGCGGCCAGCACCACGCCGACCAGGGCCACCGCGATCCCGGCGATCTGGCCGGGCCCCGGACGGTCGCCGAGCGCGAGCCCGACACCGATCGGCACCACGACGGCGACGGTGGTCAGCGGGGAGACCACGCCCATCGGGCCGAGCGCGAGCGCACGGTAGAAGGCGAGGAGCGCGAACGGGCCGATCACCCCCGCGGCGACGGCGTACCAGAGGGCGGGGGTGGCGTCCGCCCAACTGCCGGTGGCGACGACGGCGGCCAGCAGGACGGCCATGGCCATCGCCTGGGAGGCGACCACCACGGTCAGCGCGGGTATTCGCCGGGCGAGCGCGCCGCCGCCGAAGTCGGCGAGCCCCCAGAGCAGGCTGGCGGAGAGGGCGAGCAGGGCGGTCACGGCCGGGCCCCGGGCGCGACGGGGGTCAAGGACAGCACAATGCACTCCGCAGTACAGTCGGATGGACTCGGTGCCAGGACTGGCAGCGTAGTGCAATGAACTGAACTTTCCGAACAATATTCCGCACTGTTTCGACCAGTGGACACCGGAGGACTCATCGCGTGCCGGACCCCGACCTCGTCTCTCGGGCCCTCGCCCGCAACCTCAAGCGGCTGCGCACCGAGCGCGGTCACACCCTGGACGCCCTCGCCGCCCGCTCCGGCGTGAGCCGCGGCATGATCGTCCAGATCGAGCAGGGCCGCACCAACCCCAGCGTGGCCACGGTCGTCCGGCTCGGCGACGCGCTCGGCGTCTCGATCGCCACGCTGCTCGACTACCACGAGGGCCCGGACGTCCGGATCGTGCCGGGCGACCAGGCGGTGCCGCTGTGGACCGGGCCGTCCGGCGGCACCGGCACCCTGCTGCACGGGATCGAGGCACCCGGGCCGCTGGAGCTGTGGGAGTGGCGGATGGAGCCGGGGGAGGAGTACTCCTCCGAGCCGCACCCGGCCGGGACGGTGGAGGTCGTCCGGGTCGACGAGGGGGAGCTGACCCTGGTCCACGACGAGCGCGAGCACCTGGTGCCGGCCGGCAGCACGGTCTCCTTCGACGCCTCCTACCTGCACGCCTACCGCAACGCGGGGGAGCGGATGCTGCGGCTGACCATGGTGGTCTCCGTCCCGCCGCCGCGCTGACCCCCCGGTCGTCGGCGCGCCCGTCACGTGCCGAACGGCGCCTCCCCGCGGTGGGGAGGCGCCGTTCGCGCGTACGGGCTCAGCGCTCCTCGCGGAAGCCGACGTGCCGGCCCGCGACCGGGTCGTACTTGCGCAGGACCATCCGGTCCGGGTCGTTGCGGCGGTTCTTGCGGGTCACGTAGGTGAAGCCGGTGCCGGCGGTGGAGCGGAGCTGGATGACGGGGCGCAGTTCGCTGCGGGCCATGGGGTGTCCTCCCGGGTCGTGGCTCGGGTGACGGTCGGGACCGTACACCGAAATGGAAGTCGTTTTCGCCGGCTCCAACGCGGGGCGAGGTCCGGTCCATTCCCGGGCGCCGGGGAGCACCCGACCCGGCGGCCCGGCGCCGATCGGGGGGTGGTGCGGGGGCGCGTAGGGGGCTCCGGGGGTTCTGTCGGGGGTGCTCGGCGGGCGGTTCGGGCTGGGGGTTCGTAGGCTCGACGCATGGCGGATGCGTACGCGGGGCGGCGGGAGCGGGTGAGGGAGCACTGCAGTGCGGCCGGGGCCGATGCGGCGCTGATCACCCGGGCGGCGAACGTGCGGTATCTGACGGGCTGCGCGCCCTGCGGGGCGACGCTGCTGCTGACCAGGGAGCGGGCGCTGCTCGCGCTGCCGGACGACCTGCCGCCGGACGACTCCGGGGAGCACCTGATCGCCCCGGACGTCACCCAGCTGCCGGTGGCGGCCGGGGTGGACACCGCGCTGGCGGCAGCCGCCGCGGCGGCGAGCGCCGGGGTGTCGGGCCTGGCGGTGGAGGAGCACGACCTGACCGTCAGCCGGCACCGGGCGGTGGCGGGCCTGCTCGAGCAGGCCCGGCTGGCCGATCTCGGGCAGGTGGTCGAGCGGCTGCGGGTGGTCAAGGACGAGCACGAGATCGCCGACCTGCGGATCGCCGCCGAGATCGCCGACCAGGCCCTCGGCGAGCTGCTGGAGTCGATCCTGGTCGGTCGCACCGAGCGGCACCTGGCGATGGAGCTGGAGCGCCGGATGATCGACCACGGTGCCGACCGGGCCGCCTTCCCGGTGTCGGTGGGCACCGGCAGCCACTCCGGCCAGGCCGCCCACCAGCCGACCGACCGCCGGGTGGAGGAGGGCGACTTCCTCACCGTGGTGATGGGCGCGCAGTACCGCGGCTACGGCGTCTCGACCGCCCGCACCTTCGTGATCGGGGCCGCTCCGGCGCCCTGGCAGGTGGAGCTGCACCGGCTGGTCTTCCGCGCCCAGCGGGCCGGTCGGGAGGCGCTCGGACCCGGCGTGGAGCAGTGCGTACCCGACCGGGCCGCCCGGCAGGTCCTGGAGGCGGCGGGCCACAGCGAGGCCTCGCCGCACCCCGTGGGTCACGGCATCGGGCTGGAGATCCGGGAGGCGCCGCGCCTCGGTCCGTCGGACATGGGTAAACTGGACAGCCGCGTACCGGTCACCGTCGGTCCAGGGGTCCACCTCCCGGGCAAGGGCGGCGTCCGGATCGAGGACACGCTCGTCGTGCGCCCCCTCGAAGAGGGCGGGCCCGAGCTGCTCACCATCACCACCAAGGAGCTCCTCGCCCTGTGACCGCGGCCTCCCGACGGCCGTCGGCGGCAGGACGCAACCCTTGGTTCCTTGACAGCTATATCCAGGAGTAAGTGCGCCCGTGGCTTCCACGAACGATCTCAAGAACGGCATGGTCCTCAAGCTGGAGGGCGGCAAGCTCTGGTCCGTCGTCGAGTTCCAGCACGTCAAGCCCGGCAAGGGCCCGGCCTTCGTGCGTACCAAGCTCAAGGAGGTCCTGACGGGCAAGGTCGTCGACAAGACCTTCAACGCGGGCACCAAGGTCGAGACCGCCAACGTCGACAAGCGCGGCATGCAGTTCTCGTACAAGGACGGCGAGAACTTCGTGTTCATGGACATGGACACCTACGACCAGCTGACCATCGAGCCGGCCGTCGTCGGCGACGCGGCCAACTACCTGCTGGAGGGCTTCGAGGCCCTGGTCGCCACCAACGAGGGCGCGGTGCTCTACATCGAGCTCCCGACCTCCGTCGAGCTGGTCATCGCCCACACCGAGCCGGGCGTCCAGGGCGACCGCTCCACCGGTGGCACCAAGCCGGCCACCCTGGAGACCGGTGCCGAGATCCAGGTGCCGCTCTTCGTCGTCACCGGCGAGAAGGTCAAGGTCGACACCCGCGACGGCAGCTACCTCGGCCGGGTGAAGTAAGTCCGTGTCGGCCGCACGTAGCAAGGCCCGCACCCGGGCCTTCCAGATCCTCTTCGAGGCCGACCACCGCGGGGTCGACCCGCAGCAGGTCCTCGCCGACTGGGTGGCCCGCGCCCGCGAGCCCAAGCCCGACGAGGGCACCCCGCAGGTGGGCGAGTACACCATGGAGCTGATCGAGGGGTACGTCCAGCACGCCCGTCGCATCGACGACCTGATCTCGCAGTACGCGGTCGGCTGGACGCTCGACCGGATGCCGATCGTGGACCGCAACGTCCTGCGGCTCGGCGCGTACGAGCTGATCTGGGAGGACGGCGTCCCGGACGCGGTCGTCCTGGACGAGGCGGTCGAGATCGCCAAGGAGTTCTCCACGGACGACTCCCCGGCCTTCGTCAACGGTCTGCTCGCCCGCTTCCTCGAGCTGAAGCCGAGCATCCGCCGGTAACGGTCACGCCCTTCGGACGGCCGCCGACCCGAACTTCGGGCCCGGCGGCCGTTCCGCGTTTCACCCGGCAGGCGTAATGTGGAGCCCTACTCGCCAGTAACTTGAAGGGCAGGTCTCCCCACATGACCACCGCGATCCGCAGCGAGTTCGACCGGGGCATCGCCCTGACCAGACACCCCGCGGAGGCCGGCCGCTACGAGGCCGAGCTGGGCGCCGGCTGGCAGATCGGCGGCGGGGTCAACGGAGGGCTGCTGCTCGCCGTGGCCGGACACGCGCTGTCGCTGGAGCACGGTACGCACCCGGACCCGGTGTCGATCAGCGGTTACTACCTGTCCGCCTCCACCCCCGGCCCGGCCACCATCCGCACCGAGGTGCTGCGCACCGGCCGCGGGCTCTCCACCGGCACCGCCTCGCTCAGCCAGGACGGCGTCGAGCGGCTGCGCGTGGTGGCCAGCCACGGCGACCTCTCCGCCGCCGACGGCGAGGTGCGCACCAGTGCGCAGCCGCCGCAGCTGCCGCCGCCGGACCAGTGCATCGGCGTGGAGCACGCGCCCAAGGAGCTGATCGCCCAGGCCGCCCTGCTGGAGCGCTTCGACCTGCGGCTCGACCCGGCCACCGTCGGCTGGGCACTCGGACAGCCCTCCGGCGACGGGCGGATCCAGGGCTGGTTCCGGCTGGCCGACGGCCGCGAGCCCGACCCGCTGCTGCTCCTGCTGGTCGCCGACGCGCTGCCGCCGGTCACCTTCGACATGGGGATGCCGGGCTGGGCCCCGACCGTCGAGCTGACCGTCCACCTGCGTGCCAAGCCGGCCCCGGGCTGGCTGCGGGTCACCCACGCGACCCGCAACCTGGCCGGCGGGTACTTCGAAGAGGACGCCGAGGTCTGGGACGAGTCCGGCCGCCTGGTCGCGCAGTCCCGCCAGCTGGCCCGGGTGCCTCGTTAGAGCGCCCCGGAGAAGCTTGCGGAACCGGTGCTATTACCGGTGGTTACATTCCTGTGACACGCCGTACGTGTGCGGCGTGCGAGGGGTGGGGAGGAAGGCGGTCAGCGGCGAGCCCGCCGCCGACCGTCACCGCCGACGGTCGCCCGCCGAAGCGAGGAGCCACCGATGCGAAACGGCCGCGCCCGCCGTAACTCCGACTGCACCTCCGGCGGCTCGCGACCCGCGGTGCGGGCCTCGCACCGGCCACAGCGGGCCGAGGGCGCCGAGGGTGTCGACCAGGCGTTCGTCATCGGGGTGCTGACCAACGCCGCCGACTTCGCGCGGGCCCGCGCCTGGGGGCTCTCCGACGCCCCCGACTTCGAGCGCTACCTGGCCGACACCGCCGAGCTGCTGGCCGACGCGCTGGAGCGCTTCGAGACCGTCCGGGCCCGGATGTTCCACCCGCAGGACTTCGAGGAGTTCTGCCTGCTCAACGCGCTGGACCCGGCCGCGTCCGCCGCGCGTGACCGCTACCTGGTCAACCCGGCGCTGCAGACCCAGCTGCTCGCCTACCAGGGTGAGGAGCTGGCCGGGGACTTCCTGCCGCGCCTGGTCCGGGCCCGGGAGAACGGGCTGACGCTCTGCCACGTCGACCTGCTGCTCGACGGGGGCCTGTACGGGGGCGCGGACGAGCAGGACGAGGAGCACGTCCGCTGGGTGCGCGCCGCCTACACGCGCGGGGGCGAGGTGTTCCGCCGGATGCTGGTCGGTGCGGGCGCCGGGGTGTACGAGCTGCGCCTGCGGGTGGACGCGCCCGGCGGGAAGCTCGCCGCGGCGGCGCGGGTCCTGCAATGGGAGGACGGCGTGGTGCGGATCAACGACGAGGACCTGGAGCTGGTCTGCGCGGTGCTGTGCGCCGGGCTGGCCCTGGAGCTGCCGGGGGTCGCGGTGCTGCACGGCTCGCAGGGCTCGGCCGCCTCCTGTGGGGAGTACCTGGCGGCCTCCTGGGCCTGGTCGAGCGGTGGGCAGGAATGGGCGCCGGCGGACCGCCCGGTCCGGCTGGACGGCGTGGCGGCCCGGCCCGGCTACAGCCTGGGCACCGTCTGCTGACGCCCCCCGGGAGAGCGGCTTCGCCGCCGAGCCGGCGGTCATACGAACACCGCGGCGCGGCCCCCGTTCGGGTGCCGCGCCGTGACGTTTCTGCTTGTCAGCACAGGTGGAACGAGTGCTGGGTTTTGTAAGGATCCGCTGGCAGGAGCCGGTGCGGTGAGCCTCAGCTCGCGTCCTCCTCGCGCACCGCGCGGCGCGCGTCGGGGTTCAGCACGCCCCAGGAGATCAGCTGCTCGGTGAGGATCGAGGGCGACTGGTCGTAGATGACCGCCAGGGTGCGCAGGTCGTCCTGGCGGATCGACAGCACCTTGCCGTTGTAGTCGCCGCGCTGGCTCTGGATGGTCGCCGCGTAGCGCTGCAGCGGGCCGGCCTTCTCGGAGGGGACCTGGGTCAGTCTCTCCAGGTCGAGGACCAGGCGCGGCGGCGGCTCGGCCGCGCCACCGGGGGTGCCGCCGGGCAGCAGCTCCTGCACCGGTACGCCGTAGAACTCCGCCAGCTCGGCCAGCCGCTGCACGGTGACCGCACGGTCGCCGCGCTCGTACGAGCCGACGACGACTGCCTTCCAGCGCCCCTGGGACTTCTCCTCGACACCGTGCAGGGAGAGCCCCTGCTGAGTGCGGATCGCTCGGAGCTTGCCTCCGAGTTGCTTCGCGTAGTCGCTGGACATTGATCTCCCCGGACGAGATTGCTTCGCGTTCAGTGGTGGGTCACGGGCGATTGCCGACGCCGTTACCGGTGGGTTCGACGTCCGTCTCGTAACTCACTGTGAGGTTACGTAGAGTAAGGTAGTTGCGTCAAGCCGAATGGGGCACTCGTGCGAATGGCTCGCATCGTCGGCGCGTCCGGCGTGTTAACCGGCGGAAGCGGAATGGTTGACTTCGGTTTCCCGTCCGGGGCACTGCTAGGATGTCCCGAAGCCCGCGCCGAGTCGGCGGGGGCCATCCCAGACATCCTTTAAGACCCGTCCCGTGAGGCGGGGAAGGAGGTCCGCTTCGGCATGACCGCACACAGAGATTCGACGCAGGAACCGACGCCGCGGCCGCCGCACCAGGTGCTGGACGGTACGGACATCGCCCGGGTCATCACCCGGATAGCGCACGAGATCGTCGAGCGCGCCAAGGGCGCGGAGGACGTCGTGCTGCTCGGCATCCACACCAGGGGCGTCCACCTCGCCCGCCGCCTGCACGCCCGGCTGGCCCAGATCACCGGGCGCGAGATCCCGCTGGGCACCCTGGACATCACCATGTACCGGGACGACCTGCGGCTGAAGCCCGCCCGCGCCCTCGAGCACACCGAGATCCCGCCCGGCGGCATCGACGGCAAGCTCGTCGTCCTCGTCGACGACGTGCTCTTCTCCGGCCGCACCATCCGCGCCGCGCTCGACGCGCTCAACGACATCGGCCGGCCGCGCGCCGTCCAGCTCGCCGTCCTGGTCGACCGGGGCCACCGCGAGCTGCCGATCCGTGCGGACTACGTGGGCAAGAACCTCCCCACCTCGCTGCGCGAGGCCGTGCAGGTGCGCCTCTCCGACGCCGACGGCGTGGACGCCGTCCTGGTCGGGGACCGCGACTTCGCCGCACGCTCCTCGCAGGCCCTGGCCGAAAAGCCCACCGAACCGCACCTCCCGGAGTAACCCGCGTGAAGCGCCACCTCGTCTCCGCCGCCGATCTCAGCCGCGACGACGCGCTGCTGATCCTGGACACCGCCGAGGAGCTGGCCCAGCTCTCCGGCCGGGCCGTCAAGAAGCTGCCGACGCTGCGCGGCCGCACCGTCGTCAACCTCTTCTTCGAGGACTCCACCCGGACGAAGACCTCCTTCGAGGTCGCCGAGAAGCGCCTCTCGGCCGACGTCATCAACTTCTCCGCCAAGGGCTCCTCGGTCTCCAAGGGCGAGAGCCTCAAGGACACCGCGCTGACCCTGCAGGCCATGGGCGCCGACGCGGTGGTCATCCGCCACCACGCCTCGGGCGCGCCGGCCCGGCTGGCCCAGTCCGACTGGCTGCACGGCAGTGTGATCAACGCCGGTGACGGCACCCACGAGCACCCCACCCAGGCGCTGCTCGACGCCTTCACCATGCGTCGCCACCTCAACCCCGGCGCCGGGCACGACCTCGCGGGCCGCCGGGTGACGATCGTCGGCGACGTCCTGCACAGCCGGGTCGCCCGCTCAAACGTCCACCTGCTGAACACCCTCGGTGCCCAGGTCACCTTCGTCGCCCCGCCGACGCTGCTGCCGATCGGCATCCGGAACTGGCCCTGCGAGATCAGCTACGACCTGGACAGCGTGCTGCCCAAGACGGACGCGCTGATGATGCTGCGGGTGCAGCGCGAGCGGATGAACGCCGCGTTCTTCCCGACCGAGCGCGAGTACAGCCGCCGCTACGGCATGAACGGCCGCCGTCTGGCCCAGCTGCCGGAGCACGCGATCGTGATGCACCCCGGCCCGATGGTCCGCGGCATGGAGATCACCGCCGAGGTCGCCGACTCGCCGCGCTGCACCGCGATCGAGCAGGTCGCCAACGGCGTCTCCGTCCGGATGGCCGTGCTCTACCTGCTCCTCGGCGGAGCGACCCTCGCCGACACCCCCGCCGACGCCCCCCGCACCGAGACCGTGGAGACCGCGCAGTGACCACCTACCTGATCCGCAACGCCCAGATCCTCGGCGGCGCCGCGCAGGACCTCCTGCTCGCCGACGGCGTGATCAAGGCGATCGGCACCGGCCTGGCGGTCGAGGCCGACATCGAGATCGACGCCACCGGCCTGATCGCCCTCCCCGGCCTGGTCGACCTGCACACCCACCTGCGCGAGCCCGGCCGCGAGGACGCCGAGACCGTGCTCACCGGCACCCGGGCCGCCGCGATGGGCGGCTTCACCGCCGTGCACGCGATGGCCAACACCACCCCGGTGGCCGACACCGCCGGCGTGGTCGAGCAGGTCTGGCGGCTCGGCCAGGAGGCCGGCTACTGCGACGTGCAGCCGGTCGGCGCCGTCACCGTCGGCCTGGAGGGCAAGCAGCTCGCCGAGCTCGGCGCGATGCACGAGTCCGCCGCGGGCGTCCGGGTCTTCTCCGACGACGGCAAGTGCGTGGACGACGCCGTGCTGATGCGCCGCGCCCTGGAGTACGTCAAGGCCTTCGACGGCGTCGTCGCCCAGCACGCCCAGGAGCCGCGGCTGACCGAGGGCGCCCAGATGAACGAGGGCCAGGTCTCCGGCGAGCTCGGGCTCGGCGGCTGGCCGGCCGTCGCCGAGGAGTCGATCATCGCCCGCGACGTGCTGCTCGCCGCGCACGTCGGCTCCCGGCTGCACGTCTGCCACGTCTCCACGGCCGGCTCGGTCGAGATCATCCGCTGGGCCAAGGCCAAGGGCTGGGACGTCACCGCCGAGGTGACCCCGCACCACCTGCTGCTGACCGACGAGCTGGTCCGCTCCTACGACCCGGTGTACAAGGTGAACCCGCCGCTGCGCACCGCCGAGGACGTCCAGGCGCTGCGCAAGGCGCTCGCCGACGGCACCATCGACGCCGTCGCCACCGACCACGCGCCGCACCCGGCCGAGGACAAGGACTGCGAGTGGGCCGTGGCCGCGATGGGCATGGTCGGCCTGGAGACCGCGCTGTCGGTCGTCCAGCAGACCATGGTCGAGACCGGCCTGCTGAACTGGGAGGGCGTCGCCGACCGGATGTCGCGCCGCCCGGCCCGGATCGGCCGTCTCACCGGTCACGGTCGGCCGATCTCGGTGGGTGAGCCTGCCAACCTGGTGCTGTTCGATCCCGCGTACCGTGGTGCCGTGAACCCGGACAGCTTCGCCACCCGTAGCCGCAACACCCCCTACAAGGGCCTGGACCTGCCGGGACGGGTGCACGCCACCTTCCTGCGCGGCCGCGCCACCGTGCTGGCCGGCGAGCCGGCCGAGCAGGGCGGCGAGTCGTGAGCGGCTTCGCCGAGCTCGCCAAGGAGCAGGCGAAGGTCACCAACTGGCCCGGGTACATCGGCTGGTCCGTCGGCCTGCTGATCGTGATCGGCCTCGTCTACTGGCTGATGCGCCAGGGCTGGAACTGGCGCCGCACCCTGCAGTCCGGCATCCCGCCGCTGCCCGCCGTGCCGGACCGCGCCGGGCGCACCATCCTGGAGACCAGCGGGCGGTACCACGGCACGACCACCGCCGGGAACTGGCTGGACCGGGTCGTCGCGCACGGCCTCGGCACCCGCAGCCGGGCCGACCTCACGCTCGGCGAGGACGGCCTGCTGGTCCGGCGCCCCGGTGACGTCGACTTCTGGATCCCGGCCGCGCACCTGACCGGTGCGCGCACCGACTCCGGGATCGCCGGCAAGGTCGTCCCCTCCGGACTGCTCGTCGTCACCTGGACGCACGAGGGCACCGAGCTGGACTCCGGCTTCCGGGCCGACCACCCCGACGAGCACGCCGCCTGGGTCGAGGCGATCGCTCACCTTGCAACACGTACGCAGACGAAGATGACGGAAGAGGCCGCGCAATGACCGCACCTGCCCCCACCACGCAGCGCCAACGGCGGGAGCGTGTCCCTGCCGTGCTCGTCCTGGAGGATGGCCGGACCTTCCGCGGCCAGGCCTACGGCGCGATCGGCGAGACCTTCGGCGAGGCGGTCTTCAACACCGGCATGTCCGGCTACCAGGAGACCCTGACCGACCCGTCGTACCACCGCCAGGTGGTCGTGATGACCGCCCCGCAGATCGGCAACACCGGCTGGAACGACGAGGACGACGAGTCCAAGCAGATCTGGGTCGCCGGCTACGTCGTGCGCGACCCCGCCCGGGTCGCCTCCAACTGGCGCTCGCGCCGCTCGCTGGACGAGGAGCTGGTCAAGCAGGGCGTCGTCGGCATCAGCGGCATCGACACCCGCGCGCTGACCCGCCACCTGCGCGAGCGCGGCGCGATGCGCTGCGGCATCTTCTCCGGCGAGGCGCTGGCCGAGCAGGCCGAGCTGCTCGCCCGGGTGCAGCAGTCGCCCGAGATGAAGGGCGCCGACCTGTGCGCCGAGGTCGCCACCACCGAGCGGTACGTGGTGCCGGCGATCGGTGAGAAGCGGTTCACCGTCGCGGCGCTGGACCTCGGCATCAAGGCGATGACCCCGCAGCGGATGGCCGAGCGCGGCATCGAGGTGCACGTGCTGCCCGCCAACGCCACGCTGGAGGACGTCTACGCGGTCGACCCGGACGGCGTCTTCTTCTCCAACGGCCCGGGCGACCCGGCCACCGCCGACCACCAGGTCGCCGTCGCGCAGGGCGTGCTGGAGCGCAAGACCCCCTTCTTCGGGATCTGCTTCGGCAACCAGATCCTCGGCCGCGCCCTGGGCTTCGGCACCTACAAGCTCAAGTACGGCCACCGCGGCATCAACCAGCCGGTGCAGGACCGCACCACCGGCAAGGTCGAGGTGACCGCCCACAACCACGGCTTCGCCGTGAACGCCCCGCTGGACAAGGTCAGCGACACCCCGTACGGGCGGGTCGAGGTCTCCCACGTCTGCCTGAACGACGACGTGGTCGAGGGCCTGCAGGCGCTCGACGTCCCCGCCTTCAGCGTCCAGTACCACCCCGAAGCTGCTGCCGGCCCGCACGACGCCGCCTACCTCTTCGACCGTTTCGTGAAGCTCATGGAGGGCCAGCGTGCCTAAGCGCACTGACATCAAGTCCGTCCTGGTGATCGGCTCCGGCCCGATCGTCATCGGCCAGGCCGCCGAGTTCGACTACTCGGGTACGCAGGCCTGCCGGGTCCTCAAGTCCGAGGGCCTGCGGGTCGTGCTGGTCAACTCCAACCCGGCCACGATCATGACCGACCCGGAGATCGCCGACGCCACCTACGTCGAGCCGATCACCCCGGAGTTCGTCGAGAAGATCATCGCCAAGGAGCGCCCCGACGCGCTGCTGCCGACCCTGGGCGGGCAGACCGCGCTCAACACCGCGATCTCGCTGCACGCGGCCGGCACGCTGGACAAGTACGGCGTCGAGCTGATCGGCGCCGACGTCGAGGCGATCAACAAGGGCGAGGACCGCGACCTCTTCAAGGGCGTCGTCGAGGCCGTCAACGCCAAGATCGGCCACGGCGAGTCCGCCCGCTCGGTCATCTGCCACACCATGGACGAGGTGATCGCCGGCGTCGACACGCTCGGCGGCTACCCGGTCGTCGTGCGCCCCTCCTTCACCATGGGCGGCGCCGGCTCCGGCTTCGCCCACAACGAGGAGGACCTGCGCCGCATCGCCGGCCAGGGCCTGACGCTCTCGCCGACCACCGAGGTGCTCCTGGAGGAGTCCATCCTCGGCTGGAAGGAGTACGAGCTGGAGCTGATGCGCGACAAGCACGACAACGTCGTGGTCGTCTGCTCCATCGAGAACTTCGACCCGATGGGCGTGCACACCGGTGACTCGATCACCGTCGCCCCGGCGATGACCCTCACCGACCGCGAGTACCAGATCCTGCGCGACATCGGCATCGCCGTCATCCGCGAGGTCGGCGTCGACACCGGCGGCTGCAACATCCAGTTCGCCGTCAACCCCGAGGACGGCCGGGTCATCGTCATCGAGATGAACCCGCGCGTCTCCCGCTCCTCGGCGCTCGCCTCCAAGGCCACCGGCTTCCCGATCGCCAAGATCGCCGCCAAGCTGGCCGTCGGCTACACCCTGGACGAGATCCCCAACGACATCACCGAGGAGACCCCAGCCTCCTTCGAGCCGACCCTCGACTACGTCGTGGTCAAGGTGCCGCGGTTCGCGTTCGAGAAGTTCCCGAGCGCCGACGCCACGCTGACCACCACCATGAAGTCGGTCGGCGAGGCCATGGCCCTCGGCCGCAACTTCCCCGAGGCGCTGCAGAAGGCGCTGCGCTCGCTGGAGAAGAAGGGCTCCCAGTTCTCCTGGACCGGCCAGGTGGGCGACAAGGGCGAGCTGCTGGCCAAGGCGGTCGTGCCGACCGACGGCCGGATCAACACCGTCATGGAGGCGATCCGGGCCGGCGCCACCCCGGAGGAGGTGTTCGAGGCCACCAAGATCGACCCGTGGTTCGTCGACCAGCTCTTCCTGCTGGACGAGATCGCGGGCGAGCTGGCCGACGCCGCCGAGCTCACCCCCGAGCTGCTGCGCCACGCCAAGCGCCACGGCTTCTCCGACCAGCAGGTCGGCGAGATCCGCGGCCTGAAGCCGGACGTGGTCCGCGAGGTGCGCCACGCCCTCGGCATCCGCCCGGTGTTCAAGACCGTCGACACCTGCGCCGCCGAGTTCGCCGCCAAGACCCCGTACTTCTACTCGTCCTACGACGAGGAGAGCGAGGTCGCGCCGCGCTCCAAGCCCGCCGTGATCATCCTGGGCTCCGGCCCGAACCGCATCGGCCAGGGCATCGAGTTCGACTACTCCTGCGTGCACGCCTCCTTCGCGCTCGCCGAGGCCGGGTACGAGACCGTCATGGTCAACTGCAACCCGGAGACCGTCTCCACCGACTACGACACCTCCGACCGGCTCTACTTCGAGCCGCTCACCCTGGAGGACGTGCTGGAGATCGTCCACGCCGAGCAGCAGGCCGGCCCGCTCGCCGGTGTGATCGTCCAGCTCGGCGGCCAGACCCCGCTGGGCCTGGCCCAGGCGCTCAAGGACAACGGCGTGCCGATCGTCGGCACCCAGCCCGAGGCGATCGACCTCGCCGAGGAGCGCGGCGCCTTCGGCCGCGTCCTGCGCGACGCCGGCCTGCCCGCGCCCAAGCACGGCACCGCCTTCTCCTTCGAGGAGGCCAAGGCGATCGCGGACGAGATCGGTTACCCGGTGCTCGCCCGCCCGTCCTACGTGCTCGGCGGCCGCGGCATGGAGATCGTCTACGACGAGGCCTCGCTCGCCTCCTACCTGGAGCGGCACGCCGGTCTGATCTCCGAGCACCCGGTGCTCATCGACCGCTTCCTGGACGACGCGGTGGAGATCGACGTCGACGCGCTGTACGACGGCACCGAGCTCTACCTCGGCGGCGTCATGGAGCACATCGAGGAGGCCGGGATCCACTCCGGCGACTCCGCCTGCGCGCTGCCCCCGATCACCCTCGGCGGCCACGACATCAAGCGCCTGCGCGCCTCCACCGAGGCGATCGCGCGCGGCGTCGGGGTGCGCGGTCTGATCAACATCCAGTTCGCCCTCTCCGGCGACATCCTGTACGTCCTCGAGGCCAACCCGCGCGCCTCCCGGACCGTCCCGTTCACCTCCAAGGCGACCGCCGTGCCGCTGGCCAAGGCCGCCGCCCGGATCTCGCTCGGCGCCACCATCGCCGAGCTGCGCGCCGAGGGCCTGCTCCCGGCCGAGGGCGACGGCGGCACGCTGCCCGCCGACGCGCCGATCGCGGTCAAGGAGGCCGTGATGCCGTGGAGCCGCTTCCGCGACATCCACGGCCGCGGCGTGGACACCGTGCTCGGCCCGGAGATGCGCTCGACCGGTGAGGTCATGGGCATCGACAAGGTCTTCGGCACCGCGTACGCGAAGGCGCAGACCGGTGCCTACGGCGCCCTGCCGACCAAGGGCAAGGTCTTCGTCTCCGTCGCCAACCGGGACAAGCGCAACCTGGTCTTCCCGGCCCGCGCGCTGGCCGGCCTCGGCTTCGAGCTGCTCGCCACCGCCGGCACCGCCGAGGTGCTGCAGCGCGGCGGCATCCCGTCCACGCTGGTGCGCAAGCACAGCGAGGGCGAGGGCCCGAACGGCGAGAAGACCATCGTCCAGCTGATCCACGACGGCGAGGTCGACCTCATCATCAACACGCCGTACGGCACCGGTGGCCGCCTCGACGGCTACGAGATCCGCACCGCGGCCGTGTCCCGCGCGGTGCCCTGCCTGACCACCGTCCAGGCGATGGGCGCGGCCGTCCAGGGCATCGACCGGCTGCTGCGCGAGGAGGTCGGGGTGATGTCGCTCCAGGAGCACGCCGAGCTGATCAACGCCGGCCGCAAGTAGCACCACCGCAGTGGGGGGCACCGGAGCCAGATTGGTGCCCCCCACTCCCATGCCCGAGTACGGCCCGTGATCCGGGAGTTGAACCACCCTTGTACAAGCTTCTGTTCGACCTGGTCTTCAAGAAGATGGACCCCGAGAAGGCCCACCACCTGGCGTTCTTCTGGATCCGGCTGGCCTCCTCGGTGCCGGGCCTGCGCACGCTGGTGCGGCTGGTGCTCGCCCCGCGCGACCGCGCTCTGCGCACCGGCGCCCTCGGCCTGGACCTGCCCGGCCCGTTCGGCCTCGCGGCCGGCTTCGACAAGAACGGCGTCGGCATCGACGGCCTGTCGATGCTGGGCTTCGACTACGTCGAGATCGGCACCATCACCGGCGAGCCCCAGCCCGGCAACCCGACGCCTCGGCTGTTCCGCCTGGTCGAGGACCGCGCGCTGATCAACCGGATGGGCTTCAACAACCAGGGCTCCGCCCGGGTCGCCGCCCGCCTCGCCGCCCGCCCGCACACCAGCTCCACCCCGGTGATCGGCGTCAACATCGGCAAGACCAAGGTCGTCGAGGAGGCCGACGCGGTCGCCGACTACGTCAAGTCCACCGAGCGGCTGGCCAAGTACGCCGACTACCTGGTGGTCAACGTCAGTTCGCCGAACACCCCCGGGCTGCGCAACCTGCAGGCCGTCGACCACCTGCGCCCGCTGCTGGCCGCCGTCCGCGAGGCCGCCGACCGCACCACCGCGCACCACGTGCCGCTGCTGGTCAAGATCGCCCCCGACCTGGCCGACGAGGACGTCGACGCCGTCGCCGACCTCGCCCTGGAGCTGGGCCTGGACGGCATCATCGCCACCAACACCACGATCGGCCGCGAGGGCCTGCGCACCGACGCCGCGCGGGTCGAGGAGATCGGCATGGGCGGGCTGTCGGGCGCCCCGCTCAAGGACCGCGCCCTGGAGGTGCTGCAGCGGCTGCGCGCCCGTACCGGGGGCCGGCTGACCCTGGTCTCGGTCGGCGGCGTCGAGACCGCCGAGGACGCCTGGCAGCGGATCATCCACGGCGCCGACCTCGTCCAGGGCTACAGCGCCTTCATCTACGAGGGCCCGTTCTGGTGCCGCAAGATCCACAAGGGCCTGTCCGCCCGGATCCGGGCCGCGGGCTTCCGCGACCTGGCCTCGGCCGTCGGCAGCGCCGTGCGCAGCTCGTGACCACCCCCACCGCTCCTGGAAACACCGCTTCCGGACACACCGGTTCTGGAAAGGACGACATGACCCTCGCCCCGTTCGGCGCCCGACTGCGCCAGGCCCTCGACACCCGCGGCCAGCTCTGCGTCGGCATCGACCCGCACGCCTCGCTGCTCGCCGCCTGGGGACTCGGCGACGACCTCGCCGGGCTGGAGACCTTCAGCCGCACCGTGGTCGAGGCGCTAGCCGACCGGGTGGCCGTGCTCAAGCCGCAGGCCGCCTTCTTCGAGCGCTTCGGCAGCAAGGGCGTCGCGGTGCTGGAGAAGACCGTCGAGGAGGCCCGGGCGGCCGGCGCGCTGGTCCTGATGGACGCCAAGCGCGGCGACATCGGCTCGACCATGGCCGCCTACGCCGAGGCCTTCCTGTCGCCCGCGAGCCCGCTGTTCTCCGACGCCGTGACGGTCAGCCCGTACCTGGGCTTCGGCTCGCTGCGCCCGGCCCTGGACCTGGCCCGGGAGCAGGGCTGCGGCGTGTTCGCGCTGGCGCTCACCTCCAACCCGGAGGGTGCCGAGGTGCAGCGCGCGGTGGGCGCGGACGGCGAGTCGGTCGCGGCCTCGGTGCTGCGGCAGCTGGCGGCCGAGAACGAGGGCGCCGCGCCGCTGGGCTCCTTCGGCGCGGTGGTCGGCGCGACGCTGGCCGACGCGGGCGTGGAGCTGGCCATCAACGGCCCGCTGCTGGCCCCGGGGATCGGCGCCCAGGGCGCGACCATGGCGGACCTGCCGCGGGTGTTCGGCGCCGCGGTGATCAACGTGGTGCCGAGCGTGAGCCGGGACGTGCTCAGGCACGGCCCCTCGGTGGCGGCGCTGCGGGAGGCTTCGGACCGCTTCGTCGGCGAGTTCGCGGACGCGGTCAAGTAGCCGTCGAGTGGCGGTCGAGTACCGGAAGGGCTCCCACTGGTAGCCGTCCGGTGACCCTGTGGAGTGTCCGCAGGACGGCGAAGCCGCCGCGGAGTTGACGTGAGCGCCGTCACATCGAGCCCGTCAAAGTTTCGCAATCGCGGTCATTTTGCCCTGGAAAGTCCTGGTCGGCCTTGGCTGACCAGGACTTTTCGTGTTCTTTTCCTGACGTGGCGCCGCAATCCGGGTAGTGTCCGGCGATAGGTCATCGGCGAGCCGCGAATTCCGTGGCTCCCGCAGGTCAGGGCCCCTGTGGTTCCCCCTTGCGGACGGTGTCCTGGGTACCAAACCAGTCATAGCTCAATCCCTTCCATCCACACCTGAGGTGAACGGCGTGGCTCTTCCGCCCCTTACCCCTGAACAGCGCACCGCCGCGCTCGCCAAGGCCGCCGAGGCTCGCCGGGAGCGCGCCGAGGTCAAGAACCGGCTCAAGCACTCCGGCGCCTCCCTGCACGAGGTGATCAAGGCCGGCAAGGCCGACAACGACGTCATCGGCAAGATGAAGGTCTCGGCGCTGCTGGAGTCGCTTCCGGGCGTCGGCAAGGTTCGCGCGAAGCAGATCATGGAGCGCCTCGGCATCAGCGAGAGCCGGCGTGTCCGGGGTCTCGGTACCAACCAGATCGCCTCCCTGGAGCGGGAGTTCGGCGGGGGTGCCGCCTGACCGTGCCCCGGTGGTCCCGTCATCCTCCGCGATCCGGGATAATCGGTGCATGAGTGAGCGTCCGCGGCTGACCGTGCTCTCCGGCCCCTCGGGGGTCGGCAAGAGCACGGTCGTCGCTCATATGAGGAAGATGCACCCCGAGGTCTGGCTCTCGGTGTCGGCGACGACCCGCCACCCGAGGCCGGGCGAGAAGAACGGGGTCCAGTACCACTTCGTCGACAACGACGAGTTCGACAAGCTGATCGCCAACGGTGAGCTGCTGGAGTGGGCCGAGTTCGCCGGGAACCGCTACGGCACCCCGCGCGCGGCCGTGCTGGAGAAGCTGGAGCGCGGCGAGCCCGTGCTGCTGGAGATCGACCTGCAGGGTGCCCGGCAGGTGCGCGAGTCGATGCCCGAGGCGCAGCTGGTGTTCCTGGCCCCGCCGAGCTGGGACGAGCTGGTCCGCCGACTGACCGGTCGTGGCACCGAGCCGCAGGACGTGATCGAGAAGCGGCTCGACGCCGCCAAGATCGAGCTCGCCGCCGAGCCCGAGTTCGACACGACTCTTGTCAACACCTCCGTCGAGCAGGTAGCGGCCGAACTGCTAGCCTTGCTCGGTGTAGCCTGACCTGTCTGTCTTTTCCACCCTTTCGGAAGGTTTTCGCGTGTCCTCTTCCATGACCGCGCCCGAGGGCATCATCAACCCGCCGATCGACGAGCTGCTCGAGGCCACCGACTCGAAGTACAGCCTCGTGATCTACGCCGCCAAGCGCGCGCGCCAGATCAACGCGTACTACTCCCAGCTCGGTGAGGGCCTGCTGGAGTACGTCGGCCCGCTGGTCGACACCCACGTGCACGAGAAGCCGCTGTCGATCGCGCTGCGCGAGATCAACGCGGGCATGCTGACCGCCGAGGCGGTCGAGGCTGCCTGAGGCGGTCGCTGATTTCCGGGAGGGCCCGGCGGAATCGTTTCCGCCGGGCCCTTTCGCGTCCTGCCGGGGGGTGGGGCACTGCGCGGGCGGCGGCTGAGGGGCCGTAGGGTGGGCGGGTTCCCGATGCGGAGAAAGGCCGGTAGATGAGCGCGAGTGCGGACGCCCCCCGCGTGGTCCTCGGTGTGAGCGGCGGCATCGCCGCGTACAAGGCGTGCGAGCTGCTGCGCCGGTTCACCGAGTCCGGCCACCAGGTCACCGTGGTGCCCACCGAGGCCGCGCTGCACTTCGTCGGCGAGGCGACCTGGGCCGCGCTGTCCGGCCGCCCGGCCGCCACCGAGACCTGGGAGCGCGTGCACGAGGTGCCGCACGTGCGGATCGGACAGCAGGCCGACCTGGTCGTGGTCGCCCCGGCCACCGCCGACCTGATCGCCAGGGCCGCCCACGGCCTCGCCGACGACCTGCTGACCAACACCCTGCTCACCGCCCGCTGTCCCGTGGTCGTGGCGCCCGCCATGCACACCGAGATGTGGGAGCACCCGGCGACCCGGGAGAACGTCGCCACGCTGCGCCGCCGGGGCGTGATCGTGCTGGAGCCGGCCGTCGGGCGGCTCACCGGCAAGGACACCGGCAAGGGGCGGCTGCCCGAGCCGTCCGCGATCTTCGACGCCTGCCGGGCGGTGCTGCGCCGCGGCGGGGCGGCGCCGACCGACCTCGCGGGCCGGCACGTGGTGGTCTCGGCCGGCGGCACCCGGGAGCCGCTGGACCCGGTGCGGTACCTGGGCAACCGCTCCTCGGGCAAGCAGGGCTACGCGCTCGCCGTGACGGCCGCGGCGCGCGGGGCCCGGGTGACCCTGCTCTCGGCCAACGCCGAGCTGCCGGACCCGGCCGGGGTGGACGTGGTGCACGTCTCGACCGCGCTGGAGCTGCGCGAGGCGGCGCTCAAGGCGGTCGCCGACGCGGACGCCGTGGTGATGGCCGCGGCGGTGGCGGACTTCCGGCCCGCCGAGTACGCCACCGGCAAGATCAAGAAGGTCGAGGGGGTCGAGCCGGCCCCGGTCGCGCTGGTCCGCAACCCCGACATCCTGGCCGAGCTGTCGGCCCACCGGCCCCGTTCGGGTCAACTGGTCGTGGGTTTCGCGGCGGAGACCGACGACGTGCTCGCCCATGGCCGCGCCAAGCTCGCCCGCAAGGGCTGCGACCTGCTCGTCGTGAACGAGGTCGGCAACGGCAAGGCCTTCGGTAAGGACGTCAACGAGGCCGTCGTCCTGGGCTCGGACGGCAGTGAGACGCCCGTTCCGGTGGGCCCGAAGGAGGCGCTCGCGGACATCGTCTGGGATCTGGTCGCAAAGCGGATGGAAACGGGCGGCAACTGATCGGAAGGGGCTCCGGGCCGCTCCGGAATTCCTGGAGTAGGTGACGTTTGACGGAAGCAGACCGTTAGACTCCAGGAATCAAGTCTTTCCGGAGTTCCCGGGTCAGCCCGGGAACTTCAGTCAGCAGCCGCTGCAACCCCAGGGAGCGCTGTGTCTCGCCGCCTGTTCACCTCGGAGTCCGTCACCGAGGGCCACCCCGACAAGATCGCTGACCAGATCAGCGACACCATCCTTGACGCTCTCCTGCGTGAGGACCCGACCTCCCGGGTCGCCGTGGAGACGCTCATCACCACCGGCCAGGTGCACGTGGCCGGCGAGGTGACCACCAAGGCGTACGCGCCGATCGCCCAGCTCGTCCGGGACAAGATCCTGGAGATCGGCTACGACAGCTCCAAGAAGGGCTTCGACGGCGCCTCCTGCGGCGTCTCGGTGTCCATCGGCGCGCAGTCGCCCGACATCGCGCAGGGTGTCGACACCGCGTACGAGGCCCGTGTCGAGGGCGACGAAGACGACCTGGACAAGCAGGGCGCCGGCGACCAGGGCCTGATGTTCGGCTACGCGTCCGACGAGACGCCCGAGCTCATGCCGCTGCCGATCACCCTGGCCCACCGCCTCTCGCGCCGGCTGACCGAGGTCCGCAAGAACGGGACCATCCCGTACCTGCGCCCCGACGGCAAGACCCAGGTCACCATCGAGTACGACGGCGACAAGGCCGTCCGCCTCGACACCGTGGTCGTCTCCACCCAGCACGCCAGCGACATCGACCTCGAGTCGCTGCTCACCCCGGACATCCGCGAGTTCGTGGTCGAGCCGGAGCTGAAGGCGCTCGCCGAGCAGGGCATCAAGCTGACCACCGAGGGCTACCGCCTGCTGGTCAACCCGACCGGTCGCTTCGAGATCGGCGGCCCGATGGGCGACGCCGGCCTCACCGGCCGCAAGATCATCATCGACACCTACGGCGGCATGGCCCGCCACGGCGGCGGCGCCTTCTCCGGCAAGGACCCGTCCAAGGTGGACCGCTCGGCCGCGTACGCGATGCGCTGGGTGGCGAAGAACATCGTCGCCGCCGGCCTCGCCCGCCGCGCCGAGGTGCAGGTCGCGTACGCGATCGGCAAGGCCGAGCCGGTCGGCCTGTTCGTGGAGACCTTCGGCACCGAGACCGTGCCGGTCCTCAGCATCCAGAAGGCCGTCTCCGAGGTCTTCGACCTGCGCCCGGCCGCGATCATCCGCGACCTGGACCTGCTGCGGCCGATCTACTCCCAGACCGCCGCGTACGGCCACTTCGGCCGTGAGCTGCCGGACTTCACCTGGGAGCGCACCGACCGGGTGGAGCAGCTGAAGGCTGCCGTGCAGGACTGACGTCCGTAGCGCTCGAAGCGGCGCCCGCCCCTTCCGGGGGGTGGGCGCCGCTTCGCGTTCGTGCACGGTGTCGGTGTGACCTGGTAGTACTTGGTGGCGATGAGCAGCACAGGGGAGAACGGGGGCGCCGAGCCGGAGCAGCTGGCGTTCATCCGGGAGACGGTCAAGCGGGCCAAGCCGCGCAGCTGGCGCGGGGCCAAGCGGGCCGAGCACCTGCCGGTGGCCCGGGTCGTGGTGGACAAGGGCGTGCTCACCATCGACAAGTTCTTCGACTACGAGGTGCCGGCCGCCATGGCCGAGGAGGCCCAACCGGGCGTGCGGGTCCGGGTGCGCTTCGGGGCCCGGGTGGTGAAGGGGCAGCGCGAGGGCGGGGAACTGCACGACGGCTTCGTCGTCGCCCGGCTGGAGAAGAGCGACTTCCCCGGGCCGCTCGCCCCGCTGGCGCAGGTGCTCTCGCCCGAGCCCGTCCTCACCCCGCAGCTGCTGCGGCTGTGCCGGACCGTCGCCGACCGGTACGCCGGGACGCTCGCCGACGTGCTGCAGCTGGCCGTTCCGCCCCGGCACGCCAAGGCCGAGGCCGAGCCCTCGCCGCCGCCGCTGCCACGACCCACCGCCCCGGCCCCCGGCGGCTGGCAGCGCTACCCGGCCGGGCCCGACTTCCTCGCCGCGCTGGCAGGCGGCGGCGCGCCGCGCGCCGTGTGGGCGGCTCTGCCCGGCCCCGGCTGGCCGTACGAGATCGCACGGGCCGTGGCGGCGACGCTGGCGGGCGGACGCGGGGCGCTGGTCGTGCTGCCGGACGGGCGGTCGGTGGCCCGGGTCGACCAGGCGCTGACCGAGCTGCTCGGCCCCGGGATGCACGTGGCCCTGGAGGCCGACCTCGGCCCGCGCGAGCGCTACAAGCGCTGGCTCGCGGTGAGCCGCGGCTCGGTGCACGCCGCCATCGGGACCCGCGCGACCATGTTCGCGCCGGTGCGCGACCTCGGGCTGGTCGTCGTCTGGTCGGATGGCGACAGCAGCCACAGCGACCCGCGCGCCCCGCATCCGCACGTCCGGGAGGTGGCGCTGCTGCGCGCCGCGGAGGAGGGTGCCGCCGTCCTGCTCGGCGGGCACGCGGTGACCGTGGAGGGCGCCCAGCTGGTGAGCACCGGCTGGGCGCGCCCGCTGGTCGCCGACCGGGAGACGGTGCGGCAGGTCGCTCCGCGAGTGCGGACCGTCACCGACCAGGACCAGCACCGGGACGCGGCCGCGCAGGCCGCCCGGCTGCCCTCGGTGGCCTGGGAGGCCGCCCGGGAGGCGCTGGCCGCCGGGCACCCGGTGCTCATCCAGGTGCCCCGGCGCGGCTACGTACCCCGGCTGGCCTGCGGGCGCTGCCGCACCCCCGCGCGGTGCCGGCGGTGCGAGGGGCCGCTGGAGGCGCCCTCGGCGGACGCCCCGCTCTGCTGCGGGTGGTGCGGGGAGACGGAGAGCGACTGGCACTGCCCCGAGTGCGGGTCGTTCCGGCTGCGGGCCCAGGTGGTCGGCGCCCGGCGGACGGCGGAGGAGCTGGGCAAGGCGTTTCCGCGGATCCCGGTGCGGACCTCGGGGCGGGACGCCGTGCTCGCGACCGTGCCGGACGAGCCCTCGCTGGTGATCTCCACGCCGGGCGCGGAGCCGGTGGTGGAGGGCGGCTCCGGGTACGGGGCGGCGCTGCTGCTGGACGGGTGGGCGCTACTCGGCAGACCGGACCTGCGGGCCGGGGAGGAGACGCTGCGGCTCTGGCTGGCCGCCGCCACGCTGGTGCGGCCCTCGACGGAGGGCGGCACGGTGGTCGTCGTCGCCGAGCCGTCGGCCCGGCCGGTCCAGGCGCTGGTGCGCTGGGACCCGTTGGGGCACGCCGGGCTGGAACGGGACGAGCGGGCGCAGCTGCACTTCCCGCCGGTGTCGCGGATGGCCTCGGTCAGCGGGAGCCCGGCGGCGGTCGCCGACCTGCTCGGGCTGATCCGGCTGCCCGAGGGGGCGGACGTGCTCGGACCGGTGCCGGTGTCGGCACTGCGGGGGGAGGAGCAGGAGCGCGCGCTGCTGCGGGTGCCGCCCGGGCAGGGGGCGGCGCTGGCGGCGGCGCTCAAGGCGGCGCAGATCGCGCGGATCGCGCTGCGGACGGCGGAGCCGGTGCGGGTGCGGGTGGATCCGACGGACATCGGCTGAGGGCCGGGGCCGGGGTCCTTCCAGGGCCGGGTGCCGGTGGGGCGGGGTGAGTGGGCCACCCCGCCCCGGGTGGCCGGTGGTGCGGGCGGTGCTGCGGTCGTGGTGCGTGTGGTGCGGTGGGGTGGGGTGCGGTGGGGCTTGGTGCGGGTCGTGGTGTCGTCAGCCGCGCAGCGGGATGCCGGTGCGGTCGACGGGGGTGCTGCGCTCGATCGTGGTGCGGTCCATCGCGGTGCGGTCCATTGCGGTGCGGTCCATCGTGGTGCGGTCGGGCTGGGTGCGCTCCATCGGGCCGCGGTCCATGGCGTTGCGCTCCAGGCTGCTGCGGTCCAGGCCGCCCTGGCGGGCCGCCGGGACGGTCGCGGCCAGGCCGCCGGTGGGGGCGGGCGACAGCTCCTCCGAGCGGTCCGGGCGGCTGGGGCCCGGGACGGCGCCGCTGGCGGCGAGGAGCTCGCTGGTCGGGCGGCGCATCCCGTAGCGCCGGTGCACGGCCTGCTTGGTGACCCCGAGGGCGGAGCCCACCGAGTCCCAGGAGAAGCCGAGCGCCCGGTCGAACTCGACCGCCGCCGCCACCAGGGTCTCCACGCTCTCCCGCAGCTCCTGCGCCAGGCGCACGGTCGGCGCCGGCGCCCGCCCGTACACCACGAAGCCGGCCGAGGTGCTCGGGCGGCGCGGACGGTAGACGTTGCCCAGCTGGGCGGTGAGCGTCCGCAGCGCGTCGACCTGGCGCCTCACCCGCTCGATGTCCCGCACCAGCAGGTGCAGGCTCGCCCGCGCCCGGGCGTCGTGGTTGATCTGCTCGGCCATGGCCTACGTGCCACCTTCCGTACGGTTCAGCTCGGCCGGGGCGCGGTGTCCCGTGCGCCCGGCCCCGGTCAATCTCTCTTGACCAACGCCGAAGCGGGGGCCGGGGTAACGCCGCTCGGCAGACTCGGGGTATGCCAGAACGGTTCCGGCCGGTCCGCGGGCACGCTCCGCGGGGACGGTCCGAGGGCATGGGGGACGGCATCGGGGCGTTGCATAGACTTGGCGGGAACAGCCGTTGCCCGCAGCCCTCACCGACGCCCGACACCTCGACGGACAGGAGCCCGTACCCCGTGGCGATCCAGCCGATCCGTCTCTTCGGAGACCCCGTCCTGCGGGCCACCGCCAAGCCGGTGACCGTGTTCGACAAGGAACTGCGCAACCTGGTCCGCGATCTCACCGAGACCATGCTGGAGGCCCCCGGCGCCGGCCTCGCCGCGCCCCAACTCGGCGTCTCCCTGCGGGTGTTCACGTACCACGTGGACGGCGTCACCGGGCACCTGATCAACCCGGACCTGTCGCTGAGCGAGGACGAGCAGGAGGGCCCGGAGGGCTGCCTCTCGCTGCCCGGCCTGCGCTACGACACCAAGCGCGCGTACGGCGTGGTCGCCAAGGGCTTCAACATGTACGGCGATCCGGTGACCCTGGAGGGCACCCAGCTGCTCGCCCGCTGCATCCAGCACGAGACCGACCACCTGGACGGGATCATCTTCATCGACCGGCTCGACCGCGAGCAGCGCAAGGCCGCGCTGAAGGCGATCCGGGAGGCGGACTGGGGCGGCGGGCCCGCGCCCGTCGTCAAGGTCTCGCCGCACAGCACCTTCGGCGCCGCGCGCTGAGCCCGGTTCCTCCCGACTCCCCTTTGCAGAAAGGCACTTGATGCGTCTCGTCTTCGCCGGCACCCCCGAGGTCGCCGTTCCCGCCCTGGACGCCCTGCTCGCCTCCGACCGGCACGAGGTCGTCGCGGTGGTCACCCGCCCCGACGCCCCCGCCGGGCGCGGGCGCAAGCTGGTCGCCAGCCCCGTCGCCCAGCGCGCCGAGGAGGCCGGGATCGAGGTCCTCAAGCCGGCGAAGCCCAGCGACCCCGACTTCGTCGCCCGGCTCACCGAACTCGCCCCCGACTGCTGCCCGGTGGTCGCCTACGGCGCGCTGCTGCGCCCCGGCACCCTGGAGATCCCCGTACACGGCTGGGTCAACCTGCACTTCTCGCTGCTGCCCGCCTGGCGCGGCGCGGCCCCGGTCCAGCACGCGGTGCTGGCCGGCGACGAGGTCACCGGGGCGTCCACCTTCCTGATCGAGCAGGGCCTGGACTCCGGCCCGGTGTACGGCGTGATCACCGAGGAGATCCGCCCGACCGACACCAGCGGCGAGCTCCTCACCCGGCTGTCGCACTCCGGCGCGCGGCTGCTCGCGGCCACCATGGACGGCATCGAGGACGGCTCGCTGCACGCCGTGCCGCAGCCCGCCGAGGGCGTCACGCTCGCGCCGAAGATCAGCGTCGAGGACGCGCGGATCGACTGGAACCACCCCGCGCTGCGGGTCGACCGGGTGGTGCGCGGCTGCGCGCCCGCGCCGGGGGCGTGGACGGAGTTCCGCGGCGAGCGGCTGAAGATCACCGGGCCGGTGAAGCTGCTGCCCGGCTCGACCGAGCTGGCACCGGGTCAGGTGGCGATGGTCGGCAAGAACAGCGTGCGGGTCGGGACCGGCAGCCACGACATCGAGCTGGGCGAGGTCCGTCCGCAGGGCAAGAAGGAGATGCGGGCCGCCGACTGGGCGCGCGGGGCGCGACTGGAGGCGGGGGAACGGTTCGGCGCCCCGTCCGGCGGCGCCGAGGGCTGAGCCTTCGGGGGCGGTCCGGCGGCGCGGAGGGCCGAGCGATCGGGCGGTTCGGCTCGCCGCGCGGGCCGTTGCGGGTGGGCCTACCTTGGTCCGAGTGGGGGATTCCTCACCAGGAAGGCTGATCCCAATGGCCCGACTCACCCGGACGAGCCCGCGCACCTGGACCGCCGTGGCCGGTGCACTGCTGGTGGCCACGACCTTCGGGCTGGCGACCGCTCCTCCGGCCGGAGCCTCGACCACCACCGTGGTCGCCGGCGCGCCGGCCACCTCGGGCTCGGTCTCCTCGGCCACCTGCCCGGCGAACGCCGTCCTGATCGCAGGAGGCTTCGACCTGGGGAACGTCGCGGTCGATCCCACCACCGGTGCGCCGCCGTCGGTGCTGGTGACGCTGAACGGCCCCTCGCCCGACCAGAGCAACACCTGGAACGCCGCCGCGGTGGGCATCAACGGAACCCAGGCACTCGCCCTCTGCCAGACGAGCTGACCAGTCGTCCGGAAGGGATTCCGTGGAGCCCCCTCCCGTGAGGGGGCTCCACCCCGGGGCTGCGGGGGCTCCACCCGGGGCCGGGGAGCGCAGGAGGCTTCGGGTGGTACGTCCCGCTCGGGATATCGTTGACCTTTGATAACCACCGCAGCACTTTGAGGCACACAGGCATGAGCACGCCCAGCAGTACCCCCGGCGCGAAGCGCGCACCCCGCCCGCACCGCCGTCCGAAGAAGGACCCGGCCCGGATGGTCGCGTTCCGCGCGCTGCGCGCCGTCGACGAGCGCGACGCGTACGCCAACCTGATCCTGCCCTCGCTGCTCCGCGAGGCCGAGCAGAAGGGCATGGACCGGCGCGACGCCGCCCTCGCCACCGAACTCGTCTACGGAACCCTGCGCCTGCAGGGCACCTACGACGCGATCATCGCGGCGTGCATCGACCGGCCGCTCAGCAAGGTGGACCCGCCGGTCCTGGACGTGCTCTCGCTCGGCGCCCACCAGCTGCTCACCACCCGGATCCCCAGCCACGCCGCCGTCTCGGCGACCGTCGAGCTCGCCCGGGTGGTGCTCGGCGACGGCAAGGCGAAGTTCGTCAACGCCGTGCTGCGCCGGATCAGCGCCCACGACCTGGACGCCTGGATCGGGCAGGTCGCCCCGCCGTACGAGCAGGACGCCGAGGACCACCTGGCGGTCGTGCACTCGCACCCGCGCTGGGTGGTCTCCGCGCTCTGGGACTCGCTCGGCCGCTGGCAGCCGGACGCCTCCGGGCGCGGCGCGGTGGAGGAGCTGCTGCGGGCCGACAACGAGCGGCCCGAGGTCACCCTGGTCGCCCGGCCCGGGCGGGCCACCGTGGGCGAGCTGGCCGACGCGCTGCCCGAGGCCGAGCCCGGGCGCTGGTCCCCGTTCGCGCTGCGGCTCGCCGAGGGCGGCGACCCGGGCTCGGTCGAGGCCGTACGGGAGAACCGGGCGGGCGTGCAGGACGAGGGCAGCCAGCTGGTGGCGCTGGCGCTGGCCTCTGCGCCGCTGGACGGCCCGGACCGGATCTGGCTGGACGGCTGCGCCGGCCCCGGTGGCAAGGCCGCGCTGCTCGGCGCGCTGGCCGCCGAGCGCGGGGCGGCGCTGGTCGCGAGCGAGAAGCAGCCGCACCGGGCCCGGCTGGTGGCGCGGGCGCTGGAGGGCAACCCCGGTCCGTACACGGTGATCGCGGCGGACGGCACGCGCCCGGCCTGGCGGTCCGGCGGCTTCGACCGCGTGCTGGTCGACGTGCCGTGCTCCGGCCTGGGCGCGCTGCGGCGCCGACCCGAGGCGCGCTGGCGGCGCCGACCGGCCGACGTGGCGGCCTTCGGGCCGCTGCAGCGGGACCTGCTGCGCTCGGCGATCGAGGCCACCCGGGTCGGCGGCGTGGTCGGGTACGCGACCTGCTCGCCGCACCTGGCGGAGACCCGGGCCGTCGTCGACGACGTGCTGCGGGCCGAGGGCGGCCGGGTCGAGTGGATCGACGCCCGCCCGCTGCTGCCCGGCGTGCCGGCGCTCGGCGACGGGCCGGACGTCCAGCTGTGGCCGCACCTGCACGGGACGGACGCGATGTACCTGGCGCTGCTGCGGCGGACGGCCTGAGCGGTGCGGCTCGATCGGTAGTGGCTGCTTGCACCTCCCGTAGGGGGAGGCGGCAGGGTGGTGGCCATGAACGGCGACACGACGTACACCATCGGTGAGCCGGCCCGGCGGACGGGGCGGACGGTCAAGACCGTCCGCTTCTACTCGGACCAGGGGATCGTGCCGCCGGCCGACCGCAACCCGGCCGGCCACCGGCGGTACGGTGCCGACGCTGTCGCGCGCCTGGAACTGGTCCGCACCCTGCGGGAACTCGGGCTGGGACTGCCCGCGATCCGGGCGGTGCCGGAGCGCGAACGCACGCTGCCCGCCGTCGCGGCGGCGCACGCCGAGGCGCTCGACGTCCGGATCCGGGTGCTGCGGCTGCAGCGGGCGGTGCTGAACGCGGTGGCCAGGCGCGGGTCGACACCTGAGGAGTTGACGTTCGTGCACCGGTTGGCCCGGCTGTCGGGGGAGGAACGGGAGCGCCTGATCGGGGAGTTCCTGGCTGGGGGAACGGCTGGCGGCGATGGCGGATCCGCGGCGGGAGCGCTACCTGGAGCTGCTGGCGGTGGTCAACGGGTGGTCGGCGCCCGAGAGTTGGGCGGCCGAGCTGGACTGGGCGCGGCGCGCGGTGGCCTGAACGGGTACGGGCGCCGTGGGTGCGGTCGTTACGGCTGGGGACGCCGGGGACCGGGCAAGCCGGTGAGGAAGGCGTGGGCCTGGGCGCGGAGGTCGTCGACCGGCAGGTTCTCGCAGATCACCTCCATGCCGAGTGCGGTCGTCTGGTCCCAGTGGAAGTAGGACTGGAAGGCCAGGTACGGGCGGTGGTCGTCGCTGGGGTCGAGCCCGACGGCGAAGGTCGCGAAGCAGGTGCGTTCGCGCCCCGGCCGCACGAACTCGGTTCGGGAGAGCTCCCATTCGAACTCGTAGGGCTCGGGTTCGGCGGGCAGGTCCAGCAGGGCCTGGGCGAGCCGGCGGACCTCGTCCGGGTTCGCGAACGGGAGCGACTGGGATCCGAAGGGGCCGGCGGCGAACAGCTCCCACTCCCGGCCGTTGTGGCTGACGGTCAGTGCCCAGTGCCCGTCCTTGTCGTGCCAGTGGCAGTGGAGGGTCAGGTCCTGGTCCATGGCGCTCAACCTCCCTGTGGTGCTCGGTTGTTCGTAGTCCCTCATCGTGGCACACCGGGTGGCGGAGGGAAGTCGGGTGTGAGCCGTTCTCGAGCCCGCTGCCAGGCGTCCTGCAGCGGGCGGTAGCCGAGGACGGTGATGCCGTGCTCGGTGAGCAGACGGCGGGCCTCCGGGGAGATCGGGAACTCGAAGTCGGTGCGGCGCCCGCAGGATTCCGTCGGGGGTGGGGGAGGTGGGGCGTGTCGGTGGGCGCCGGGGGTGGCCGGGTCAGTCGGTGGTGGGGGCGGGGTGCCAGGGGCGGTCCGGGCGGGTCGGGACCGGGGCGGAGGTGAGGCGCAGGGCGTACACCTCGCGGTCGGTGGTCTGGTACGGGACCGGGCCGAGGTACTCGTGGCCGGTGAGGTGGCACCAGGCGGGCAGGTCGAGCGGGGCGGCGGGGTCGGTGGTGTGGATGTGGACCACCGCACCGGCCGGGAGGTGTGCGATCCGGGCGCGCAGGCGGAGCAGCAGCTGGACGCAGAGCAGGCCGGTGCCGTCGATGGTGAGGTCGGGGGTGGGGTCCGGCGTGGTGGCGGCGTCGGTGCCGTCCGGGGCGGTCATCGCGGGGTCTCCTGGGTGATCTGCCAGAGGCGGCGGGGCAGTTCGCCCTCCTCGAAGGGGCGGACGTCGGTCAGGCGCCAGCCCTCGGCGAGTGCGTCCACCAGTTCGCGGGGGAAGAAGTGGACGGCGAAGCCGCCGTGCTCCCAGATGTCGTCCCCGTGGCCGGTGCCGGTGCCGTAGTGGGCGTCGCCGGTGTGGCGGACGGTGTAGACGAAGGTGCCGCCCGGGCGCAGGACACGGCGGACCTCGGCGACGAGCGCCTCGATCTCCCCGGTAGACAGGGCCATGCAGAGCAGCATGTGGGCGAAGACCGCGTCGACGGAGGCGTCGGGGAGGGGCAGCGGGCGGCGGGCGTCGTGGGCGATGACGGCGACCCGGTCGGCCAGGCCCTGGGCGACGGCGGTCGCGCGCAGCTGCTGCAGACCGGTGTCGCTGAAGTCGGTCGCCAGCACGCGGAAGCCCGCGCGGGCGAAGTGCAGCGCGTCGCGGCCGTGGCCGGCGCCGAGTTCGAGCACCGTCCCGGCGCCGGCGGTGGCGAAGAGCTCGGCGGCGTACTCGGCGGGGGTGGAGGGCCGCTCGCCGTACATCCCGGGGTGGGCGGTGTAGGTCTGCTGCCAGTGCGCGTGTTGGCTGTCGGCGAGGGCGGACTCCCCGCCGGGCGTGCTGCCGGGGGTGTGCGTCATGATGCCGCCCTTCGCGGGGTGGGGCTGGTGGGGCTGGTCTGACCGGTGTCGGCTGCTGTCGGCTTCAGCCTAGGTCGCGGGTCGGGCGGCGGGTCGTGCGGGTCCCCGGTGGTGGCGTGTTCAGCCGAGTCGCTGCCCGGGGGCGGTGCCGCCGAGGCGGGTGAGCAGGGCGGACAGTCGGGTGAGGTCCTCGGTGCTCCACTGCTCGGCCGCGAAGTGGTCGGCGGCGACCTGGCGGGCGGTGTGCAGCATCTCGGCCAGCCGCTCGCGACCGGTCGGGGTCAGGGCGGCGTACGCGACCCGGGCATCGCGGGCGGCGGCCTCCCGGGTGACCAGGCCGATCCGCTCCAGTGGCGCGAGGCCGCGGGTCACCCCGGAGGCGGTGAGGCCGAGGGCCTCGGCGAGGTCGACCCGGCGCATCCGGCCACCGGGGGCCTGGGCGAGGTGGAGCAGCATCGTGAAGTCCGACAGGCTCACGCCGTGCAGGCCGCTGAGGCTCGCGTCGAACCGCTTGACCACGGCCGTCTGGGCGCGGACCAGCCGCAGGGCGGTGTCGAGCGGGTCGGGGCCGGGGTTCGAGACGGGGGTCGGGCCGACGGTCGGGCCGGGGTTCGGGCTGACGGGGTTGTCCATTGCCACCTCCTTGACTGCTCAAGTATATCCCTGCGGAGAGCCGTCAAGGAGGTGGCGGAGGGGGGGAGGGGGGCGGTCAGCGGGCGGCGTTGGCGGCGCGGCGCTGCCGCTTGCCGAGCGGTGCCTGGGAGAGGTCCTCGGCCTGGGAGCGGAGGTTCTTGTAGCCGTAGCCGCGTTCGGACAGCCAGCTCCGCGCCGTCTGCTCGGCCCGCTCGGTGGCCTCCAGGATGTCCTCCTCGGCCTCGCCCTCGTCGAGGAAGCGGAAGGTGAAGGCGGCCCGCGCGGAGAGGTCGTAGCTGAGGTGCCCCTCGCGGGTGAAGGTGGCGTGCAGGACGTCGTGTTCGGGTGCGGCGGCGAGGAGTTCGGCGCGCTGCCCGTCGGTGAGGCCGTCGAAGACGCCGCGCACCATGATGCGGAAGGTTCGGGTGGTCATCCCCCGACCATAGGCAGCAGGGGCCGTCGACCGCCACCGCGATTCCGGGCGCGCCGGCGGTCGACGACTCCTCGTCGGGGGTCTCAGTCGTCGGGGCGGGCGTCGGCCGCTGGAGCGGGCGTCAGCCGTTGACGCCCAGTTGGGCCAGCAGCGCCGTGTTGTCCTCGATGTGCCAGTCCTCGACGATCCGGTCGCTGCCGACGTGCTGGATGTCGATGGCGTTGAACTCGACGCTCTGGCCCCGGCCGTGGACACCGTTGAAGGTGCCGGTGAAGTGGCCGCGGAAGACCAGCCGGGCGGTGATCTCGTCGCCGGTGACCAGGACGTCGGACAGTTCGCAGGTCAGGTCCGGTACGGCCGCGCGGAAGGTGCGCGAGGCGAGCACCGGGCCGGTGGGGCCCTGCGGACGGCCGGGCGGCAGCGTGTTGTCCCGGAACTGCGGACTGATCGCCGCGTCCAGGTACTTCTGCTGCCCGGTGTTCCAGAACGTGTACAACTGCTGGGCCAGGTGGACCTCTTGGGCCGCGCGCCGGGCACCGAGCGACCGGTCCGCGGTGAGCGCCTTCGGCTGGACCAGGTCGGGCGAGTTGTCGACCAGTCGCTGCGGCCAGGAGTGCGAGGGCCGACCGCGGCCCGGGTCGTGGACCGGCGCGGCCGCGGCGGTGCCACCCGCGAGCGCGGCCAGGACGGCGGCGACGGCGACGGTGCGGGACAGGCGACGGGAGCGGACGGGCGCCACCGCGGTGGGCCGGGTCTCAGACAAGGCGACCGCCCCCGTCGACGTGCAGCACGGCGCCGGTGACGTACGGGTTGTCGATGACGTAGCGCACGGCCTTGACCAGGTCCTCGGGGCTGCCGACGCGGCGGGCCGGGTTGCGCTCGGCGACACCGCGCAGGAACGCCTCCTTGTCGGCGCCGAGCCCGTCCCAGGAACCGGTGTCGACGATGCCGGGGGAGACCGCGTTGACCCGCACCGGCGCGACCTCCACCGCCAGCGCCCGCACCAGGAAGGCGAGCGCGCCGTTGGTGGTGGCCATCACCGTACGACCGGGGGAGGGGCGCCAGGCCGCCAGACCGGAGAAGAAGGTGAACGAGCCGTCCCCCGACACCTGCCCGACCAGGTGCTTGGCCAGCAGCAGCGGACCGATCACCTTGGCCGAGAACGCCCGCTGCACATCGGCCGCGTCGAGCTCCCGCAGCGGGCCGTTGGCCGGGATCGCGGCGGTGGAGACCAGGTGGTCGAACCGCCCGGCCCGGGCGGCGAAGTCGGCGATCGACCGCTCGTCCGCGATGTCGAGCGCGAGCACCTCGGACGGCCCGGACAGCTCGCCCGCCGTCCACTCCAGCTTGCGCGGATCCGGACCGGCCAGCGCGAGGTCGGCGCCGGCCGCCGAGGCGGCCTTGGCGAGAGCCCGCCCGGTGCGCGAGCCCGCGCCGACCACGACGAGGCGTCGGCCCTTCAGGGAAACGTCGTGGGAGGTGTTGTGGGACTCGCTGTGGGAACCGTCATCGGACACGGGAGAGCTCCTTCGCATCAGGGGGATCGGCCGACTGTTGCTTGCTGCGCCGGCCGCACCACGACGATCTCCCGGGCTACGGTGATGAGTCCAAGGCATGTTTTCTACCTCCGCGATAAAATCTGCTCATGGCAACGCTCCGGCAGCTCGAATACCTGGTGACGGTGGTCGACACCGGCTCCTTCACGCGCGCGGCCGAGCAGCTGCACGTCACCCAGCCCGCGCTCTCGCACCAGATGCGGGCCCTGGAAGCCGCCGTCGGAGGCACGCTGCTCGAACGCCTGCCGCGCTCGGTACGGCTCACCCCGATGGGCCGGGCGGTGCTGCCGCACGCCCGTGCCGCGCTCGCCGAGGCCGAACGCCTGCACGCGGTCGCCCGGCGCGCGGCCGGTCTGGAGGAGGGCGAGCTGGAGGTCGCGGCGATCTACTCGGTCAGCCTCGGCATCCTCCCGCCCGTGCTGCGCGCCTGGCGCCGGCTCCACCCCGGTGTACGGATCCGGCTGCGCGAGTACCCGCACGCCGACCGGCTCCAGGCCGCGATGGCCGCCGGTCGCGCCGACGTCGCCATCGGTCCCGTGCCGGTCGGCTGGGAAGGCCCGATCCGCGAACTCGGCGTCGAGGAGTTCGCGATCGTCCTGCCCGCCGACGACCCGCTGGCCGACAGCCCCACCGGCACCGTCGCACCGGCCGAACTCGCCGACCGCGCCTGGGTCCACTACGCCCCCGGCAACGGCCTCGCCGACCTGCTCGACCGCGTCGCCGCCCAGGCCGGGTTCCACCCGCGCGCGGCGGTCCGCGCCGAACAGACCTCCGCCGCACCGCTACTGGCCGCGGCCGGGCTCGGCCCCGCCCTGGTACCCGCCAACATCGTCCCGCCGCACTTCGACGGCGCCGTGCTCCGCCCCGACCCACCGGTCCGCCGCACCCTCACCGCCTACACCCGCACCCGCCCCGACCCCCTCACCGTGGCCTTCGCCGACCTCCTGGCCGAACAGGCCCGCGTCAACCCGCCCGGGCTGCCGGCGGCGAGGGTGGGGTGCGGCGAGGCGGACGGGTGAAGGCGGGGCGGGGCAGGCGGGGCCGGGCCTCGGTGGTCGTGTGCTGCGGGGTGGAGCGCGCGCCGAGGCCAACTGGTGCGGGGGGCGGGGCGGTTCGGGGCTGGGGTGCGCCCGACGGGCGTCACCGGCCGGGTGGGAAGGGGTGAGGATCCGGAGGTGAGGATCCCGGGGTGAGGATTCGTAACGATCGCCCGATTCCGGGCCTCTCATGTGCAGGTGATGGCCGGGGTTTTCCCTGCTCTTTGTTTCGGATCACGGTGGCCTCTGCAACGATCCGGTGATCGCCGTCCCTCGTGCGTGGGCGGCGCGTCGCAGGGGCGTCGCAGGGGAGAGACCGGCATGGCCGTTGGGCCCGAGGACAGCGTGGTCCGGGCGAGGTTGGGGGCCAGGAGTGCGAGGTGGGGTGCCGGGTTCGCCTGGGACCGGGAGACCTGGATGGTGGTCTCCGGCGGGGTGCTGGGGGCCATGTTCGCCGGCATGGGGCTGGCGGTGCTGTTCGGTCCGGCGAACGGGTTCGGCGGCGACAGCCTGACGTACATGGGCATCATCAGCATCCTCGGGCTGATGCCGTGCGGTGCGGGCTTCGTCTGGGCGCTGATCCACCCCCGGTACGGGCTGCCCTCGGCCGCCGTCGGGGCGCTGCTGGGGCTCGGCATCTTCGTCGTCTTCGCCGGTGACGGCCTCAACGACTCCTGGAAGGCGCCGCTGGACCGGCCGTCCACCACCCGCGCGCTGGGCAGCTGGACCGCCGGGGACCTGGTGGTGCGGGTCCGGCCCGACCTGGTGGTGGCGTACCGCAGCGTCACCGGCGCCGTCGTGTGGCGGTGGACGCCGCCGGGGGAGGACTCGGTGTGCGCGATGAGCCGAGGGACCGGGCAGGGCGGCGCCGGGCCGATCGGGCTGATCGGTCACTCGCCGCACGACAAGCCGTGCGCGGCGGTGACCGCGCTCGACCTCGCCGACGGCCGGGAGGGCTGGACCGCCGCCGTGGACGCGCCCGCCCGGGACGGCGACTCGGCGGCGCCGGACGTGGTCGCCGTCGCCGGGCAGCAGGCCGTCCTGCAGGAGCAGGGCGGCTGGCGGGCGGTACGGCTGGCGGACGGCGGGGTGCTGTGGCGCGGCGCGGTCGACGCGGGTTGCACTCCGCTGCAGGTCGCGGGCGGTGCGGCCGATGCGGTGACGGTGGCGCAGTGCGGCGCGGCGCCGCCCGTCCTGCGGTCGCTGGCGGCCGCGGACGGGCGGGAGCAGTCGCGGATCGCGCTGCCGGCGGCGGGCGGGCTGAAGAACCTCGCGGTGCTGTCGGTCGAGCCGCTCGCCGTCTGGGTCGAGGCCCAGGGCGAGCGCGGGACGCACGCGGTGCTCAGCTACGACCGGTCCGGGCGGCAGCGGGCGGAGATCCCGGTCTCCGGTGACGAGTACGACCTGGACGTGATGCTGGGCGGCCTGCACGCCTTCGACGAGTTCGACGCCCGGCCGCTGTTCGGCGGGGTGGTCGTGGGCGACCTGTTCGTCGTGCCGGGGGAGCGGCCCGGCGACGTCAGCATCAGCGGCGGCGGGCACCCGAGCCGCAGCGCGACCGGACGACTGGTCGCGTACTCGCTCGCGGACGGCCGGCAGCGGTGGACGGCGGGACTGGACGACCAGGTCACGGGCCTGGTGGTGGACGGGACGTCGGTGTGGGCGATGACCCGGGACCGGGTCGCCCGGGTGGACACGGCGACGGGACGGCAGAGCGCCGAGCTGGACGTCAACGGTACGGCGTCGCTCTACCCGGTGGACCTGTCGGTGTCCGGGCCCGGGCGGTTCACGGTGGTGGCGGAGGACGGGACGCGGAACGAGCCGCCGGTGCGAGGGATGCACTGAGCGGCTGTTCTCCTCGGCTACCGGGAGTCGCTCCGGAAGTCGGGGTAGCCCAGGATGAAGACCTTCTCGGCCGGGTTGCGGACGTACGGGATCACCTTCCCGGTGTCCTCGAAGCCGAGCCGCCGGTAGAAGGCCAGCGCGCGTCCGTTGGTCTCGTTGACGCCGAGGGTCAACCACCGTGCGTCGGTGTGGTCCTGCGCGTGGCGGATGGTCGCGTTGACGAGGTCGGCGGCGGGTCCGGCCGGGCCGCGGTGGGCCGGGGCGACGTAGACGGAGCGGACGCACACGGTGTCGGGGACGTCGGGGACGGGCTCGACCCCGGCGATTCCCACCCAGTTCCCGACGTCGTCACGGACCGTGAGGGTGGCGCATCCCCCGGCGGTGGCCTCGGCGTCGGCCTGCTGCTGCCAGTAGCCGTCGGGGAGGGCGGCCGTGTCGGCGTAGGAGAGGTTGAAGGCGCCGGGGGAGTCCCGCAGCGCCTCCAGCGTGATCTCGCGAAGTTCCCGCCATTCCTCGGCGGCGATCCGGCGTACGACGTAGTGCATGCCGTGAGCCTGGCACGGCGGCGGTGCGGCGGGATCACACGTGAGGATGATCTTCGTCCGCGACCTCCCCGGCGCGGGGGAGGTCGTCGGCCCGGGTGACCTCCGGCGCGAGGAGCCTCCCCGGCCCGGGGCGGCACCCCGCGACCGGCGGAACTGAGCCTTCCAGGCGGTTGTGTCAGGCTGGTGGGGGAGCACCGCCGAGATCGGGAGGCTCGAGATGGCCGAGATCAGGGTGAACGGGGTGGCGCTGCACTACGAGGCCCACGGCGAGGGCCCCGGCGTCGTCCTGGTGCACGGCTCGTGGAGCGACGGGGACTCCTGGGCGCGGGTGATCCCGGGCCTGGCGGAGTCCGCCACCGTCGTCGCCTACGACCGCCGGGGGCACAGCCGCAGCGAGGACCTGCTCACCCAGGGTTCGGTGTACGAGGACGCGGCCGACCTGGCCGGGCTGATCCAGGGGCTCGGGATGGCACCGTCCTTCGTCTACGGCGACTCCTACGGCGCGCTCGTCACCCTCCGTCTCGCCGCTGCCCGTCCCGACCTGATCCGGGGGATCGCCGTGCACGAGCCGCCCGGCACCGGCATCCTGCTCGCCGACCCGGACCTGCGCCCGATCGGCACCGCCTTCGCCGACCGGATCGCCGCCGTCCGGGCGCTGCTGGAGCAGGCCGAGTCCGCCGCGGCCGCCGAACTGTACGTGGACACCCTCGCCTTCGGACCGGGCGCGTGGGAGCAACTGCCCGCGCCGGTCCGGCACACGTACATCCGCAATGCGCCCACCTACCTGGACGAGCTGCGCGACCCGGACGCGCTGGACCTCGACCTCACCGGGCTCGCCCGGTACACCGACCCGGCGCTGCTCACGCAGAGCGACGACAGCGCGCCGATGTTCGGCGAGGTGCTGGACCTCGTCGACCTCGCCCTGCCGAAGGCGGAGCGCCACCTGTACACAGGCGCCGGCCACGCCCCGCACCTGTCGCAGCCGGAGGAGTGGGTGCGGGTGGTCCTCCCGCGAGTGCTGGCCTGAAGCTGATCCAGGCCCTTGCCGGCCTGGAGCGGGTGCCGACCTGAAGCGTGCGCCGGCCTGGAGCGGGTGCCGACCTGAAGCGTGTGCCGGTCTGGAGCGGGTGCCGACCTGAAGCGTGTGCCGGTCTGGAGCGCGTGTCGGCCTGAGACCCGGAGGTCCCGAGGGTCGCCGGCGCTACCGGGTCGCCAGCATCTCCTCCCCGCGCGGCGTCCGCCGGTACAGCACCTCGCGCCCGCTGCGCATCCGGCTGACCAGGCCCGAGCGGTGCAGCACGCCCAGGTGGTACGAGACGGTGCCCGCGCTCAGGAAGTGCCGGGCGGCGAGGTCGGCGGTGGTGGTCGGGTCGACGAGGGCGGCGAGCAGGTCCGCCCGGGTCGGGCCGAGCAGCTGGGCCAGTGCCGGGGTGGGGCTCTGCGGGATGGCCGGCGGATTCACGACCGGGTACACCAGGGTGGGTGCCCGGTGGCAGCCGTCGACCGGGTCCAGGATGACGTGGATCGTCCGGCTCACCAGCGTCGGCATCAGCAGCACCATCCGGGCCGGCAGCGTCACCTCGAAGCGGCTCTTCAGCCGGATCAGGCCGTCCGCCCAGGAGAGTTGCGGGGAGAGGGAGTTGAACAGCGAGCCGGTGCCGTACCGGGCCAGGAAGCGGCCCCGCTGGTCGACCTCGGCGTCCAGCACCGCCCGGGCGTCCGGCCAGTACGGCGCGAGCGCCGACTCCCAGTACCGGCCCAGCTCGTCGGCGACCCGCTCGGCGAAGTAGCGCGGGCCGCGCTGCATGGTGCGCAGCACCACGTCCGGGACCTGACGGCCGGACAGGTTGGCTGCGGGCAGGCCGTGCCGGACGGTCTCCAGCTCCGCCCGTACCCGCTCCGGGTCGGTGCGCCGGACGGCCTCCAGCTGCTCCGCCACGGTCGGGTCCGGTCCGGCGGGGTGCGGGGAGAGGAAGTCCGGGATGTAGCCGCCCGCCTGTTCCAGCGCCAGCCCCGACAGCAGTTCCAGCTTCTCCCGGCGCAGCACGCGGCGGGTGCGGCCCACCCAGGCGTACGGCCCGGTACGGGAGTTGAGCGAGAAGGCCATCAGGGTGTTGACCGCTTCGTGGAGCGGTGAGACCGCGAAGCGGGTGCGGGCGAGCCCGGTCGAGTCGATCGTGAGCCGGATCATGCCGTCCTCCCCTCGAACTGTCGGGCGGTCGGAATCACCGGTTCGGTCCGCCTTTTCGACCTCCGACGTTTCGACTCTGGTCGAATCCTGGCATGAATGCTCGCGTTCGAGGTCACCCCGGCACAAGCTGATTCCCGTGGCCGCGTCAGCACGGACGCGGCGCGACGGAAGGACGAACATGACGAGCACGCGCGGTCGCGTGGCCGCCCTGCTGGGCGCCGTCGCGATGGTCGCCGGCACCACCCTGGCCACCGCCCCCGCCATCGCGGCGCCCGCCGAACCCGCCCGACACGGTGGTGGAATCGCCGGGCAGGCACCCTGCCAGGGCGCGCCCGAATTCACCTGCGGGACCATCACCGTGCCGCTCGACCACAGCGGCGCCACCCCCGGCAGCCTCCTGCTCGACGTGGCGATGACCGGGAACGCCGACGCGCCCAAGGGCGACTTGCTGTTCCTCGCCGGTGGCCCCGGCCAGCCCGGCGTGCCGCTGATCCGGCGGATCGCGAGCAAGCTGACGCCCGTCCTCAAGGACTACCGCCTGGTCATGTTCGACCAGCGCGGCACCGGCGAGCGGGCGCTCCAGTGCCCCGGGCTGCAGGAGGACATGGGCTCCTCCGACCTCGCCCCGCCCCGCAAGCAGTCCATCGCCGACTGCGCCGCCACCCTCGGTCCGAACGCCCGCTTCTACAGCACCGCGGACACCGTCGGCGACATGGACCTCCTGCGCCAGGCCCTCGGTGACCGCCGCCTCGCCATCGACGGCGTCTCCTACGGCACCTTCGTCGCCGAGCGGTACGCGCTCGCCCACCCGGCGCACGTGTCCCGGCTGGTGCTCGACTCGGTTGTGCCGCAACAGGGTTACGACCCGCTCGACCTGATCGCGCTGCCCGCCACCGCCCGGGTCCTGCGCGCCGCCTGCCAGGCCACCGGCTGCACCACCGACCCGGCCGCCGACCTCGCCACCACCGTGCGGACGTACGGCAACGGGGCGCGGATCCTCGACGCGCTGACCAGCTACGAGTTCGCCGACCCGAACTACGGCGGAGTGCCGGAGGCGCTGCACGAGGCCGCCGGCGGACAGCCGGCCAAGCTCCAGGCCTTCATCGACGAGGTGCACCAGAACGACGCCGCGCCCGCCGAATTCCTCAGCCAGGGCCTGCACGCCGCCACCCTGTGCGCCGACGGGCGCTACCCGTGGGGCACCACCGACACCCCGGTCGCGGGACGCGCGGCCGCGCTGGAGCGCACCCGGCAGGAGCTGACCGCCGAGCAGACCTGGCCGTACGACGCGGCGACCGCGACCGGGCTGGGCAGCCTGTTGGTCTGCCTGGACTGGCCGCGCGAGCCGGTGCCGCCGACGCCGCCGGCGCACCGCAAGCTGCCGAACGTGCCGGTGTTGCTGCTCGGCGGGGACCGTGACCTGTCCACGCCGTACGAATGGCTCTACCAGGAGGCGAAGTCGGCGCACGACCCGCAGGTCGTGATCGTCCCCGGGGCGGCGCACTCGGTGCAGACCCGGGCGGCGAACCCGGCCGGGCGGCAGGCGGTGTACGACTTCCTGCTGAAGTAGCGCCGGGTCGAGCCGGGCGAGGGGCCGTTCCGCACAGGGGACGGAACGGCCCCTCCCCGGCCTCGCCGACGTCCTCGGCGTCCTCGGCGTCCTCGACGTCCTCGACGTCCTCGACGTCCTCGACGTCCTCGACGTCCTCGGCACCCTCGGCAACGTCGGCTCAGGACTCGGCCGCGCCCCAGCCGTCGTCGGGCAGGGTGCGGTCCGGCTCGGGACAGTCGCTGTGCTCGTAGCCCCACATCATCGCCTTGTACAGCACCCACTCCTCCAGCGGCGGCTCGTCGTAGTCCTCCCGATTGGTCAGGACCAGCTCCACCCGGACCTCCTCGGCCGGGGAGAAGAGCAGGTTCCGCTGGTTCGGGAGGTTCTCGTACGTCACCGTCTCCCAGGTGCGACCGGTGGCGGTCAGCGCGGCCATCAGCTCGGTCTCGGTGATGCGGGTGCCGAAGGTCACCGACTCGCCTCCCGGCCGCGGGAGTTCGAGCTCGCCGGTCCAGACCGGCAGGGACAGCGAGTGGAGCTGCCGGCAGCGGCAGAACACCGTCGGCACGTCGTGCCAGACGAAGCCGTGCGGCCAGCGGTGCCCGCTGCGGATCTGGCCGCCGTCCCGCGGATCGCCGTAGAGGGCGGCGAGTTCGGGCAGGGAGGCGCCGTAGCGCAGCTCGCCGAGGCTGCCGGTGGTGGCGAGGCCGGCGAGGAGAGTGAGGAAGTCCGTCACCCCAGGCACCCGCGCACCGCGTCGATCAGCCCGTTCGCGCGGGCGTCGCCGTGGCCGATCATCCGGTTGGCGACGTAGGCGAAGCCGATGCCGAACTCGTCGTCACCGAAGGCGAACTGGCCGCCGGCGCCGTCGTTGCCGAAGCTCCGCCCGCCGAGCAGCTTGCGGAAGGACGGGGAGTCGAGCAGGACGCCGGAGCCCCAGCGGGCGCCCATGTCGAAGCCCAGGAAGCCCGCGCCGGAGGAGACTTCACGCACCGCGTCGGTGACGGTGTCGTGCGAGAGCAGGCGGGGGGAGCCGTCCAGGCCGGTGACCGCCGCCGCGTACAGGCCGGCCAGGCCGGTGGCCGAGGCGACGGCGCCCGCGCCGGGCAGCTCGATCGCGTGCAGGGCCGGGTCGTTCCAGCCGTGCGGCACGTCCAGGCCGGGGAAGACCAGCGCGCCGTTCATCGTCACGATCCGGGTGAGCAGGTGCTCCGGGCCGGGCATCGGGCGGCGGCCATCGGCCTCCACCAGCCGTGCCAGGCGCGGGAGTTCGCTCTCCGGCAGGCCGATCCAGACCGGCAGGTCGCCGAGCGGCTCGGCGATCTCCTTGCGCAGGAACGCGCCCGGGGTCAGGCCGGTGATCCGGCGGATCACCTCGCCGACCGCGAAGCCGAGCACATGGCCGTGGTACTCGTAGGTGGTGCCCGGCTCCCAGAGCGGCTGCTGCGCCTCGATCGCCCGGACCACCGGCTCCCAGGCGGCGATCTCCTCGAAGGAGAGCACCGCGTCCAGGGCCGGGAGGCCGGCGCGGTGGCCGAGGATCATCCGGGTGGTGATCGCCTGCTTTCCGTGCTGCGCGAACTCGGGCCAGTAGCGGGCGATCGGGGCGTCCAGGTCGAGCCTGCCCTGCTGGGCGAGCAGGTGCGCGGAGATGCTCACCGCGCCCTTGGCGCAGGAGAAGACCGGCACCACGGTGTCCTGGGTCCAGGCCCGGCCGGTGCGCTCGTCGGCGGTGCCGCCCCACAGTTCGACCACCTTGCGGCCGCCGGCGAACACCGTGACCGCGGAGCCCAGTTCGGGGAACTCGGCGAAGTTGCGGGCGAAGGCGTCCGCGACGGCGCCGAAGCGTTCGTCGGCCCAGCCCTGGTACTGCTGCATGATGGGGTACCCCGTTCTGGCTCCAAGATCGACCGCACCACGCTACGGGAGCCGGGCGACCGTGACGAGGGGATTTCGCCACGTCGGGGCTGGTGGGGCAGGTGTGACAGACTCGGCGGCGATCGAGAGGGGGCCGGGTGGACCGGGAGACGTTGACCGCGCTCCGGAGGCGGCGGTGGCCGGGCTCCCCGGGCCGGCTGCTGTGCCGAGTCGCCGACGAGGCGGCGGTCGGAGTGATCATCAGGGGCGACCGCGGAAGCGGCGCACTCGCGGGTCGTGCTGCTCCGGGTGCGGCGAGCTGTCGACCGTGGGTGTGATCTCGGCTCGTTCCGGCGCTGTCGGCGGCTAGCGGGTCCCACGGTTGGGCAGGCTCGGGCGGACAGCTAGCGAAAGGGGCCGCAGATGGCCGCAGTTCACGAAACCGTCCTCGATGGGATCGGCGGGACGCCGCTGTTCCGGCTCGCCCGGCTCGGCGCCGGGATCGCCGCGCCGATCTACGCCAAGGCCGAGTTCCTCAACATCGGCGGCAGCGTCAAGGACCGCGCCGCGCTGTCGATGGTGCTGGCCGCCGAGCGGGACGGTCTGCTGAAGCCCGGCGGCACGATCGTCGAGGCGACCTCGGGGAACACCGGTATCGGGCTGACCATCGTCGGGCGCCAGCGCGGCTACCGGGTGATCGCCGGGGTGTCGGACAAGGCCGCGTCGGAGAAGTCCGACATCCTGCGGGCGTACGGCGCGGAGGTGGTGCTCGCGCCGACGTCCGTGCCCCAGGAGGATCCGCGGCACCTGTTCCACGTCGTCCGGCGGCTGGTGGAGGAGATCCCCGGCGCCTGGCTGGCCAACCAGTACGACAACCTGGCCAATCCGGACGCCCATGTGCGGACCACCGGCCCGGAGGTCTGGGAGCAGACCGGCGGCCGGGTGACCCACTTCGTCGCGGGCGTCGGCACCGGCGGCACCATCACCGGCACCGGCGGCTACCTGAAGGAGGTGTCCGGCGGCGCGGTGACGGTGGTCGGGGCCGACCCGGAGTCCTCGCTGTACGGGGGCGGCGACGGCAGCCCGTGGTACGTCGAGAGCATCGGGCACTTCCTGCACCCCGACACCGTCGAGGACCGCTGGCCGCAGGCCTACCGCTCGGAGGTGGTCGACGCCTTCGAACGCATCCCGGACCGCGAGTCCCTGCAGGCGGCGCGGCAACTGGCAAGGGAGGAAGGCATCCTGGCGGGCCCGTCGTCCGGTACGGCGGTGGCGGCGGCGCTGCGGGTGGCGCGCGGGCTGGGGCCGGAGGACCTGGTCGTCGTCCTGCTGCCGGACTCCGGGCGCTCGTACCTGTCCAAGGTGCACAGCGACGCGTGGATGCGGGAGTGGGGGTTCCTGGAGGAGGGCACCGGCTTGCGAGCGCTGCTCGACGCCGCCGGCCCGCTGGTGGCGGTCGAGGCCGGTGCGAGGGTCGGCGAGGCGTCGGAGGTGCTGCGTGCCGCGCCGGGCGGGGTGGCGCCGGTGGTGCTGACGCGGGCGGTGCGGCCGTTCGGGGTCGCGGCGGCGGAGGTGGTCGGCTCGGTGCGCCGGGAGGTGCTGGCGGCGGCGCTCGCGGACGGCTCCGCCAAACCGGGCGACCCCTTGGGCGCGCTGCTCGGACCGGCGCTGCCGGCGGTGGGTGTCGGGCAGTCACCGGCCGAGGCACGGGCGGTCCTGGGGGAGGCTGGCGCCGGGGTGTCGGTGCTGGTGGACGGGCGGGTTGCCGGGGTGCTGCCGAGGTCGGTGCTGGCCTGACCGTCCGTTGTCGACCTTACCGGCCAGAGCTTGCCGTACCACCTGACGCAACGACCCGGCAGGATGCCCCCATACTCACTGCCCACGCGAGCGCAGGCTATCGCTTCTGGCGGAGTTGTTTGATCTTGATGTAGCCGGCTCGCGGATGCCCGACGACTGTGAGCGTCGGGGAGGCCGGGTCAGCCGGTGCGGTGGCCTTGTTGCTGATGTGAGCAGTGTTGGTGCTCGACGCATCGATCTGCACCGCCCAGCCCTGCGGGACGATCAACTGGATGCCGCCCGTGCCGCAACTCGCCTCAACGGTGACATCACGGTGCGCACAGGCAGCCTCGGTGAAGTCGATCACGATGTTCAACATCTTGCACTCGGCGATGATTCTCCGGGGAACTGTCCACCGGCCGCCCTGCTTGATATTGCCCAGGCGGGTCTTGAGAACAAGCGTTTCCGTATCAGTGCCGGCGGGCAATCCGGAAGGCTGCTCCTGCGGCAGATCGGCCACTAGCACGTCGAGTTCGGCATACGTCTTGGCGCCATAGGCCCGATCGAGCCTCTCCTCCAACTCGGCAAGGTCGATACGGCCCTCCCCCGCGGCAACCCGCAGCCTCTCAGCCACCGACTCCCGGTCGGCATCCCCTGCCCGAGGCGCCACCGCGCCCGGCGACGTCGCCTGCCCCTGCCCCTGCTCCCCACCAGTCATGGTGAGACTGTAACCGCACGGGCGAATCACCAATGCACGCCATCGGTTCCGGCCTCAACCCCCGAAGGACTTCCGGCGCCGACCCCTTAGGGTGCCGATCATGAGTCTGACAGCAGTAATGATCACGATGGATTGTGCGGAACCGCAGGAGTTGGCTCAGTGGTGGGCCACTGCGTTGGGAGGCGAGATCGCCCAGGACCACGGCGACTTCGTCATCGTCAGGGCGCAGCCGTTGGCACTGGGTTTCCAGCGTGTGGCCGAAGAGCGGCGGGGCAAGAACCGTGTACACGTCGACTTCGCTGCCGCGCCCGGCACGGGTCTGGCGGAGGAGGTGGAGCGGCTGGTCGCTCTGGGTGCGAGCGTCGTTGGCGAGCACAGCATTCCGGGTCTCACCTGGACTGTGCTGCAGGACCCGGCCGGCAACGAGTTCTGCGTCCACTAAGGAGCGTTGCGACCGTGCTGGTCACAGCCACTCGTTGACGGCTGCGACCAGCACCGTTGCCTCGTAGCGCACGGCCGACTTGTCGTACCTCGTGGCCACAGCTCGATGGCGCTTGAGGCGATTGATTCCGCACTCCACCGCGTGGCGCTCCTTGTAGTCGTCCTTGTCGAACTTCGGCGGGCGCCCGCCATGGGAGCCGAGCTCCTTGCGGTTTCGGACCTGGTCGGCCTTCTCCGGGATGGTGCACTCGATCCTGCGTCTGCGCAGGTAGGAGCGGTTCGCGCGAGATCCGTAGGCTTTGTCGGCGCGGACCCTGTCGGGTGTGGTGCGTGGCCGTCCGGGGCCGGTGCGGGGGGCGCAGGCCGCCCCGGGACCGTCCGAGCCCGTGGTCGTCCGGCTCGGTGTCGATTCCGCCGGGCGGCTCGCGCTGAAGATCCCTTCTTTACGCGCGCCGGCGGCGTGCTGGTGGGCGCGACAGACAGTCGAGTCCACGCTCACATCCCAGGTGATCAGGCCCTGCGCGTGGGCCTGGACCTGCAGTTGTTCCAGGATCCGCTTCCACGTGCCGTCGCGCTGCCACCGGCGGAACAGGTCGTAGATCCGGTCCCACGGGCCGTATCGCTCGGGGATGTCCCGCCATGGTGTGCCCGCCCGAGTCCGCCACCGTATCCCGTCGATCAGCTGCCGACGCGTCCACGTCCGCGGCCTCCCCGGCTTCTTCCCCGCTGGCAGCAACGGCTCCAGCCGAGCCCACTGTCGGTCTGTCAGTTCCCCTCGCGCCACACCATGATCATCGCAACTCAAGATCCACTTTCGCAGCAGACCCTAACCGTCCGCGGCCGGGGCGAGGATCGCGGTGATGACCCGGTCCAGGGTGCGGTCGAAGGCCTTGTCCGGGTCGGCGGGCGGGCCCGAGGTGGCGAACGCCTGGGCCAGGTGCGGGTATTCGCCGCTCATCGCGGCCTGGGTGAGGTAACCGACCAGCTCCGCCTGCCACTTGGCGCCCGCGGCTGCCGTCTGCTCGTACTGCGCGTACTGGCAGACGAAGCCGTTGAGCAGCGCCATCGCCTCCATCCGGGCGCCGCCGCCGAGGCCGGTGGGCGCGGTGAGGGCGAGGAAGTGGTCGGTGTAGCGCAGGGCGTTGGGGCCGATGCTCGGGCGGGCCAGGACCAGGGCGGGCAGCCAGGGGTGGCGGCGGAAGATGGCGAGCTGCTCGTGCGCGAGGCGGGCGAGGTCGGCCCGGACGTCGCCGCTCGGCGCGGGCAGCGGACCGTACTCGCCGGAGGCCGCGTCGAGCATCAGGTCGAGCAGGTGCTCCTTCTTCGGCACGTAGTTGTAGAGCGACATGGTGCCCGCGCCGAGCGCGGCCGCGACCCGGCGCATGGAGACCGCGTCCAGGCCCTCGGCGTCGGCGATCGTGATCGCTGCGGCGGCGATCGAGTCGCGGCTGTGGGCCGGGCGCGGGCCGCGGCCGGTGCGCTCGGGGCGCAGCCAGATCAGTTCGGGCGCCTCGGGCGGCGCGGGCCTGCCAGACGGGCTGGGCCTGCCGGGTGGGCTGGGCTCGCCGGTCGAGCCGGTCGAGCCGGTCGAGCCGGTCGAGCTGGGCTGGCTGGTCGGGCTGGGCTTGCTGGACGGCACTGGAAGATCACCTCGCTCCCCCATCTTAGATACGTACGGCGTACGTAGTAGGATGCGCTTGCGCGCGCTTCTACGTACGCTGTACCTAGAGAAGGGGCAGAGCCATGTCCGACACCACCCGGCCCGCCATCGAGATGGCGGGCGTGGAGAAACGATTCGGTGCCACCGAGGCCCTGCGCGGCCTCGACCTCACCGTCCCGGCCGGCACCGTCTGCGGTCTCCTCGGCCCCAACGGCGCCGGCAAGACCACCGCCGTCCGCGTTCTCGCCACCCTGGTCGCGCCCGACCGCGGCACGGCCAAGGTCGCCGGGCACGACGTCGTCCGCGCCGCCGAGGACGTCCGGCGCTCCATCGGCCTCGCCGGGCAGCACGCCGCGGTCGACGAGGGCATCACCGGGCGCGACAACCTCCACCTGCTCGGCCGGCTGCACCGCCTCGGCGCCCGCCGGGCCCGGGAGCGCGCCGACGAACTGCTCACCCGCTTCGACCTCACCGGGGCCGCCGACCGGCTGGTGCGCACCTACTCCGGCGGCATGCGCCGGCGCCTCGACCTCATCGCCAGCCTGGTCACCAGCCCGCCCGTGCTGTTCCTGGACGAGCCGACCACCGGGCTCGACGCGCGCAGCCGGCAGGACATCTGGGACACCGTCAAGGAGTTGGCGGAGGACGGCACCACCGTGCTGCTCACCACCCAGTACCTGGAGGAGGCCGACCGGCTGGCCGACGAGATCGTGGTGGTCGACCACGGCGCCGCCATCGCCACCGGCCCGCCGGACCGGCTCAAGGCGGCGATCGGCAGCCAGGTCTCCGTCACCCTGGCCGACCCGGGGCAACTCGCCTCCACTGCCGTGGTGTTGTCCGCGCTGACGGGCGGCGACGCGCAGGTGGACGTCGCCGAACGGACCGTCACGGTGCTGACGATGCCGGGCGCGTCCGTCCTGCTGCCCTCGCTGGTACGGGAGTTGGACGGAGCCGGGGTCGTCGCGGAGGACGTCGCGGTGCGGGCGCCCTCGCTGGACGACGTGTTCCTCGCGCTGACCAAGGACTCCGCCGCTGCCGTGGGGAGGGCCGCCTGATGGCCATCGCCGGGTACGCCGCTCCGCGACCGTCCGCCGTCGGCCGGCTGGGCTCCGACACCTGGACGTCGATGCTCCGCATCCTGCTCAACTACCGTCACTCACCGGGCCTGTTGGCCGCCTCGCTGGGCGTCCCGGTGGTCATGGTGGTGGTCTTCGGGTACGTCTTCGGCAGTGCCATGCAGGTGCCGGGCGGCGGTGACTACCGGGAGTTCCTGATGCCCGGGCTGTTCGCCATGGTCGCCACCAACGGCATCATGCCCACCATGGTCGGCGCCGCCCGCGACGTCGGGCGCGGGGTCACCGACCGGCTGCGCTCCATGCCGGTCTCGCGCACCGGCCTGCTGCTCGGGCAGACCCTCGCCGACCTGCTGGTCTCCACGGTCGTCCTGGCGCTGCTGGCCCTGGTCGGGCTCGCCGCCGGATGGCGCGCCCGGAACGGACTCGACGACGCCGCAGGGGCGTTCGCGCTGCTGCTGCTCTTCCGGTTCGTGATGACCTGGGTCGGCACGCTGCTCGGCCTGACCGTCGGCAAGGAGGAGGCGGCCGGCCAACTCTCCGTCGTGGTCTTCCCGGTGGCGATGGTGACCAACGCGTACGTGCCGACCGGGGGTATGCCCGGCTGGCTGCGCTTCGTCGCGGACTGGAACCCGATCAGCTCCGTCGTCCAGTCCTGCCGGGAGCTCTTCGGCAACCCCTCGGCACCCGGATCGGCCTGGCCGATGCAGCACGCCGTGCTCGTCGCGCTGCTCTGGAGCGCCGCACTGCTCGTGCTCTGTGTGCCGCTCACCGTACGGAAGTTCGCCATGCACGGGCGCTGACCGAAGGGGCCCGCTGCGGGGGTGGCCGGGGCATTCGGCACGCCCGCGAAATGTGCTGGACAGGGGGGCCGGTGTGGTCTTGGGTGGGGCGCCATGGAGTACACCCACCTCGGCCGCACCGGCCTGACCGTCTCCCGCCTCTGCCTCGGCACCATGAACTTCGGCCCGCACACCGAAGAGGCCGACGCCCACCGCCTCATGGACACCGCCCACGACCGCGGCATCAACTTCTTCGACACCGCCAACAGCTACGGCCGCGACAGCGAGGGCAACCTCAGGGGCCGCACCGAGGAGATCATCGGCCGCTGGTTCGCCCGGGGCGGCGGCCGCCGCGAGCGCACCGTCCTCGCCACCAAGGCCTACGCCGACATGAGCGACTGGCCCAACGACGGCAAGCTGTCCGCGCTCGCCATCCGCAGGGCCGTCGAGGCCAGCCTGCGCCGGCTGCAGACCGACCACATCGACCTCTACCAGATGCACCACATCGACCGGGCCACGCCCTGGGAGGAGATCTGGCAGGCGATGGAGGTCCTGGTCGCCCAGGGAAAGATCATCTACGTCGGCTCCAGCAACTTCGCCGGCTGGCACATCGCCCAGGCCCAGGAGGCCGCCCGCTCCCGCCACTTCCTCGGCCTGGTCAGCGAGCAGTCCCTCTACAACCTCCTCGACCGCACGATCGAACTCGAGGTCATCCCCGCCCTCCAGCACTACGGCCTCGGGCTCATCCCGTGGTCCCCGCTGCGCAGCGGCCTGCTCGGCGGCATCCTGCGCAAGGAGCGCGAGGGCACCCTGGGCCGCAGCGCCACGGGCTACGCGCGCGAGCTCCTCGCCAAGCACCGCGACCGCATCCAGGCCTACGAGGACTTCGCCGAGGAACTCGGCACCGACCCCGCCGACCTCGCCCTCGCCTGGCTGCTCTCCCGCCCGGCCGTCACCGCCCCCATCATCGGCCCCCGCACCCCGGCCCACCTCGACACCGCCCTCGCCGCGCTCGACCTCGAGCTCGACCGCAAGACCCTCGACCGCCTCGACGAGCTCTTCCCGGGCCACCGGCCCGCCCCGGAGGACTACGCCTGGTAGGACGCCCGCCCGGACCCGGCCCGGCCCTGGCCACGGCCCTGGCCCCGGCTGTCCGGCTGCGCCCGGCTGCCCGCCCGGCCTTGCCTGGCCCCGCCCGGCCCCGGCTGTCCGACCGAACCCGGTCGCACGGCCGGGGCCGACTCCGTGGTCCGGCCGGCTGTGGTAGCAAGGCGGGCATGAGTGAGACCAGGGAGCGGGAGGCGTACCACCACGGGGCGTTGCCGGAGGCGCTGGTGGCGGCGGCGTTCGAGGTGCTGGACGAGCAGGGCCAGGAGAAGGTGAGCGTGCGGGAGGTGGCGCGGCGGGCGGGGGTGTCGGCGGGGGCGCCGTTCCGGCACTTCGCCGACCGGCAGGCGCTGTTGACCGCCTTGGCGGACCGGGTGCTGGCGGACTTCGTGCGGTGGCAGGAGTCGCAGGTCGCGGCCGCCGGACCGGACAGGGGTTCGGTGATGCGGACGATCGGGCTGGGGTTCGTCCGGTACGCCGTGCACCATCCGCGGCGCTTCGAGCTGGTGCGCTCGCGGGTGTTCGCGGCCGCGCGGGAGCCGGAGCTGCGGGAGCAACTGGACGGGATCGACCGGGCGTTGATCGACGTCGTGGCCGCGGACCAGGAGGCCGGCCGGTTGCGCGCCGGGGACCCGGCGCTGGTCGGGCTGGCCGGGCAGGCGCTGGTGTACGGGCTGGCGCAGATGATCGTCGACGGTTACCTGCCGGCCGAGAAGGCGGAGGAGCTGGCCGCGCAGGTCCTCGACACCTTCGGCCAGGGGATCGCCAACCGGCCTGCGCAGTAGCCGAATTGTGGTGGTGGAGAGCCTTGACCGGGTCATCGCCCCCTGATGTAATCGCTGATTACATCAGGGGCGGGCGACGCCCCCGGCTGGTAGGGGGAGGCAGAGATGCCGTTGTTCGCCAAGCCACAGCGCGGCTACACCACCGCCGCGGCCACCGGCGACACCGTGGTGCTGCTGATCGGCATGCGGATCAACCGGTTCTGGGCGGTGCACCACTGGGGCCCGGTCATGTTCGCGATGTTCCGGATGCTCCACGAACTGCGCCGCGCCCCCGAGCGCGGCCTCCTCGGCCGTATCCTGCTCACCGCCTCGCCGCGCACCTACTACGTCGTCCAGTACTGGGAGTCGAAGGAGAAGCTCTACGGCTACGCGGCCGCGCCCGACGGCTTCCACCACACCGCGTGGGGCATCGCCAACCGCAAGCAGCGGGAGGGCAAGCTCCGCGGGCACGTCGGGCTCTGGCACGAGACGTACGTCGTGCCGGAGGGCGGGTACGAGTCGATCTACTTCGACATGCCGCCGTTCGGCCTGGCCGGTGCCACCGGCGCGATCCCGGTGGAGCGGCGCGGACGGCGCGCGGCGCAGCGGCTGGCCTACCGGTCCAGCGAGACCGGCGGGGCGGGGGACTCCGCGGGCGCCGGGAAGCGGCTCGGGGACGAGGAGGCGGTGGGCGACGGCGCGACGGGCGCGTAGGTGGTGGGGGTGGAGGGCGAGTCCGGTCCCATGGTGACCGCCAGGTAGATCCACGGCGCGATGAAGATCAGCGCGCCCATCGCCAGGATGGCCAGTACTCCCAGAGCGGCCTTCTTCACTGCTGCCTCCTGCGTTCTCGTCCACGGCGTGATCACGTTAGGAGAACCCGCAGGTCGGCCGCCTGAGTACGGGTACTCAGGGAGTGTCGTGAGTTGTCCGGTCACCCGGCGTGAGAGCGTCGGGGGATGTACCGGGCGCAGTGGGAGTCCCCGGAGCTGGTGCGGGAGATCGTCGACGGACGGCTGGACGCGGCCGCGGACCCGCGCTGGGGGCAGTCCGGGGCGGCCGACGCGCAGGAGTACGCGTGGTGGTCGTGGCGGCTGTGCGGGGTGGCCTGCCTGCGGATGGCGCTGGAGCACTGGTGGGGCGTGACGCCGACGGCGATGGCGCTCGCGGGCGAGTGCGTGGCGGCCGGCGCGTACGTGCGGGACGGCGAGAGCCTGCACGGGCTGATCCCGGCGCCCGTTCGCCGAGTACGTCCGGCGGCGGTGGGGACTGGCCGCGCAGGCGCGGGAGTTGACGCCCGAGGAGGTGTCGGCCGCGCTGGTCGGCGGGCGGCTGGTGATGGTGTCGGTGCACCCGTCGATCCGGGAACCGGCCGGGCCGGAGCCGGTACGGCCCGGCGGGCACCTGGTGCTGGCGGTGGGCGCCACGGACACGGCGCTGCTGGTCCACAACCCGTCCGGTTTCCCGGGGGAGTCGCAGGCCTTCGCGCGCGTGCCGTGGCGCTCGTTCGGGGCGTACTACGCGGGGCGGGGCATCCTGCTGGGACCGCCCGGGGTGTAGCGCCTCGGCGGCCGTGCGCGGTCCTACGGGTTGTCGGGCAGTCCGGCCGGGTTGACCGGGAGCTGGCCACGACAGAGTGCCGATATCGGCTTCAACGCGGCTGCCAGGGTGTCGAGTTCGGCACGCGGGTAGTTCTCCCACACCCGGGCGGCGGCCAGGTCGGTCGCCGCTTCCAGGCTCTGGTGGCGGATCCGGCCGAGCTCGGTCACCGAGCCCTGCGCCGTCAGCCAGCCGCGCTCGACCAGGCGCTCGGTGGCGGCGTCCCACTCGGCGTCCGTCCACCCGCGCAGCGGCTGGATCATCTCGCGCCGCATGTCCATCGCGCACCGGACCACCAGCGCCTCGCAGCCGTCCAGCCCGGCCGTCACCAGCGCGGCCACGTGGCCGTCCCCGCGGTGCTCGCGCATCACGGTGGCGGCCTGCCAGAGCCGCTCGTACAGTCCGGTCGGCCGGGGGAGCGCGGCGTTGGCGGCGGCCAGCACCCGGCCGGTGCAGTCCAGCCGGGCCGCGACCTGCTCCAGCGTCTCCGTGACCAGCTCGACCTGCTCCGGGTCCACGTGCTCCAGCAGCCGGCCCAGCGTCGCCGCCGCGCCCTTCAGCCGGGCGGCCAGCACCTCCTCCGGGCTCGCGTGCGTCCACGCCTCCGGCAGGGCGCGCTCGACCATGGCCGGGGCGAAGTTGAAGAACGCGGCGATCACCGGCGGTGCGTCCACCGCTCCCAGCGGCGCCGAACGGCTCGCGAAGTAGCTGTGCAGGCGGCCGTGCAGCCCGGCCGCCTCGAAGGCCTCGCGGGCATCGGAATGGAAGGCGGAGACGGCGTGCACCGGCTCGAAGAGCCACCACAGGGCGCGGGCGGGGTGGACGAGATCGGTCATCGGGGACCTTCCTCGGACGGAGCTCGGGCGGGAGCGGGAGCTCGGCTGGTCGGGACGGTCCGGCGGGCGTCGGACGGCCCGTGGCTCGGACCGCGCGGACGGGAGCGTGGACCGCTCAAGTGCTGATGACCACGGCGGCGGCCCCGGTAACCCCGAGTGCCCTGTGATGCCGGTCACGCCCGCGTCGCGGTGGGCGGTGGGCGGCCGCGCGGCGGGAGATGATGGGGCGAGGTGCCCGCTCCCGGGGCGCCCCAGCCCTCATGTGAAGGTAGTCGGTCATGGCCCAGATCAACCCCAGCATCCTCAGCGCTGACTTCGCCCGGCTCGCCGACGAGGCCGAGGCCGTCCGGGGTTCCGACTGGCTGCACGTGGACGTCATGGACAACCACTTCGTGCCCAACCTGACCCTGGGCGTCCCGGTGGTCGAGTCGCTCGCCCGCGCCACCGACATCCCCCTCGACCTCCACCTGATGATCGAGGACCCGGACCGCTGGGCCCCCCAGTACGTCGAGGCCGGCGCCGGCTCGGTCACCTTCCACGTCGAGGCCGCCGCCGCGCCCGTCCGGCTCGCCCGCGAGATCCGCGCCAAGGGCGCCCGGGCGTCCATGGCGCTCAAGCCGGGCACGCCGATCGAGCCGTACGAGGACCTGCTGCCCGAGCTCGACATGGTGCTGATCATGACCGTCGAGCCCGGCTTCGGCGGCCAGGCGTTCCTGGACATCATGCTGCCGAAGATCCGCCGCACCCGGGAGCTGATCGCCAAGCACGATCTGGAGCTGTGGCTGCAGGTGGACGGCGGCGTCGCCGCGAGCACCATCGAGCGCTGCGCCGAGGCGGGCGCGGACGTGTTCGTGGCCGGCTCGGCGGTGTACGGCGCGGAGGACCCGGCGGAGGCCGTCCGCAACCTTCGGGACGCCGCCGTCAAGGCCTCGGCGGACGCCTGGTGGGCCTGCCGGCACTGAGCCCGGGCGGCCTCGCGGCCGTCGGCCGCTGACCGTCGGGCGCTCATCGCCGACCGCCGGATGGCCGGGCGCGGGTGGAGGAACGTCGGACCGTGCCGGATGATCGGTGACGAACCGACCGGCGGCGGACCGCGCCCCCGCCCGGCCGCCCTCCTCGTACGGTGGTGGAACCGCGATGAGCAACCTCGACCTCAAGCCCACCCCGACCGCCTGCGGCCGCGAGGCCGCCGGCGGGCCGGTGAAGGACCTGCTGACGCCCCGTCAATTCCCGCTCGGCGGAAGCACGGTGGTCCGACGCCTGCTCCCCAACCTCGGCCGCCGGATGGTCGGCGCCTGGTGCTTCGTGGACCACTACGGACCGGACGACATCGCCGACGAGCCCGGCATGCAGGTGCCGCCGCACCCGCACATGGGCCTGCAGACGGTCAGCTGGCTGCACGAGGGCGAGGTGCTGCACCGCGACAGCCTCGGCAACCTGCAGACCGTCCGCCCGTACGAACTGGGCCTGATGACCTCCGGCCGGGCGATCTCCCACTCCGAGGAGTCCCCGCGCCCGCACGCCCGCCACCTGCACGGCGCCCAGCTCTGGGTCGCCCTCCCGGACGCCCACCGGCACACCGCCCCCGCCTTCGAGCACCACCCCGACCTGCCCGTCGTCACCGCCCCGGGCCTGCGCGCCACTGTCATCCTCGGCACTCTCGACACCGCCACCTCGCCCGGCACCACCCACACCCCCCTCGTCGGCGCCGACCTCGCCCTCACCGAGGGCGCTGACCTGCGCCTGCCCCTCGTCCCCGACTTCGAGTACGCCGTCCTCGCCATGTCCGGCCGCGTCGACGTCGACGGCGTCCCCGTCGAACCCGGCTCCATGCTCTACCTCGGCTGCGGCCGCCCCCACCTCCCCCTCCGCGCCCACACCGACGCCGCCGTCCTCCTCCTCGGCGGCGAGCCCTTCGACGAGAAGATCGTCATGTGGTGGAACTTCATCGGCCGCTCGACGGAGGACATCGCCCAGGCCCGCACGGACTGGATGACGGGCACCCGCTTCGGCGAGGTCCACGGCTACGCCGGCTACCGCCTGCCCGCCCCGGACCTGCCCGCGATGCCGCTGAAGCCGCGCGGGCGGGAGCGCTGAGCCGGGCTTTCGTGGCGGTGGGTGGAGGGCCCGCGAAGGGAACTCTCGCCCTGCCGTCGCTGCCTGGTGGGCGTCAGGGCGTGTGCATGGCGGCTTGGATCAACGACGTGTGTGTCGGTGGTCGGTGCCCTTCTTGGCCTTGCAGTAGTGGACCTGCCTGTGCTGCCACCGCTGGGGCCTGTCCAGCGGATCTGCCCGGGAGCAGCTCGCCGCGTGGCCTCATCTGACCAGGGCGCCGGCGAGCTGTGGGCTCGGAGAGACGCTGCTCTTCGAGGGCAGCGAGATTGTGCACCTTCACGTCGGCACCGGGATCGACGTCCGTCTGACCCGTTCGGTGATCAGCAGGTCCGCCCCGGAGCTGCGACTGTCACCGGCCGTGGGGCTCTTGGACGGTTCGGCGTGGATCACGGTCCAGGTGGAGAGCGATGAGGACGCCGACCAGCTGATGACGTGGCGACCGCTGGTTGAACAGCAGCCCACGCCGCATCAGCACGGCGGGGCTCTGCGTCACGTTGCTCAAGCCCCCCGCGATGGGGTACGGCGTGAACGACGTGAAGGGGCAGTGCCTCGGGGATGACGCCGATGTCAGGACGTCACTGATTGGGGCCGCCGAGTTCGTGCTGCCACAGGCTCTCGCAGAGCAGGTCCAGGCCGTGGCGGAGATGGCGGCGGTAGGTGCCGTAGGGGAGGCCGAGGCGGCGGGCGGCGGCTTCCTGGGTGGGGGCGCCGGAGAAGTAGCCTGCTGTCAGGGCGTCGCGGGCGCGTACGCCGCGCGGGTCGGCGGCGAGGTCGTCGACGCAGCCGCGCAGCAGGGCCCGCAGGTCCTGGGCGGGATCGCCGAGGTCGGCGGCGAGCCGGGTGCGCATCAGGGCACAGGCTGCGAAGGCCGCGGTGTCGCGCCAGTGGGTGAGGGCTTCGCGGACGGCCTGGTCGAAGGTGGCGCGTGAGAAGCCCGGCGGGCCTGACGGGGCCGGTACGGCGGTGGCGGCGATGAAGTGGCGCAGCCAGGTCTCGACCGGGGTGCGGCGCCAGTCGACGGCGAACAGACCGTAGGTGTGTTCGCCGACCTGGGGGCGCGCGGTGGTGTCGGTGAGGCTGCCTTTGACGCGTTCGGCCCAGGCCTGCGCGTCCTGCCAGACGGCGAACCCGTAGGCGCGGCCGCGCGCCCGGGCGGACTCGGCCTGGGCACGGGAGCTGCTGAGGTCGATGACGCGTGAGGGTATCTGGTAGCGCTCGGGGTAGACGGTGAAGCGGCTGATGCCGATGTGTTCGCCGGGGCGGACCGGTCCGGCGGTTTCGGTGTACTGCCAGGCTGCCGCGACGACGGGGTCGGTGGCGAGGTCGTCGGGGTCGGGTGGGGCTTGCAGGGCGAGGCGGGCGGTGAACGCCACGATCCGGCCCGTGGTCACCAGGCGGTAGACGCTGAAAGCTTCGGGCTGGCGGTCGGCCCAGTAACGGACCAGGGCGGCGGAGGCGGGGCCCTCGGTCTCCGTGGCCATGCGGAGCACGGTGTCGAGGTCGTCAGGGTGCAGGGGCCGGTCGTGGACCTCGTCCTCGCGGGACCAGGTGCGGGTGCGGGCGACGATCCGGCCGTCGCGGAAGAGGTGGAAGAGCTCGTCGGTGACGGTGAAGACCTGGTCGTCCGGGGCTTCGCGGAGCAGGCGCAGGTACTCCTCGGCCAGGCGTTGGCGCATCGTCTCGAACGCGCTGGGGGCGCGCCAGCGCAGGTCTGCGGCGAGCGTCTCGCGGGCGGCGTCGTGGGGGTGGAGTCCGCGGTGGGTGGACTCCATGAAGGGGAGGTCGCGCAGCCAGGTGAACAGCTGGTGGGCGTCCTGGTCGGGTAGGACCGCGGCGAGCAGTTCCTCGGAGGTCGAGTAGGCCTGGGCGGCCACCTCCAGGGCGCGGCGGTGGGCCGCGCTGGGTACCTCGCCGATCAGGCCCGCCAGCAGGGTGCGCAGGATGTCGGCCGATGGCGCCCAGGTCTCCTCGCGGCCCCAGTCGGCCGTTCCGGCGGCGGCCGCGAGGGAGAGGGCCAGCGGGTTGCCTCCCGCGAAGCGCAGGATGCGCTCGCGCAGGCCCGGCAGGGCCTGGGTGGTGGTCAGCAGACTGCGGGCCTGTTCCTCGGAGAACGGCTCCAGTTCGTGGACGTGGAGGATCTCGGTCCAGGCCGGGTCGGCGGTCCATTGTGGCTGGGGCGCCTGGCGGCCGGCCAGGACCACCAGGGTGTTGTCGGCGGCGCGTGGCAGGAAGCGCTGCCACAGCCAGCTCTCCAGCCACTGGCAGTGCTCGAAGGAGTCCAGGAACAGGACGGTGCCGGGCTCCTGGAGGAACTGCGCGGCCTCGCGTTCGAAGTCGGCCGGGTCGCGGGCCACGAAGCGGCCGTCCAGGTCCAGGACGGTGCGGCCGGCCTCCCGGGCCTGGTCCGCCAGGCGCCGCAGCAGCGTCGACTTGCCGATGCCGCCAGGCCCGAACACGTAGAACGCGAACGGGACGTCGCTCTGGCCGGCCAACGCGCTTGCGAACTGCTGGCGTTCCTCGTCCCGGCCGACGAACGCCTGAAGGCGCGCGCTGCTGAGCCGTTCTCCCACCGACGCCATGGCGACCCCCCTTCTCACGGCGCGGCAGCCGCGCACCCGTCGATCCCCACCGGTCCACTGTCACGATCCTAGCCACGCGGGCTGATCAGCCGGGAAGGGCGAACCGCGTGCTCGGACACGGGTGTGAACTCCAGCGGCAGTGCGGTGGGGCCGCGGGTGTAGAGGCCGGTCTCCCGGTACACGGAGCCGGGACGGTGGCGCAGCTGGTCCAGCAACGGAAGCAGCAGCGCAGGCCTTTCGGACGACGGGCTGCTGCGGAGTGTAGACATCCCAGGTGTCCGGCCGACGCTCCTGGGTGGACAGGCGTGGACAGCGGTGGACAGCAGAGCACCGCGCCGGGGCTGGGAAGTGGACAGCGGTCACGGCCAGGCTTCGAGCCGTGAACCCCACCGATGTCACATCCGGAGCCCTCGCCCCGCAGGGCGCATCCGCGTCCCGCGTCAACACCGCCACCGCTCGCCGTCCGGCAGCCGCGCTCGCAGCGCTGGCCGGGGCGCAGTTCACCGTCATGATGGCCACCTCGATCGTGAACGTGGCGCTGCCTCAGATCCGCACCGGCCTTGGCCTGTCGGACGCCGGCACCACCTGGGTGGTCAACGCCTACGGGCTGGCCTTCGGCGCCCTGCTTCTGGCCGGAGGCCGGACCGCGGACCTGCTGGGCCGACGCCGGATCCTGCTGGCGGGCCTCGCCGCCTTCGCGGCGTCCTCACTCGCCGCGGGCCTCGCCACCTCCTCCTCGCTGCTCATCGCCGCCCGGGCCGTACAGGGCCTGGGAGCAGCGGCCATCGCCCCCGCCGCACTGGCCCTGCTGATGGACCTGTTCCCGGCCGGCCCCGGTCGGGGAAAGGCGCTGGGCGTCTGGGGAGCAGTCTCGGGCGCCGGAGGCGCGGCCGGGGTCCTGCTCGGCGGGGTACTCACCCAGGCGTGGGGCTGGCCGTGGATCTTCCACGCGGTCGCCATGGGCGCCGTCCTCATGGTGGTCGCCGTCGCCCGCTGGGTCCCGGCGGCACCGGCCCGCAGCCCTGGCCGCTTCGACGTCCTGGGCACCGTTGCCGTCACCGCCGGCCTCACCGCCCTGGTGTGGGGCCTTACCACCGCCCGCCGCACCGGCTGGACCGAACCGACCGTCCTGACCGGCTTCGCCGTCGCTGCCGTGTTGCTGACCGCGTTCGCCCTGATCGAACGCCGTCACCCGGCCCCGCTGCTGCCGCCCCGCCTGTTCCGGACCGGCCGCGTCGCGGCGGGGAACCTGCTGATGGCGCTGCTGGGATCGGTGTGGATCGCCCTGTTCCTCTTCCTGCCGCTCTATCAGCAGCAGGTCCTCGGTGCCGGCCCGCTGGCCGCCGGACTGGGTCAGCTTCCCCTCGCCTTCGCCAACATGCTCGGCTCCGCACTGGCGCAGCGTCTCTCCCGCCGCTTCGGCGCTGCCGCGACCGTGACCGGCGCGTTGCTGACCGAGGCCGCCGGACTGCTGTGGCTGTCGCGGATCAGCGCCCACGGCAGCTACACGGCGGACGTGCTGGGCCCCAGCATCCTGATCGGCCTGGGTCTGAGCGTCGCCGTCGTCCAGCTCACCGCGCTGTCCGTCGAAGGCGTCCCCGCACTGGACGCCGGACTCGCCGGCGGCCTGGTCAACACCACCCGCCAGGTCGGCGGCGCGATCGGCCTGGCCGTCCTGGCGACCCTCGCCGGCACCGCCACCGCCCACGCGGCCGCCCACCAGCCCCACCTACAGGCGCTGACGGCGGGTTACCGCCTCGTGTTCCTCACCGGTTCCGCCGTCCTGGCCGCCACCGCCGTGTTCGCGCTGGCGCTCACCGGCCGAAGCGCCGCACCGGACGCCGGCCGGACCGACGCGGTCCGCCCCCGCCGCGCCGACGGCCGCAGCTGACGCCGCACCTGGTCGCGGCACCCACCCCACCGCTTGTGGCGAACGGCACCAGGCCGCACGCCGTACGTCCGGCAAGAAACCGCCATCACGAAGGGAACCCGCCATGAAGGTCAGCCTGCCCCGTGCCACCGCCGCGCTGATCGCCACCGCGGCCGTCTCCGCCGGCCACCTCAAGGGAGCACCCAAGCCGTTGGCCGTGCCGTTGGCCACCCTCCTCGACCTGAACGCCCACCACCAGATCACCTCCGACCAGGACTACTACAGCCTGAACGCCGTTCCGGCCCAGTCCGGCCTGCCCGCCGACTGGACCCCTCCCACCCGCTGACCGGCGACCAGGACCGCAGTACAGCGTCCACACCCACCCGTCGCACCGTCACACCGAAAGGTTCTTGCCATGACCAGCGACAAGCCCTACTTGACCGGCCACTACACTCCTGTCGCCGACGAGATCACCGCCACCGGCCTCACGGTCGAGGGCACCCTTCCACCGGAGCTGACCGGCCGGCTGCTCCGCAACGGGCACAACCCCAAGCCCGGCGTCACCCCCACCCACTGGTTCAAGGGCAGCGGAATGGTCCACGGCATCCGCCTGCGCGACGGGCGGGCCGAGTGGTACCGCAACCGCTGGGTGCACACCCCCGCCCTCGACGGCGCCCCCTACATGACCGAACACGGACCCGACCTCACCGCCAGCACCGCCGGAACCCACATCATCGAACACGCCGGCAAGCTCCTCGCTCTGTGCGAGGCGAACCTCCCCTTCCAGCTCACCGCGGAACTGGACACCGTCGGCACCTACGACTTCGACGGCAAACTGCGCACCGCCATGACCGCCCACCCCAAGACCGACCCGGTCACCGGGGAGCTCCACTTCTTCGCCTCCTCCCCCTTCCCGCCCTTCCTGATCCACTACGTCGCCGACGCCATGGGCCGGATCGTCCACAGCGCCGAGATCCCGGGAGCGACGGCCGCCCTCAAGCACGACTTCGCCCTCACCCGCCGCCACGTGGTCTTCATCGAGGGCAACGTCACCTTCGACCCCGGCGACCACTCCGGCATCCCCTACGGCTGGAGCGACGCCCAGCCCGCCCGGATCGGCGTCCTTCCCCGCGGAAGCGACGGCGCCAAGGGCGTGCGCTGGTTCTCGATCGAGCCGGGCAACGTGCTCCACGTCGCGAACGCCTACGAGGACGGCCAGGGCCGCATCGTCGTGGAGGGTCCCACCGTGGACCGGGAGGGCTTCCGGCTCTCCTGGAACTGGTGGATCGGCGCACCCGGGCGCGGCACCGAGCCCGTCTCCCGCTCCTACACCCGGCGCTGGGTCATCGACCTGGCCGAAGGCACCGTCGACGAGCAGATCATCGACGACCTGCCGGTGGAATTCCCGACCCTCAACGAGAACTACCTGGGTACCGAGAACCGCTACCAGTACGCCATCGCCTTCCCCGACGAGGAGGGCTTCGGCGGCTACGGCATCGTCAAGTACGACCGCGCCACCGGAGCCCGCCGCATCCGCCGGGCCGGCGACGCCCGCATGCCCAGCGAGGCCGTCTTCGTCCCCGCTGCCGACGCCACCCGCGAGGACGACGGCTACCTCCTCACCGTGGTCTCCGACCTCAAGCAGGACACCTCCCAGCTCCTGGTCCTCGACGCCGACAGCCTTGAGCCGGTCGCCACCGTCCACCTGCCCCACCGCGTCAGCGCCGGACTCCACGGCTCCTGGATCACCGACGCCCCCTAGGCTGACCCGCGCATCCGGGAGGGCGGGAACCGCCCGCCCTCCCGGGAAGTCCTGATCACCAGGCGCCCGGATCAGGTCTCACGAATACAGGAACGCAGATGTATCGCACCGACATCACCAAGGACCTGACCGACCTGCTCTTCACCCCGGGCCTCGACCGCAGGCCGCCGGTGGAGGCGTAGGCGCCGTCGTCCGCTTCCACGTGGACCAGCGGCAGGTCCGGCCGCGAGTCGACGGTGATCAGGGCGGTCGGGCTCATCAGCGGTGGCTGCCGGGGTGGTGGACTGACCGAGCGCCAGCATGAACGGGTGCACCGCCACGGCCGTGGAGAAGTGTGGTCGGGACTCGGCAGATCTCGCGGGCGATGAACCGATTGAAGCAGCGGCGAGCCGACCGGCCGACCGGCCGCCAGAGCGGCGGCCTCGTCGTCGACACGGTCGGCTCGCCCTGCCCGCGGCGTGCCTGGCGGTTCGGGTGGTCGATCCCCACCACGGTCACGCCCCACTTGCGCGGGTGGCGGGCGAGGCCGGCGCTGCCCCGTTCAGGACCCAGGGCCAGTCAGCGGGCTGGTCGGCCTGACCGGGAACCGCTCATGAACACCCGGGCCGTCAGCGGGCGCTGCCGATGTTGCGGTCGCTGTCGGCGCCCTGGAGCATCAGGGTGGTCTCCTCGATGCGCCGGAATCGACCGTCGGGGGCGAACTCGCCGAAAAGGTAGACCTCCACGCGGACGGAGGAGCCGTCGGTCTTTTCGACATCGATGATGTGCCGGTCGGCGTACAGGTCGCCCTGCACGAGTTCCTCCAGCACCTGGATCGAGCCGCCCACGACGATGCCGCGCAGGTGGGCGATGTGGGCCGTGAACTCGCTCCGGTCGGCCCAACTGCCGTCGGTGCGCTGGCGGTAGTCCGGGGCGAAGTGCCGGTCAAGGGCCTCGGACAGCTCCAGCTCCGGCGTGAAGAGCAGGTCGGTCATGGCGGAGACGACGTTGGTACGGAAGGCAGTGGTGGTCACAGCGGTCCTCACGGAAGGGTCGGGAACATGGGTTCCTGGATCGGAGATTTGCGTGCGTCGAGCACGCATTTGAAGAGTACTACAGAGTGCGTGCGCCGCGCACGCTAATCTGGAGGCATGTCGCACGATGTAGGACACGAGATCGCCGACGCGCTGGCAATGCTGCTCAGGCGCGACACCCGGACACGGCTGCACCAACGCCTGACCGAGGGCCTGGGCGACGCCGTGGACGAGACCACCTACCCCGTCCTCAGCGGGCTGGCCCGCATCGGCCCGCGCAGCGCCGCCGACCTCGCCGGCGAGATCGGTCTGGACCGCTCCGGCGTGACCCGCCGCGCCACCCGCCTGGAGGACGCCGGTCTCCTGCGCCGCGAACCCGACCCCCGCGACCGGCGCGCCACCCTGCTCGCGCTCACCGAGGCCGGGCAGCAGACCGTGGACGTCACCCGACACCGCCTCGCCGCGCACATCGAGGCATCCCTTGTTTCCTGGCCGCCGGCCGAGGCCCGCACCTTCGCCCGCAACCTCCAGCGCTTCGTCACTGACGGCCCCTTCACCTGATTCGGAACCGGACGCCACCGCACCCGCTCGGGGCGGCGCCTCGGCCCGGGTTGCGGGCCTTGCACTCGGCCGCGTCGCAGCTGGCCGCCTTGCCGCTGCCGAAGGCGGCCGACGGGCGGATCGTCCTGACCGTGGACGTGAGCAGCTGGCTATGCCCCGACGCTCCGCCCGGTCGTGCACGCCCGCCGGGTGATCTCGGACGGCTCGCCCCTCCGTCCGGCGAAGAACAGGCCACGCGACCGGTCGGGCAGACGGTGAGTGCTGGACCGTGTGATGTGCGTCATGGGAACCGGCCTGGGCCGGCACACCAGATAGCGGGCGTGGACTATTCGGATCCAGAAATGCGGACTCGGGTGCGGGCCGGTGACCGGGACGCGTTCGGGCAGCTCTTCGACGCGTACGCGCGGTCGGTGTACAACCACGCGTTCCGGCTCACCGGCGACTGGTCGGCAGCGGAGGACGTGATGTCGCTGACCTTCCTGGAAGCATGGCGTCAGCACGGCCGGGTCGGCGCCGAGGGCGGGTCACTGCGGCCCTGGCTGCTGGGCATCGCCACCAACCTGGTCAGCAACCAGCGCCGGGCTGCCCGGCGGCACCGGCAAGTGGTGGCCCAACTGCCGCCCGTGCCCGAGGGCGTTCCCGACTTCGCGGAGGAGGCGGTCGGGCGGATCGACGACGCGGCGCGGATCGCCGCCCTGCAGGACGCGTTGGCGCGGCTGCGACGCCCGGACCGCGAGGTGCTGGCCCTGTGCGTGTGGGCCGGCCTGGACTACCGGGAGGCCGCCGAGGCCCTCGGCGTACCGGTCGGCACCGTCCGCTCACGGCTTTCCCGCGCCCGGGCCAAGCTGCACCGCCTCACCGAGGCGGCCGCCCGCCGGGGCCCGCAGAAAAGGACGGAACTCGGCCGCGACCCGCACCAGATGAACAGTGGGCCCGCGACCGCGGCCCTGTCCCCCAAGGAGGCACACCAGTGAACGCCGACCAGCGGCCGGATCCGGTCGAGCGCGCCGAGCAGCTCGGGCAACTGCCCCTGCCGGCCGAGCGCGACCTCCCGCCGGGACGCCACGCCCTACACCGGGAGCGACTGATGCGCCGGATCGACCTCGACACCCCCGTCACCTCGCCCACCGCCTCGCCCACCGGGCGGCCCGCCCGGCCGCGCCTGCGGCGGCGGCTGACCTTCACGCTCGCCGGCGCCCTCGCCGCGGGCACGGCCGTGGTCGGCGTGACCCTGTACGACCGGGCGAACAGCGGGCCGCTGAGTTCCGCCGAGCTCGCCAGCTGGACCGGCAACCCGAGCTCCGTGGACACCTCGACCGGCCGGGGCGCCACCGCCCTGAAGTGGTGCCTGAACGGGATGCCGGACGTCGGCGGGCCCGTCACGATCACCAACGCGGACCTCCGGGGCAAGGTCACCTCCATGGTGGTCGCCCGCGGCGGCACCGTCATGCTCTGCTACGTCGCCTCGAAGGACAGTGGTCTGTCGATGTCGATCGGTGCGGTGAAGCCCGTCGCGCGCGATGTGATCACCTACGACACGGGTGGCTCCCACGGCAGCGGCTCGGCCACGTTCAACTACGCGGAGGGCCTGGTCGGGGCTGACGTCAAGGCGGTCACCATGGAGGACGCCGGGCGGACCTTCGAGGTCACCCTGGACAACGGTCGCTGGACCGCCTGGTGGCCCGGCTCCGACCACGACAACGGCGGCGTGCCCGACTCGGTGACCCTCACCCTCGCCGACGGCACCACCCACACCGTCACCGGGGACTCGCTGTTCCGGAAGTAGGCCGGGGCGGTCGAGCGGTGGCGGTGTCCGGTCCGTCCACCGGACGCCGCCACCCCACCGCGCACCGGCTGCACGGCGGACCGCCCTCGACCACTCCCAGGAAACTCCCAGACAGAGGCAACCGAACAGCCGTTCCAGGCAGTCACCCATGAGACCGGGCACACGGGCCCGGGCGGCACAGAAACCAGGCACACGAACGCAATGAACCTGACCGGCACCCCTTTCCTCGTCCTCACCGTCGTCCTGTTCACGGCCGCCATGGCGCTGGCCATGGCGCAATGGCTGGGCACAGGGGCCCTCTTCGGGCCGGCGCGGACAGCGGAAGGGCGGCGCACGCCACTGCGCGCGCTCTCGTACCTCGGCACCGTGCTGCTCTGTCAGTTCACCGCCGTGGCCCTGGTCTTCGTACTCGTCAACAACCAGAACCAGCTCTACGACAACTGGGGAGACCTGCTCGGCACCTCCAGCCACGTCCGGGCCGTGCCCGTGCCCCCGAAGGACGAGGGGCTCGCCGGGGACCAGGTCGCCGCCTCCGCCGGCCCGTCCGGCACCCCCGCGCCGAAGGTGGTGCAGGCCTTCCACGCGCCCGACTCGGACGCGGTGCCCAGGAGCGTCAAGCAGGCCGACCTCAAGGGCAGGCTCTCCGGAGTCGACGGCGAGGTGCTGGTCTGGACGCCCCCGCAGTACGACGACCCGGCCTACAAGGACAAGACCTTTCCGGTGGTCGAACTGCTCGTCGGCTTCCCCGGATCCTCCAGCGCCTGGTTCGGCGAGGCCATGGAGGCGGCCAAGCAGCTCGAACCGCTGATGAAGTCCGGTCAGGTGACGCCGTTCATCCTGGTCGCACCGCGCGTCACCCTCCTCGGCAAGACCGACACCGGGTGCGCCGACATTCCCGGCAAGGTCAACGCCGACACCTGGCTCTCGCGGGACGTCCCGCAGATGATCGTGGACAACTTCCGGGCCGACACCACCGCGGACCGCTGGGCCCTGTCCGGCTACTCGGCCGGAGCCCACTGCGCCCTGCGCCTCGCGCTCGCCCACCCCAACCGGTACCGCGCCGCGATCAGCATGTCCGGCTACAACGACCCGGCCGGCGAACCGGCCTCGCTGACCGCCAAGGACCCGAAGCTGCGCGAGAGCGCCAATCCGCTCCACATCCTCACCCATGCCGCGACCCCGCCGAACGTCGCGCTCTACGTGACCGGCAAGCGGGGTGACGGGCTGGAGGACGCGACCGCCCTCCAGCAGGCGGCGAAGAGCCCGACCACCGTCACCCCGTTCGAGACCACCGGCGCGCACCTGACGTCGACCTGGAAGCCGCTGGTCGTCCCGACCTTCACGTGGCTGACCGGGATCATCCCGCCCCGCTGACGGCCCAGCCGTCCCGTGCTCACGCTCTACGCGGGCGGTCAGAGCAACGGCTACAACACCTGGTGGGCCGCGAGGCCCGTGGGGGGCGGGCGTGGCGACGGACGCGATCAGGCGTTCGGCCGCGCCGCCTCGGGCTCTGCAGCCCGGGAAGCCGCGTGATCCTCAGGTGGTGGGACGGGGCGCCGCGGAGCGAGCAGGGCGGAGACGATGCCGCCCGCCGCCAGCCCGGCGCCGACCCAGAGGGCGGGCTTGAAGGCGTCGATGAAGGAGTCCGGCGACCCGTAGACCGCCGGGCCGGTGAAGACAGCGGCCAGAACGGCGATGCCGAAGACGCCGCCGAGCTCCCGCATCGCGCTGTTGGCTCCGGAGGCGATCCCGGCCTCCTGCCGGGGCACCGATCCCATCACCGCGTTGGCCACGGTCGGGAAGCACATCGAGGTCCCGATCCCGGCCACCGTCAGGGCGATGCTCAGTTCGAGGTATCCCATCCCCGGCCGGGCGATCGCGGCGACCCAGCCGAGCCCGATCGCCTGCAGCGCCAGGCCTGTGGCCATGAACGGCCGGTTGCCCCACCGGTCCGCCAGGGCGCCGGCGACCGGTGCGATCAGCATCGGCGTCGCCGTCCAGGGCAGGATCCGCAGGCCGGCCTCCAGCGGTGAGTTGCCGAGCCCGATCTGCAGGAACTGCGACATCAGGAAGAGCGCGCCGAACAGCGAGGCGTACATGAAGAAGCTCACGCCGTTGGCGGTGGCGAAGCCGCGCAGGCGGAACAGGCCGAGGGGCAGCATCGGGTTACGGGCCCGTTGCTGCCAGCGGACGAAGCAGACGACGAGGGCCGCGCCGGCCGTCAGCGAGCCGATCACCTGGCCGCTGGTCCAGCCCGCCGTGTTGGCGCGCACCAGCCCGAAGGTCAGGCCCAGGAAGCCGGCGCCGGCCAGTACCAAGCCGACCGGGTCGAGTCGCGGCCGTGGTCCGTAGCTCTCGGTGAGCCGGAGCAGGGCGAGCGGGACCAGGGCGAGCCCGATCGGGACGTTCAGCCAGAAGATCCACTGCCAGTCGAGGCCGCCGCTGATCGCCCCGCCGACCACCGGACCCATGGCGACGGCCGCACCCGCGATGCCGCCCCACATCCCGATCGCCATCCCGCGCTTCTCGGCCGGGAAGGCCTGGCTGATCAGGGTCAGTGTCAGCGGCATGACGATCGCCGCGAACCCGCCCTGTACGGCACGGGCCGCGATCAGCGCGCCGACCGAGGTCGAGAGCGCCGCCGCGCCCGAGGCGAGCGCGAAGCCGAGCAGCCCGATCGCGTACATACGCCGTCTGCCGAAGCGGTCGCCCAGCGCGGCGCCGGTCAGCAGCAGGCAGGCGAAGCTGAGGTTGTAGGCGTTCACCGTCCATTCCAGGTCGGTGAGCGACGCGTGCAGGTCGGCCCGCAGCACCGGCAGGGCGGTCGCCACCACCAGCGTGTCGAGGGCGACCATGAACAGCCCGAGCGAGGCCAGGGCCAGGGTCCAGCCCCGCCGCGGCAGGGCGGTCGCGGGGGCACGAGGAGAGAGTTCGGAAGACATGGCGTCCGCTCCGTTTCCGCAGGTCGCGTTCATCACCGGTCGGAGTCCGGTCTCACTCCTTCGACGGGTGGGATCCGGCCGGATCGACACCGCCGCAGGAAGATGGCCGGGTGGGCCCTGTCGATCCGCGCGGGTGCCGCACGTCGGTTCTACGGAGGGTCCGGTCCGCGGACCCGAGCGAGAGGGGAGCGCGCCATGGCGCAGTACCTGATCCTGATCTACGGAGACGAGACCTCCTGGGCCGCCGCCCCGCCCGAGGTGGTGGAACGGGTCCACGCCGACCACCGGGCCTTCCAGGCCCGCAACGCGGCAGCCGTCCTCGGCGGCAACGCCCTGCACCGCACCGACACGGCGACCAGTCTCCGCAACGACGGCACGGGTGGGCGGACCGTCACCGACGGACCGTTCGCCGAGACCAAGGAGGCGCTCGGCGGCTACTACCTGGTGGAGGCCACCGATCTGGACGAGGCCATCGCCGTGGCCCGGCAGGTCCCGGCCCCCTTCGGAGGCGTCGAGGTCCGCCCGATCCGGGTGATCGAGTGACGGAGACCGGCCGAGATCACCTGACACCGGCCGGAACGGGCCGGGACGATGCGCTGACGGAGCCGTGATGCCCATCGATCCCGCAGTCGCCGCTGCGGTCGCCGATGCGCACCGCCGTGAGTGGGCTTTCGTGCTCGCCGCGACGGCGCGCGTCACCCGTGACCTCGACCTCGCCGAGGAGTGCGTCCAGGATGCCTACGCCAAGGCCCTGACGGTCTGGGCCGAGCGCGGCATCCCACGGCGCCCCGGCGCCTGGCTCACCACTACCGCACGCAATCGGGCGCTGGACGAGCTGCGCCGCCAGGCCGCCCTCCGCCGGAGCCTGCCGAAGCTCGCCGCGACCGAGGACACCCCGGTCGCACCGGGCGCAGGAGCCGACGAGGACGCGACCGACGACTACCCGGACGACCGGCTCCGGTTGATCTTCACCTGCTGCCACCCCGCCCTCACCGAAGAGGCCCAGGTCGCACTCACGCTGCGATTGCTGTGCGGCCTGACCACGGCCGAGGTGGCCCACGCCTTCCTGACCGGCGAGGCGGCGATGGCCGCCCGGATCACCCGCGCCAAGCGGAAGATCAGCACCGCCAGGATCCCCTACCGGGTACCGCCCGCCGGTGAGCTCCCCGAGCGGATCGACGCCGTCCTCACCGTCGTCCACCTGCTCTTCACCACCGGCCACACCGCTCCCGCAGGGGAGGATCTCATCCGCCGCGACCTGGAGGAGCGCGCCCTCGACCTGGCCCGGATGCTGCGCACCCTGCTCCCCGAGGACGCCGGCGTCGCCGGACTGCTGGCCCTCATCCTGCTCACCGACGCCCGGCGGGAGACCCGGTCGGGCGAGGACGGCCGGATGCTGCTGCTCGCCGAGCAGGACCGAACGCGCTGGGACCGGACTGCCATCGCGGAGGGCCTCGTGCTCGTGCGAGAAGCCCTGGCGCGACGCCCGCCGGGGCGCTTCGCCCTGATGGCTGCCATCGCCGCCGTTCACGCCGAGGCGCCGAGCTGGCAGGAGACCGACTGGCGGGAGGTGGTCGCGCTCTACGACCTCCTGGTGCGGATCTGGCCCTCCCCGGTGGTGGCCCTCAACCGGGCGGTGGCGGTGGGCTTCGCCGACGGCCCCGCCACCGGACTCGCGGAACTCGACGCACTCGCCGCCGAACCGCAGCTCGCGGGCTACGGCTACCTGGCCGCCGCCCGGGCCGACTTCCTGCGCCGGCTCGGGCGGGTGACCGACGCCCGCCTGGCGTACGAAGAGGCGCTTCTGCTCACCGAGAACACCGTCGAACGCGAATTCCTGACCGGCCGGCTGCGGCAGTTGGAGCCGCCCGACGCCCGCTGAACGAAGGGGAGCGAAGGGGGACGCACACCGGTGGACACGCCGGATCCCCGCGGTCGTAGGCTCTGCCGGATGAACGAGAGTCCCGCCACCGCCGGGTCCGCGGTACCGGCCCGAAGCCTGGTGGTCGACGACGACCCGACGGTGGCCGAGGTCGTCGCCGCCTACCTCTCCGGGGGCCGGCCACCAGGTCGACCTCGCCGCCGACGGCCCGAACGGCCTCGCGACGGCTCGGGCGAACCGGCCCGACCTGCTCGTCCCGGACCTCATCCTGCCCGGCATCGACGGTCTGGAGGTCTTGCCTCGGTTGCGTGCAGACAGTGGTGCGGCCAAGGCACTCCTCAAGGCCCGCTGGGACAAGCCGAACGCTTGCGGCGCCCCTGCGCCCGCTACTGGGCCCGCGCGCACCCCGGGGAGGCCTTGCAAGACTTCCTCGACACCTCACCGGCCCTACGCCGGGCCTCCCGGAGCGTCGGACTCGGAGACCAGATCGCGGAGACGGTGCGGGACGTCCGATATCCACCTCGCCGTCCTTGCCGAACGCCGGGACGTGCAGTTGGAGTTCACAGTCGATCCCCGACCCGTGGCGCACGTGGAGTTCCGAGGTAGGACGCCGCCCCACTACGACGACCTCGCCCGGGCGCTCGACGAGCACCGGCCGGACCTGGTGGTACTCGCCACCCCGACGGAGACACACGCCGAGCTGAC
>NZ_JBVHHY010000010.1:0-285344 GCF_055560835.1 Kitasatospora sp. NPDC023120 | reverse complement strand
AAGCTAAGCCTCACAGCGCCGATGGTACTGCAGGGGGGACCCTGTGGGAGAGTAGGACGCCGCCGAACAATTCTTCAGAAGAACCCCCAGCCGGGGAAACCGGGCTGGGGGTTCTTCGCATTTCCGGGTACCGAAAGAGCCAGTCCGACCGGCGCGCGTGGGCGGGTTCGCGCTGCTGACAGCGTGCCGGCTGGTGCGCCAGCATGGGCGCATGCCCGAGATGACGAGGACCTTCCGTCGGATCGCCGATGACCACGTCGCGCAGGTAGCCGCCCTCGACCCGCTGACCTCGACCAGACTCGGGCTGCACCCCGAGGACGACCGGCAGTCGGACCTGTCACCGGAGGGCTTCGAAGCGCTCGCCGACCTCGCCCGACGGACACTGACCGCGCTCGACACCGCCGAGCGGACGGCCGGCACCCCAAAAGTCACCCCCGAGGACACCGCCGAACGCGACTGCGCCCGCCTGCTGCGCGAGAGGCTGACCGCCGAACTCGCCGTGCACGAGGCCGGGGACCACCTGCGCCAGCTGCGCAACGTCAACTCGCCGCTGCACAAGGTGCGCGGCGTCTTCACCATGATGCCCACCGACACCGACGAGCACTGGGCAGCGATCGCCGGGCGGCTGCGCAACACGCCCGGTGCGCTGGACGGCTACCGGGCGACCCTGGCCGAGGGCATCGAGCGCGGGCTGCTGAGCGCTCCCCGCCAGGTCCGTGCGTCCATCGCCCAGCTCGACGCCTGGACCGGCCAGGACGGCGGCGGCGCAAGCTGGTTCACCGGGTTCGTGTCAGCGGCACCGGCCCGGTTGCGGACCGAACTGGACGCCGCTGCCGAGCGCGCCACCGCCGCCGTGGCGGACTTCCGGGACTGGCTGTGCCGCACCTACCTGCCCGCCGCCGACGGCACCCCGGACGCGGTCGGCCGGGAGCGCTACCTGCGCTCCTCCCGCTGGGCGAACGGCGTCGAGGTCGACCCGGCCGAGGCGTACGCGTGGGCCTGGGAGGAGTTCCATCGGACGGTCGCCGAGATGCGGGTGGAAGCCGAGCGCGTCCTGCCCGGCGCCGGCGTCCGGGCCGCGATGGACCACCTCAACCGGGACGGCCACGCGATCGAGGGCGAGGAGAACGTCCGCGCCTGGCTCCAGCAGATCACCGACGAGGCGATCGACGCCCTGGACGGCACCCACTTCGACCTCGCCGGTCCACTGCGCCGGGTGGAGACCCGGATCGCGCCGCCGGGAAGCTCGGGCGCGCCGTACTACAACGGTCCCAGCCTCGACTTCAGCCGCCCCGGGCGGACCTATCTGCCCACCCTCGGCCGACGCACCTTCCCGACCTGGCAGCTCGTCAGCACCTGGTACCACGAGGGTGTCCCCGGCCATCACCTGCAGACCGCTCGCTGGACCGCCTGCGCCGACCGGCTCAGCAGCTACCAGATCACCCTCGGCGCCGTCAGCGCGGACAAGGAGGGCTGGGCGCTGTACGCCGAGCGCCTGATGGACGAACTGGGCTTCCTGACCGACCCGGCCCGGCGGCTCGGTTACCTGGACAAGCAGATGCTGCGGATCATCCGGGTGATCGTGGACCTCGGCATGCACCTGGAGCTCGCCATTCCCTCCGGTACGGGCTTCCACCCGGGTGAGCGCTGGACCCCGGACCTCGCGACCGCGTTCATGGCCGCCCACCACGGCAGCGACACCCGGCGCCGCACCAGCGAGATCGACCGCTACCTCGGCTGGCCCGGCCAGGCGATCGGCTACAAGCTGGGCGAACGGGCCTGGCTGCGGGGCAGGGAGGCGGCCCGGCGCCGCCTCGGCCCCGACTTCGACCTCCGGGCCTGGCACACGCGCGTGCTCTCCCGGGGCTCGGTCGGCTTGGACGACCTGGCCGCCGACAACGCGCCGTAGGCCCGTGGGCCGTGGGGCGGGCGTGCCCGGTGCGTCCGGCCTACTTCCCGGTGAACAGCAGGTCCTCGATGGGCCGGGTCATCCGCACCGTGTTGCCCATGACCTGGACGACGTTCTGCAGGCCGACGGTGGGCGGCTTGCGGCGCTCCGGGACGGTGAACTCGTCGGCGTCGCCGGCCAGGAAGGCGGTCAGGCAGCCCAGGTCGGTGCCGAACAGCCGGACGTAGTCGATCAGACGGCGGTACAGCTTGGGCAGGATCACGAGGTCGTTGGCGAGCGCGTCGAGGCTGTCGACCTTCGCGCCGGTGGTGGTCACGTCGTGCAGCCAGACGCTGTCGGGGCCCTTGGCCGCACGGGCCTTCTGCGCGGTGGCGGTCAGGTCCGTGCGCAGCTTGTCGGGGAGGCCCTCGTAGAAGGTGGGGTAGACCAGCCCGAGGGAGAGCAGGTGGTGGTTGGCGGTGGAGCGCAGCATGCCGAGGGTGACGTCCAGGTGGAAGCCGCTCCGCGCCCGCTCGGGGGGATCGCCGGTCTCCGGTGGGTCGCCGCGTCCGACCAGTGCGATGCAGCGGTTGAAGGGATCCGCGCCGCCGGTGAGGATCCAGCCGGGGACGGAGTCCGGCGTCGAGAGGACGACCTTCTCCTCGCTGTCCTGCGCGATCTCGGTGAAGCCCAGCCACTTCAGCAGCTCGTCGCGGGCGGCGTGCGCGCCGAGCTTCAGCGGCTGGTGCGCGAAGTCCGGGCCGACGCCCTTGTAGTGGGTTTCGAGGGCGTCGATCGCGTCCAGCCGCAGCGAGGCGCCGCCGTGGTCGTTGCGCTTGACCCGGTTGGGGCCGGGCACGTCGCCCCAGAAGCCCGGGTCCTGCGGGAGGAAGGAGACGGTGTCGCCGTCGGGCCGGTCGTGGAACACCTGGTACGAGCCGGTGATGAGCACCATGGACATGTCCGCCTCCCGGAGCTGACAGGGCGCCACCGCCGCGGCGCCGGGCCGGCGGTCTGTCCCTATGCGAAGTGCTCGGGCCCGGCCGGGGCCTGGGGCGGCGGATCCGGTGGCGGTCGTCCGCGTCGTCCTTCCTTCCACCATGCGCCCGTTCAGCCGCGATGTCACCCCCGGGCGGCAACGGTCACGCACCGTGAGACCGGGCGGTGGAACGCCCGCCCCGCCCCCGCGTCCGGGGCGCGGACGCGGAGGAGCGACGGCCTGGTTCTCCGTCCCGACCCCGCCCCACCCCTGTTATCTGACGGACCGTCAATGCAGCGCGTCGTAGGACCAGTTCGGGTCGCGCCCGGTGAGGGCCAGCAGCCGGTCCTGGTCGTCGGCGCCCGCCTCGGCGGTGCGCGGTGGGTCGAACAGGCCGGTGCCGGCGAGGTTGTGGTAGCCCTGGAACTCGTCGAGTGCGTACCGGGCGTTGCCCGGTGGCATCCGGCCGGTCTCGCCCAGCGCCCGGGCGAGGTCCCAGCCGTGCACGACGGTCTCGGCGGTCAGCTCGCGGGCGTACCCGCCGGCGTCGCGCGTCCCGTACGGGAGGTGCACCAGCAGGTCCGGCGCGCCCTCCTGGTGGAGCGCGCGCACTGCGGTGTCGGCGGCCATCGCCCATACCCCGACGGGGTTGCGGCCCAGTACGTCGCCCTCGAACCGGTGGCCGATCGCCTCCGGGGTGTACCCGGCCACCGCCTGGCACACCCAAAGGTGCTGCGCGGCAAGGTGGTTGACCAGTGCGCGGACGTCCCAGTCCCGACACGGTGTGGGGGCCGCCCAGCCGTCTTCCGGAACGGCCCGCACCAGGCGGGTCACCTCCGTCACGGCTGCGACGTAGCGTTCACGGACCTCGATGTGGAAACCGGCTGTGTGCGGACATTCCATCGGAGGGCCTCCCTCCTGCCCTGCTAACTCTCAGTAAACCGCCACCGGGAGTGACTTGCCAGGTTTACGGAGGGTCGGATTCCAGGGGTGTCCGGTCGGTTCCTCCCTGTCAGCGGCCGAGGTCCTCCAGGACGGCCTGCGCCGCGTTGTGTCCCGGGATGCCGCTGACCCCGCCGCCGCGGATGGCTCCCGCACCGCACAGCAGGACTCCGGGCCGGTTCGTCGCCACACCCCAGCGCGCGGCCGCGCTGCCACCCGAATCCGCGGCGCGGTCCTCGTCCCGGTATGGGAAGGCGAGGTCGCGGTGGAAGATGTGGCCGCCCGGCAGTCCGATCTCCCGCTCCAGCTCCGGCGGCGTCCTCGCCTCGACGCAGGGCCGGCCGTCGGCGTCGACGGCCAGGCAGTCGGCGATCGGCTCCGCCAGTACCGCGTCCAGCTGCGCCAGGCTCGCGGCCAGCGCACGTTCCTTGGCCGCCGGATCGCCGAACAGCCGGGCGGGCATGTGCAGGCCGAACAGGGTCAGCGTCTGGAGCCCCTGCCGGACCGCCTCCGGGCCCAGGATCGACGGGTCGGTGAGGGTATGGCAGTAGATCTCGGAGGGCGGCGCGGAGGGCATCCGGCCGGACCGCGCCTCGGTGTACGCGGTCGCCAACTGCCGGTAGCCCTCGGCGATGTGGAAGGTCCCCGCGAAGGCATCGCGCGGGTCCGCGGAGGTGTCCCGCAGGCGCGGCAGGCGGCGCAGCACCATGTTGACCTTCAGCTGGGCGCCCTCGGGGGCGGGCCCCGGATCGTCGCCGAGCAGCCGGGCCAGGACGGCGGGTGCGGCGTTCACCAGCACCCGGCGCGCCGCCACCGTCCCCTCGGCGCCGCCGTCCGCGACCCGGTACGACACCTCGGCGTCGCCGCGGCTGCCGTCGTCCCGGTCGGCGGCGACGGCCGTGACCTCGTGGCCGGTGCGGATCTCCGCGCCGGCCGCCAGCGCCGCCTCGGCCAGCGCACCCGTCACCGCGCCCATCCCGCCGACCGGGACGTCCCAGTCGCCCGTCCCGTTGCCGATCACGTGGTAGAGGAAACAGCGGTTCTGTCGGAGCGAGGGGTCGTGGGCGTGGGTGAAGGTGCCGATCAGCGCGTCCGTCAGCACCACCCCGCGCACCAGGTCGTCCACGAAGCTCCGCTCGATCACCGCGCCGAGCGGCTCCTCGAACAGCGCCGCCCAGGCCGCGTCGTCCCCGACCCGTCGGCGCAGCTCCGCGCGGGAGGGGAGCGGCTCGGTGAGGGTGGGGAAGACCCGCTCGGCGATCCTCCCGGTGGTCCCGTAGAACCGCTGCCAGGCCTGCCACTCCGCGTCCCCGCCGGTCAGCGCGCGGAACGAGTCGCCGGTCCGGACCGGGTCGCCCGCGTCCACCAGCAGGCCGGTCGGCTTCCCGTCGCGCTCGGCGGGCGTGTACGAGGCGATCCGGCGCCGCCGCAGCTCCAGCCGTAGCCCGAGGTCGCGGACGATCTTCCGCGGCAGCAGGCTCACCAGGTACGAGTAGCGCGACAACCGGGCGTCCACCCCCGGGAACACCTGCGCGGACACCGCCGCCCCGCCCACCCGTGCCAGCCGTTCCAACACCAGCACCCGCTGCCCGGCGCGCGCCAGATAGCCCGCCGCCACCAGCCCGTTGTGCCCGCCGCCGACGATCACGACGTCGTACCGCGAGGACGCGTTCGTGTTCATCCGGCCACGCTACGCCACAACCCGGGGGTGTGGAACAGTCGCGCAGCGCGCTCCTCTTCCGCCGGCCGGGCGGTGGAGGCCTTTCCCCCGGCGGGCGGCGGCCCCACAATGGGCGGGCGGATCATGAGGGTTGGGGGGACCGCAGTGGAGTGGCTGCTGGGGATCGGTGGAGCCCTGTTGCTCGGCGTGGTGACCAATCTGGTGTACGACTTCGCCAAGTACGGCGGCTCGCGCATCGGTTCACGGATGCCGGCGCCGCGGGTCCGGCGGGCGAGCCTCTCGGAGGCGGCCCGGGCGCACGACCTCCGGGCGGACGGGCTGGCGCCGCTGATCACCTGGTCGGCGGCCCGGCCGCTGACCCCCGGCACGCTGGTGACGTCGTACGGCGGCCGGGTGGTACGCCCGCACGTGCTGGACGCGGTCGGGTGGGACGACGAGGTGGCGCGCCAGCGGGCCGCCGGGGCGGCGGGCCGGACGGCGTACATCTCACGGCTGACGGTCGACCACGGGGAGCACAGCGCGGCCCGGGTGTGCGAGGTGACCATCGCCGAGAGTGACTACGCGGAGTGCATGGCCACCACCCGGCTGGGCCGGGAGGACCCGGAGGCGGGCCGACTGCTGCGCGAGGCTCTGGACGAGGGGCTGAGGAGCTTCGTCGCCGCCGCACCGCCCACGATGATGAGCGCCTGCGTCGCGGTGCGGGACCGGGCGGGCCGGCTGCTGCTGCTCCGGCGCTCGCTGGCGGTGAGGACCTTCCCGGCGCAGTGGACGGTCGGGATCAACGAGACGATGAAGTACCGCGACGAGCCGGGCGCCGCCGAGGACTTCTACGCGCTGGTCCACCGGGCGCTGGAGGAGGAGCTGGGGCTGCAGCCGGCCGACGTCGGGCCGCCGGTGATCACGTGGCTGGGCTGGAGCGAGCCGGCCTCCTGCTACACGCTGGTCGCCACCGTGCGGGCCCGGCTCGACGCGGCCGAGATCGACCGCCGCCGCGAGGCCTGCCACAGCACTTTCGAGCACGACATGGCGGTCTGGGTGCCGTTCACCCGCCGCACGGTGTCGCAGCTGGTCGAGGGCGGGGCCTGCCCGGACGGCTCGCAGCGCTGGTCGTACCTGGCGCCGCTGGTGGCCTGGGAGGCCTGGCGGGCGGCGCAGCAGGTGCGGGGCGGGTAGGCGGAAGGAGGCTGGGGCCTGGGGCGTCAGCGGAGGGCGGGCTGCCAGTCCGCCGGGCCGTCGGCCGGGAGGTGGTCGGGCAGGCCGGGCGGCCGGCGAATCGTCGTCCGGGCGCACGGCGGTACGGTGGACGTGGCCAGCCGGCCCGGCCGTACGGTGTTCACCGTCCGGGTGTGGGGCCGGTCGTCAGACCTCCGTCCTCCGGAAGCGCTGCCGGTAGTCGGTCGGCGTGGTGCCGAGGCGGCGGCGGAAGGCGCGCACCAGGGTGTCCGTGGTGCCGAACCCGCAGGCGGTGGCGATGCGTTCGAGCGTGGCGTCGCCCGACTCCAGCTGGTGGCGGGCGAGTTCGACCCGGGCCGACTCGATGTAGGCGCTCGGGGTGGTGCCCAGCTCGGTCTTGAAGATCCGGGTCAGCTGCCTTTCGCTGATGTGGGCGTGGGCGGCGAGGTCCGGGACGGTGAGCCGCCCGGAGAGGTTGCGCAGGATGTGGTGGCGCAGCTCCTCGATCCGCCGGGTGGTCGAGACCGGCTCCAGCGGAACGCTGAACTGGCTCTGGCCGCTGGGGCGTTTGAGGTACATCACCAGCTGGCGGGCGACCCGCAGCGCCAGCTCCTCGCCGAAGTCCTCGGCGACCAGGGCGAGCGACAGGTCCAGGCAGGCGCTGATGCCCGCGCCCGTCCAGACCTCGCCCTCGCGGATGAAGATCGGGTCGGCGTCGACCTCGATCTGTGGGTGCTCGGCGGCGAGTTGGGCGGCCGTTGACCAGTGCGTGGTGGCGCGCCGCCCGTCCAGCAGCCCGGCGGCGGCGAGCAGGTGCGCGCCGACGCAGACGCTGGCCACCCGGCGCGAGCGGGCGGCCAGGGCGCGGACCCGGGCGACCACCGCCGGATCGGTGAGCGCGCGGACCCGGCGCCGGTCGTCCACCTCGACGGAGCCGGGCACCAGCAGGGTGTCGATGCCGCCCTCGGCGGCCTGGTCGAAGGTGATGTCGGGCAGGATCCGCACGCCCGCCGCGGTGGTGACCGGCGCCAGGGTCTCGGCGGCGAGGACGACCCGGTAGCCGGTGGCGTCGTCGGTCTCCCGCCGGACCAGCGAGAACACCTCCGGCGGGCCGGTCACGTCGAGCAGGTCCACGCCCTCGAACAGGACGATGACGATCAGCCGCCGGACGGTCGCCCTCCCGGTGTCGGTCTCCATGGGTGCCCCCTCGATGTCGGAATCTGCATGTTAGACGGCATTGCCGACATGCGAGCGCCGCCCGTAGCGTTTCCCGAGGCAGGGCGCACCGGGCGGCACCGGACGTGACCTGCAGGAATCCGACCCCTTCCGGCTTGTGAAAGGCGGCACCGCTGTGCCCACGACGACCCTGCGCACCCTCGGCGGACTCGAAGAGAAGCCGGCCTCGCTCGGCGACGCGACCGTGATCCTGATCGACTACCAGAACACCTACGTGCGCGGCGTGATGGAACTGGAGGGCTGGCAGGAGGCGCTCGACGCCGCCGCCGACCTGCTCGCCCGGGCCCGGGCGGCCGGCGCCACCGTCATCCACGTGATCAACGACGGCGGCGCGGGCACCCCGTACGACATCCGGGCCGAGATCGGGCGGATCCACCCGAGCGTGGCGCCCGCCGAGGGCGAGCGGGTGGTGGTCAAGCAGGTGCCGGACGCCTTCGTCGGCACCGACCTGGGCGAACTGGTCGACGCGGCCGGCCACCAGGACGTGGTCGTCGCCGGGTTCATGACCCACATGTGCGTCGCCTTCACCACCGCCGGAGCCTTCCTGCGCGGCAACCGGCCGACCGTCGTGGCCGCCGCCTGCGCGACCCGCCCGCTGCCCGCCGCGGGCACCGAGCTGACCGCCGCCCAGGTCCACCGCGGCGCGCTGGCGACGATCGGGGACCTGTACGGGGTGGTGGTGGAGTCCCCGGCGGACCTGGGCTGAGGCGAGCCCGACCGACCGCACCCGCCGCCTGCCCGGTCGTGCGAGCCCGACCGGTTGCCGATGTGCTTGTTCACCGCCGCGTCGCTGATGAAGAGTTCGGCGGCCAGGTTGGCGTTGGAACGGCCCTGGGCCATCAGGGCCGGCACCTCGCGTTCGCGGGCGCTGTCCCGGATCCCGGCAAGGTCCCTCCCGCCACAGGCCGGTCAGGGGTGGGTCGGGGTGCGGCGGGGTTGGCGGGGGAGGGGGAGGGCGAGGGCCTCGGGGGAGGTGGGCGGGAGGGCGAGGGCGGAGGCGGTCTCGGCGGGCAGGGCGTGGAGGCCGAGGAGGGCGGCGGTGAGGCGGGTGGTGGCGCGGTGCCAGTCGGGGACCCGCTGGAGCATGGCGTGGCCGCTGCCGGTGACGGTGTAGCCGCAGACCCGGGCGCCGGCGGCGCGGCTGCGGGCGGCGAAGGCGCGGGTGTCGGCGGGCGGGGTGACCTTGTCGCGGTCGCCGTGCAGCATCAGCACGTCCCGGCCGGCCAGTTGCTCGCACGGGTCCTCGGCGGGGCACCAGGGGGCGAGGGCGACCAGGCCGGTGACGGACGGGTGTCCGCCGGCCTGGAGGGCGGCGCGTCCGCCCATCGAGTGGCCGATCAGGACGGTCGGTACCGGGCCGAGCAGCGCGGCCAGTTCGTCGAGCGCGGTGAGCGCGTCGCGGGCGGCGTCGGCGCGCTCGCCGTTCCAACCGCGGTGGCGGTAGCGGACGGTGCCGACGGCGATCCCGGCGTCGGCGGTCGCCCTGGTCAGCGCGCGCAGGAAGCCGTGCATCCGCAGCAGGGGGAGGTTGAGGCGGCCGGGCCGGGCGAGGTTGTGCTCCTCGCCGCCGTGCAGCACCAGGACGGCGGCCCGCGCCCGCTCCGGGCTGGTCCGCCAGTGCAGTGCCGGGTGTCCCACCGCGCTGTCCGCCGCCGTACCGCTCACTGCCGCACCGTCCCGTCCGTCCCGCCCCGTCACCCGTCCTCGGGACCGCCACTGTACGCGGGCGGACCGCCGGACCGTTCACCCGAGGGAGCCATCCCGGACACCGGGCGCGCGGACCGGACGGGGTCCGCCGACCGGGCCGGCGCTACCGGACCTCCAGCAGGCCCTGCTCGCGCACCAGCCAGCAGATCGCGGTCAGCCGGAGCACGGCGTAGTCGTAACCGACCGGCTCCCGCCAGCCGATCTCGGCGAGGGCGTCCAGGAACCCCAGCGCGTAGTCCGACAGCTCCGCGCGGTCCAGGGGGCGGGGCGCCAGCTCCGGCCCCTGCGCGTACAGCAGCTCGCGCAGCATCGCCGCGTGCTGGTCGACCGCCGCGACGAAACCGGGCTCGAAGGCGAACTCGGCCAGCCGCGGCGTGAAGGCCGTCACGATGCCGGGCAGCGGGCAGCCGGCCGGCTCGTCGGGGGAGCGCCGGGAGGATTCGTCGGGGGTCGCGAACATCCGTCCACGGTAGGCGAGCCCGGCGGCGGGAGCGGAAGGCCGTGACGGTTCCGTGCTGAGACCTTGGCCACCCGTGCGGGGTGTCGGTACGTTCCGTGGTCCGGCCGGTTCCCTACGCTCACGATCGGGGCGGTCCGTACCAGAATGGGCCGCATGGATCTTCGCATCTTCACCGAACCCCAGCAGGGCGCGAGCTACGAGACCCTCCTGAAGGTGGCCCGCACCGCCGAGGACCTCGGCGCCTTCAGCGCCTTCATCCGCTCCGACCACTACCTGAAGATGGGCGGCGCCGACGGCCTGCCCGGCCCCACCGACGCCTGGATCACCCTGGCCGGCCTCGCCCGCGACACCCGCACCATCCGCCTCGGCACCCTGATGACCGCCGCGACCTTCCGGCTGCCGGGCGTCACCGCGATCCAGGTCGCCCAGGTCGACGCGATGAGCGGCGGCCGGGTCGAGTTCGGCCTCGGCGCCGGCTGGTACGAGGCCGAGCACACCGCCTACGGCATCCCCTTCCCCAAGGAGAAGTTCGGGCGGCTGGAGGAACAGCTGGCGATCATCACCGGGCTGTGGAACACCAAGCTCGGCGACACCTTCGACTTCGCCGGCGAGTACTACACCCTGACCGACTCGCCCGCGCTGCCCAAGCCCGCCCAGGAGCGCATCCCGGTGCTGGTCGGCGGCCACGGCCCGAAGCGCACCCCGGCGCTGGCCGCCCGCTTCGCCGACGAGTTCAACCTGCCGTTCGCCTCGCTGGACGACTCCGCCGCCCAGTTCGGCCGGGTCCGCGCCGCCGTCGAGGGGGCCGGGCGCTCGGCCGACGACCTGGTCTACTCCAACGCCCTGGTCGCCTGCGTCGGCCGGGACGACGCTGAGGTGGCCCGCCGGGCCGCCGCCATCGGCCGCGAGGTCGACGAGCTGAAGGAGAACGGCCTGGCCGGCACCCCGGACGAGGTGGTCGAGAAGATCGGCCGGTACGCGGCCATCGGCAGTGAGCGGATCTACCTGCAGATCCTCGACCTGGACGACCTCGACCACCTGGAGCTGGTCGCCGCCCGGGTCGCCCCGCAGCTCGACTGACCCGACTGAGGAGCCCCGGCGCGCGCCTCCGACGGGAGCCGGGCCAGTGACGAAAACGTCCCGAAACGGGCCCGGTCCTGCAACAGGCCCGGGCCCGGCAAGGACCGTCCGTACCCGTTCCGACCTCCGCCCTTTACTCGCTCTTGGGAATGCGCCATGCTCCTGACCAGGGAACGGCGGGGGGAGATCCGGTGAGCGGGACGGGAACGGCGCGGGCGGCGGTGCCGAGGGTGCCGCTGCCGCGCACCACCGCGGAGCGCGTCGTCTTCCCCCCTCCGCACGACCCGCCCGCCCTGCACGAGCTGCGCGGACCCGGCCCGGCGGCGCTGCGCTACCCCGCCGGCGACCTGCTGGTCGTCACCGGACTGCCCGGCAGCGGCAAGAGCACCCTGATGCGCCGCTGCGTCCGCGCCCCGCTGATCGACTCCCAGCTGGTCCGCGAGGAGTACGCGGCCCGGCTGCCCGGCCGCCTCCCGTACGCCCTCTACCGCCCGGTCGCCCGGCTCGCGCACTACCGGCGGCTGCGCCGCGCGGTGCTGGACGGCGGACCGCTCGCGGTGCACGACTGCGGCACGCTGCCCTGGGTACGGACCTGGCTCGCGCACACCGCCGCCCGGCAGGGCCGCCGGGTGCACCTGCTGCTGCTCGACGCCGACCCGGCCGAGGCGCTGGACGGGCAGCGGCGGCGCGGGCGCGGCGTCTCGGGCTACGCCTTCGCCCGGCACCGGACCGCCGTCGCCCGGCTGCGCCGGCGGATCCTCGGGGACGGGCGGCTGCCGACGGGCTGTGCGTCGGCCGTGGTACTCGACCGGGGCGCCGCGCGCGCCCTGCGGGAGATCGACTTCACGGCGTCGTAGTCTCGGCGGGTCGCGCCGGGCAGTACGCCGGCGGGTCCGGCCGGAGGGCGCCCGGGCGCGGCCGAGACTCCGTCAACTCTCCCCGTCAGGAGCGCAGATGCGCCGTACTGCCCGGGTTCGCTCGCGTGCCCCCCGCCTGTTCCCCTGCGCCGCCGCGCTGGTCGCCGCCGCCGGTCTGAGCCAGTTCGCGGCACCGGTCCCACACCGGGCCGCCGCCGTGGCCGCCCCGAGCACCGTGTGCGACGGCGCCGAGGCCGACGCCGGAGCCGTCGGGGCCGCTGCCCGGAAGCCGGCCGGCAGCCAGACCGGGAAGGACCCGAACGCCGTCAGCGCCGCCCAGGCCCGGGCGATGCAGGCAGAGCTCGACGACCGGCTCGCCGCCCTCACCACCACCCGCGCGCCGATCGGCGCCCCGACCACCATCCCCGTCTACGTCCACGTCATCCACGACGGCGACTCCGGGAACCTGGACGACCTCGCCGTCGCCGCCCAGGTCGACCACCTCAACACCACCTACGGCGGTCAGGGTACGGGCAACACCGGCACCCAGTTCCACTTCGAGCTGGCCGGCGCCGACCGGACCGACAACGCCTCCTGGTACACCGGCATGACGCCCGATTCGGCCACCGAGCGCGCGATGAAGACCGCCCTGCACAGGGGCGACCAGGGCACCCTCAACCTCTACACCGCCCGACTCGGCCAGTCCCTGCTCGGCTGGGCGACCTTCCCGAACGCGTACCGGTCGAACCCGACCGACGACGGCGTGGTCGTGCTCGACGACTCGCTGCCCGGCGGCTCCGCCACCCACTACAACGAGGGCAACACCGCCACCCACGAGGTCGGCCACTGGCTCGGCCTCTTCCACACCTTCCAGGGCGGCTGCCTGCTCCCGGGCGACTACGTGGAGGACACCCCGCCCGAGCGCGGCGCCGCCTACGGCTGCCCCGAGGGCCGCGACACCTGCCCGACCCCGGGGCTCGACCCGATCCACAACTTCATGGACTACAGCTACGACTCCTGCATGAGCCAGTTCACCCCGGGACAGGTCAGGAGGATGGCGAACACCTGGGCGGCTTACCGGAGTTGATCTGAAAGGCGAGCTAGCAGTTGATCTATGTTCGTAGGGTCGGGGCCTGTCAGCGGCCCGTCCACCAGCCCCGTCCAGCAGGAGCAACCGAAGGAGCAAGGCCATGAGTTCCATCCCCCGGATCGTCGTCGGCGTGGACGGCTCGCCCGCCTCCGAGCAGGCGCTGCGCTGGGCCGTCGACTACGCGACGGCCGTCCGCGGGACGGTCAGCGCGATCGCCGCCTGGGAGTACCCCGCCTTCTACGGCTGGGCCGGACAGGGCGTGCCGACCGTCGAGACCTACAACCCCGAGGAGCTCGCGGGCAAGACCCTCTCCAACACCGTCCACAAGGTCGTCGGCGACGACCCGGCCGTACGGATCAGCGAGAGCGTGATGCCCGGCAACGCCGCCATGGCCCTGCTGGAGGCGGCCAAGGGTGCGGCGCTGCTCGTCGTCGGCAGCCGCGGGCTCGGCGGGTTCTCCGGCGTACTGCTCGGCTCGGTCAGCCGCCACCTCACCGAGCACGCGCCGTGCCCGGTGGTCGTCGTCCGCGAGGGTCAGGCCCCGTCGGAGTAGCGCACCCGGGCGCGGGGCCGCACCGGGCCGCCATGCGGACGAGAATGGAGGCATGCCAGAAGGTGACTCCGTCTACCGCGTGGCGGCCCGGCTGCACGAGGCCCTCGCCGGACAACTGCTGACCAGCGCTGACCTGCGGGTGCCCGCGCACGCCACCGCCGGCCTCGCCGGCCGCCGGGTGCTCGAGGTCGCCCCCCGCGGCAAACACCTGCTCACCCGCCTCGAAGGCGGCCTCACCCTGCACACCCACCTGCGGATGGACGGCCGGTGGGAGGTCTACCGCCCCGGCGAGCGGTGGACCGGCGGCCCCGCCTGGCAGGTCCGCGCCGTCCTCGGCACCGAACAGGGCACCGCCGTCGGCTACCGGCTGCCGGTCGTCGAGCTGCTGCGCACCACCGACGAGCAGCGGATCGTCGGCCACCTCGGCCCGGACCTGCTCGGCCCCGACTGGGACCCGGTCGAGGCCGTCCGGCGACTCCTCGCCCACCCGAGCCGCCCGGTCATCGAGGCCCTGCTCGACCAGCGCAACCTGGCCGGGATCGGCAACGTCTACGCCAACGAGCTGTGCTTCGTGGCCGGCGTGACGCCGTGGACCGAGGTCGGCGAACTCCCGCACCCCGACCGGCTGGTGGAGCGCGCCCGGCAGATGCTGGAAGCCAACAAGCTGCGCCCCGGCCACATCACCACCGGCGACACCCGGCCCGGCTACCGGCACTGGGTCTACGGCCGGGCCGGACGGCCCTGCCCGCGCTGCGTCACCCCCGTCGTGAGCGGGCGTCAGGGCTCGCCCCCGCGGGACCGGTCGGTGTTCTGGTGCCCGTACTGCCAGCGCGGCCCGGCCCCGACCCCGGCCCGGGCGGCGCGGCGGGGTTAGAACTGCTCGACCAGGGCGGGGTGGCGGGGGTCGTCCATCCGGACGGTGAGGTCGGCGAGCTCGGTGGGGACGGTCTCGGCCTCGTAGCGGGCGAAGGCGGGGAGGGTCCACTGGCGGTCGGCGGGGGTGCGGCGGGCCAGGGCGGCCGGGGTGAGGGCGAGGTGGACGGTGAGGTCCAGCGGCAGCCAGCGGCCGAGCAGCAGCGCGCCGTCCAGCAGCAGCACGCCGTTCGGCGGGAGCACGGTGTACGGGGCGCGGGTGGAGCGGTCGGTGACCGGGTCGCGCAGGGAGGGCAGGACCCGGCCGGTGCCACCGGGCTCCAGCGGGTCCAGGACCTCGCGCAGCAGGGCGCCGTCATCCAGCCAGAGGTCGTGGAAGGCGTCCGCGTCGTGGTGGCCGTACTCCAGCCGGATCGACGCCGGGCGCAGGAAGTCCTCCGCCGACACCCGCAGCGTGGGGCGGCCGCGCAGCCGCAGCGGCTCCACCAGGGCGTCGGCCAGCGCCTTGGGGCGGGCGGCCGGGGCGCCGTCGACGGCCACCCGCAGCCGGCGCCCGGCGGCGTCGGGCAGGGCGGTGACGCGGTCGGCGAGCAGCTCGGCCAGGTTGTCGGGGGAGATCGGGCGTACCTGCATCGGGCCGTCCTGCCGTTTCGTCGGGGGTCGCTCAGCTGGATCCGGTCCGGTCCGGTCCGGTCCGGCGTGGTTCAGCGCAGCGGAAGGGCGTGCAGGATGTCGTCGTGCCCCGCGTAGAGCCGGCCGCCGTCGCACGCGACGGTCCAGACGTCCTTGCCCGGGCCGGAGTCGTGGAAGGTCCACCCCAGCTCGCCGGTCGAGGTGTGGATCGCGCTGACCCCGCCCGCCGCCGTCCCCGGGACGAACAGCGTGCCGTCGGCGAGCAGCGGTCGGCTGCGGCGGTCCAGCAGGAACGGCAGTCGGCAGGACCAGAGCACCGCGCCGGTGATCCCGTCGTGGCAGGTGACGGTGCCGTGGTCGTTCGGGACGAACACCTGGTCGCCGTTCGAGAGGGGCGGCAGCGCCCGCCAGGAGTCGCCGGGGGCGGGGGAGTAGGTCCAGACGGGTTCGCCGGTGGGGCGCAGCTTGCGCACGCCGCCGTTGCCGTCCGGGACGAAGACGTTCTGCGCGTCGGTGGTGCACCAGCGCAGGTCCTCGTCGCCGGGGGCGGTCCACAGCTCGCGGCCGGTGGTGGCGTCCCGGGCCACCAGCTCGGTGCGGCTCCCGAGGAAGCGGACGCAGGCGAGGAGGTGGCCGCCGAGGGAGGTGGCGGGGGTGACCGGCTGCTCCAGGTGCTCGGTGGGGACGGACCAGAGGAAGGAGCGGTCGGAGACCCGCAGCGCGAAGAGGCGGTTGTTGGGCGGGGTGCCCTCGAGTCGGGGGCGGCCCCAGGAGTAGCCGTAGAGGATGCCGTGGTCGTAGCCGGTCAGGCGGGTCTGGCCCTGCAGCTCGTCGGGCAGCGGCAGGCTCCAGTCGGCGGCGGGGTCGGTGAGGTGACGGGCTTCGAGGTGGCCCTGGTAGGTGGTGGCGAAGAGGTGTTCGGGCCCGATCACGACCTTGCCGAGCATGTCGAGGTCGCTGGGCCAGTCCCGGGAGGGCGGCGGGTCGAAGACCAGCAGCCGGGCGGCGGTGCCCCGGGCGGGGTCGAGGACCTGGAGGCCGTTCCTGGAGAGGTAGACGGGACGGCCCGGCGGGTCGGTGAGCCGCTCCGGGGTCATCGCCTCGGGGCCGCGGTAGGTCCAGAGCGGGGTCGGTCCGGACAGGGCGGTGGGCTGTGGCCGGGTCGGCTTCGGCGCGGGCAGTGCCTCGCCGGCACCCGAACGGCCGAACGCCCACACGGCCCCGCCGGCCGCGAGCACCCCGGCCCCGATCAGCATCCGGCGCCGGCTCGGCCGAGGCCCGTCCCCGCCCCCGACGATCACGTCCTGGGGCGCCTCGCCGCCGCCGTCCTCCTCCCCGTCCCACTGCCACGACGCCTCGCGCGCGGCCTCCTCGGACGACGGAGACTGCATACCGCTCTCGCTTCCCCACCGGCGGCCCCACGCCGCCACCCGCCCGGAGGATACCGAACAGTCCCCGAACCGTCCGAAACCCCGGCAACGCCCCTACCATGCCGGGGCGCTCGACCGGTACGCCAGGGCGGGTATCCCCTTCCACCGGCGGGTCGAGCAGGGGGCTGGGCGGGTGCCGGTCGTCCACACGTACGTCCTGGACGCGGCCGAGGGGGTGTACCGGGCGGGGGAGCCGTTCACCGGGGTGGTCAAGGGCGGTGGTGCCGTACCCGGTGGAGGTGGACCGCTCCGGGCTCTGAGCAGTTCGCCGTCAGGGCTTCTCCGGCGGGTGGTCGGCGAGGTCGGCGAGGACGTCGGCGTGGCAGGGGAGCGGGGCGCACCAGCAGCCGAGGCGGCGGCCGCGCAGCGGTGGGACGAGGGCCAGCAGCTCGGGTCGGGCGAGGAGGTAGGCGCGGTACTCGGCGACCATCTCCTCGCGGGTGAGGTCGGGGCCCGGGCGGTAGGGGCAGTGCAGGGGGGATTCGGCGAGGTGCCAGCCGCCGCGGTGCATGGCGCGGCCGACGTAGACGACGTCGTCGTAGTCGGGGTCGTCGCGGTGGCCCTTGAGGTTGACCACGGTGGTGCGGCGGGATGTGCTCGGCATGCCGTCCATGCTGGTGCAAGCGGGGCGGTCCGGCAGCGCGGGGCGGGGGCGGGCTCGCCTTGACACGGTTCCGGGCCCGGCGTAGCAAAAGAGCATGCGCCATCCGCATGCGACCGGTGGGGCCCCTGGGGCGCGGTCCGGGCCGGACCTGCCGCGCGAGCCAGGGGCCGACGCGCCGGTGGGCCGGGCGGTTCCGCGATCTGTGGGGGAGACGGCCGGGCAGGCGGACCACCGGCGGGACGAGCTGCTCGCCGACGCGGTGCGCCGGGTGCTCGGGTCCAGCGGGGCGTACGGCGCGATGGTGCACCTGCGCTCTCCGGACCGGCGGTCGCTGGTGCTGCGGACGATCGTGGGGGTGCCGATGTCGGTGATGGGCCCGTTCCGGCAGATCGCGGCGGCCGGGCCGCTGCCGGTCGCGGTCTGCTTCCGGACCGGGCACGAGATCCTGCTCTCGGACTCCGAGGACACCATGCGGCGCTTCCCGCAGCTCGCGGTCGGCCTGCCGTACGACTTCGCCTCCGCCTGCGTGCCGGTGGAGCACGGCCACGAGCGGTTCGGGGTGCTGAGCGGGCTGTGGCCCGCCTCGGACGACGGGGTGCCGGCCGCCGCGGGCCCGGCGCTCGCCGCGGTGGCTGCTCGACTGGGCGACGAGCTGGCCGAGTTGGATGCGGACGGGCAGTCGGCGGAGCCGGGCGGGCCGGTGGTGGTGGTCGAGCTGCCGCCGCCGTCGGTGCCGAGCACCCGGGTCGGGCTGTTCGATTGGGACGTGGCGACCGGGGCGCTCGCCACCGACGCGCAGTTCCTGGAGATCTTCGGCTTCGGACCGGGGGAGTTCGACGGCACGGTGGCGGCGCTGAACCGCCGGATCGCCCCCGGTGACCTGCCGGAGTTCCGCGCCGCCGCCCGGACCGCGCTGGAGCACGGCGAGGTGCTGGCCGCCCGCGTCCGGGTGCTCGGGCCGGACGGCCTGCCGTACCCGGTGGAGCTGTGGGCGCGGGTGCCCACGGCGATCTCGGACGGCCGGACCCACCTGGTCGGGGCCGTGCTGGACGTCCGGCACCTGACCGCCGCCGCGGCCGCCGTCGAGCGGCTGCGCGAGGGCGTGGTCTCGCTCGATCCGGACGGCCGGATCGGCTACGCCAACCGCGCCGCCGAGCCGCTGCTGCGGGCCCGCCGCGAGGACCTGATCGGCCGGCACCCCTGGGACGTGCTGCCCTGGCTCGCCGACCCCTTCTACGAGAACCCGCTACCGCGCGGCGCTGCTCTCCCAGCGGCCCACCGCCTTCCTCGCCTCCCGTCCGCCGGAGGGCTGGCTCGCCTTCTCGCTCTTCCCCGACACCCACGGTGTCACCGCCCGGGTGGTCGCCGCGGAGTCCCCGCCGGACGCCGCCGCGGGCGCCGCCGAGCCGGCGGCCGCCGCGCCGCCCGCCGCCCGTACCGGTGTCGCCGGCACCCACCACCTGCTCCAGCTCGCCAGCGTGCTCACCGAGGCGGTCACCGTGCGCGACGTGTGCCGGGCGGTGTCCGAGCAGATCCTGCCGGCCTTCGGCGGGCAGGAACTCGCCATCTACACGGTGCGCGACCAGCAGCTGCACCTGGTCTCGCAGTCCGGCTACCCGGACGGCTTCCTGGACACCTTCGAGGGCACCCCGATCGACGCCCGGGTGCCCGGCGCGGAGGCGCTCAGCACCGGCACGCCGATCTTCTTCGAGTCGGTGCGCGAACTCGCCACCGCCTACCCCGGCCTCGCCCTGGACGAGATGGGCGCCTGGGCCTTCCTGCCGCTGATCGCCTCCGGCCGCCCGGTCGGCAGCTGCATCCTCGGCTTCGACCGCCCGCGCCCGTTCACCGCCGAGGAGCGCGGCCTGCTCACCGCCCTCAGCGGGTTCATCGCCCAGGCCCTGGAGCGCGCCCGACTGTACGACGCGGAGTTCGCCGTGGCCCGCGGGCTGCAGCAGGCGCTGCTGCCGCACCGGCTGCCCGAGGTGCCCGGCATCCGGATCACCGCCCGCTACCTGCCCGGCACCCAGGGGATGGAGATCGGCGGCGACTGGTACGACGTGATCGTCACCGGCGGGGACGTCACCCTGGTGATCGGCGACGTCGAGGGCCACAGCGTCGCCGCCGCCGCCGCGATGGGCCAGCTGCGCAGCGCCGTCCGCGCCTTCGCGAGCGGCGGTGACCCGCCCGACGAGGTGCTCGCCCGCACCAACCGGCTGCTGCTCGACCTCGACCCCGGGCTGCTCGCCAGCTGCTGCCTGGTCCGGTTCACGCCCGCCGACGGCGCCGCCAGGATCGCCCGCGCCGGGCACCTGCCGCCGGTGCTGCGCCACCCGGGCGGGCGGGCCGAGGCGCTGTACGTGGCGGGCGGGCCGCTGCTGGGGGTGGACGACCGGGCCACGTACCCGGTCAGCGAGCTGCGGCTGCGGTCGGGGTCGGTGCTCGCCCTGTACACGGACGGGCTGGTCGAGGACCCGGCGGTGGCGATCGACCAGGGCGTGGACCGGCTGCGGGCCGCGCTGGCCCGGGCGCCGGAGGGGGAGGGGCTGGAGGAGGCGGCGGAGCGGCTGCTGCACGAGGTCGGCTCGACCCACCGGGTGGACGACGTGGCGCTGCTGCTGACGGCCTTCGACTGAGCGACCGCGGGGCCCGCTCTCGTCAGGTCCGGTGCGGCGACTTTCGTCGGTGCCCGCGGCGACGAAGGTGGACGGCGGGTGCGGTGACCGGCCCGATAGCCTCGACGGGTGGATGCGATCGCGCGGGCCTGGAAGAAGGCGGTACGGACGGCGCTGCCCGGACCCTGGCGGCCCGGGCGGGTGGTGGGCGAGGCTGCGCTCGCCCTGCTGATGGGCGGTTTCGCCGCCCTGGCGGAGCTGGCCGTCGGTTCCGGACTGGCGGTGCCCTTCGGCCTCGGCGTCGCCGTGTTGTCGGTGCTGCGGCGAGGCCTGCCGGCCACCGTGCTGCTGGCGGCCTCGGCCGCCGCCGGCTGGTCCGGGGGGCCGGTGCTGCTGCTGATCTGCGCGGGCTGGTCGGCCGGGGCGCGGATCCGCCGGGTCTGGACGCTGGTCGGCACCTTCGTCCTGGGCTGTGTGCTGTTCACCGTGACGGGCGTGCTGAAGGACGCCGCCACGGTCTCGTTCAAGCTGGTCCTCGGGCTGTCGTTCGGCGGCTTCCTGGTGCTCGCCGTGCTGCCCGCGCTCTACGCCCGCTACCGCGCGCAGCGGCGCGCGCTGCTGGACGCGCTGCGCGACCGCAACGACCAGCTGCTGCGCGAGCGGGTCATGGTGGTGCACCAGGCGCGGCTGCGCGAGCGGCACCGGATCGCCCAGGACATGCACGACAGCCTGGGCCACCAGCTGGCGCTGATCTCGGTGCACTCGGGCGCGCTGGAGGTGGACCGTACGCTCACCGACCGCCAGCGGGAGGCGGTCGGCGTGCTGCGGCAGGCGGCGGTCGCGGCGATGCGCGAGCTGCGCGAGGTGGTCGGGGTGCTCCACGACGAGTCGACGGCGCTGCCGCCCGCGCCGGGGGCCGCGGCCGCGGGGCCCGTCCGCGGCGGGGTGGACGGGATCGACGGGCTGGTGGAGTCCTCCCGGGCGGCCGGGGCGGCTGTCGCCCTCTCCCAGGAGGGCGAGCGGCGTCCGCTGCCGGCCGCGGTCGACCACGCGGCGTACCGGATCGTGCAGGAGGCGCTCACCAATGCCCACAAGCACGCCCCCGGCGCGCCGATCGGCGTCGCGCTCCGGTACGAGCCGGACGCGCTGGTGGTGGAGGTCACCAACACCTGTGCGCCGGAGCTGGTGGGCGTGCGCGCCGGTGCGGGCCAGGCCGTCAGCGGCGGTCAGGGGCTGACCGGCTTGCGGGAGCGCGCACGGTTGGTCGGCGGGATGGTGCACGCCGGGCCCACGCCCGAGCAGGGGTTCCGGCTCGCCGCCGTGCTGCCGTACGAGGGGGCGGACGGCGACAAGGAGGGCGCCGCCGCCACGGCCGGGGTGGACGACTGGGTGTTCGAGGGCCTGCCGCCGGTCGACGAGGTGGACGGCAAGCGCCGCAGCCCCGCGATGGGCTGCGCGGTCGGCGTGGTGGGGGTCGGGGTGGCCCTGCTGGGGCTGGTGGCCTGGGGGATCGTCGGCCTGGTCAAGGGCAACAACGACGCGACGGTCCACCAGCCGGTGTACGACCGGATCCAGGTCGGTACGGCGGAGGCCGCGGTGCTGCCCGAGCTGCCGCCCGGCAACAGCCTCTTCACCGACGACTACAAGAGGACCGGACCGGCCGTGCCGGAGGGCGCGCACTGCCGCTGGTACATGCTGGCCGGCCCGTCCGACGAGGCCTGGAACGAGCAGCACGTGGCGCGGTTCTGCTTCAAGGACGGCCTGCTGGTGGACAAGCAGGAGTACGTCACCAAGGACTGACGGCGCACCCGCCCGGACCGGGGGACCGGCGGTCCGGGCGGGTCGGCGGAGATGTGAGGATGGTGCCGCAGCCGAAGAGCACCGTTCGAGGGGAATGACCAGCGTGATCCGAGTCCTCGTCGCCGACGACGAGCCGCTGATCCGGGCCGGGATCAGGATGATCCTTGGCTCCGCCGACGACATCGAGGTGGTCGCCGAGGCCGCCGACGGCCGGGAGGCGCTGGAGCTCGCGCGGGCGCACCGGGTGGACGTGGTGCTGCTGGACATCCAGATGCCGGTGATGGACGGGCTGACGGCGCTCGGGGAGCTGGCGAGGGTCGCACCCGACGCGCGGGCGCTGATCCTCACCACCTTCGGGGAGCGCGAGAACGTCCTGCGCGCCGTGGCCGAGGGCGGCGCCGGATTCCTGCTCAAGGACACCGCGCCGAACGAGCTGATCCAGGCCGTCCGGGCGGCGGCCGGCGGGAACGCCTTCCTCTCCCCGGCCGCCACCCGACACATCGTCGACTCGCTGGCGGCCGGGCGCAGCAGCTCGCTGGCCGCCCGCAGCACCGCGGCCCGGCGTCGGCTGGAGGTGCTCACCGGGCGCGAGCTGGAGGTGCTGGCGCTGCTCGGCGAGGGCCTGTCCAACGCGGACGCGGGGGCCCGGATCCACATGAGCGAGGCGACGGTGAAGACCTATGTGAGTCGGATCCTGGCCAAGCTCGGCTGCGAGAACCGGGTCCAGGCGGCGCTGCTGGCGCGGGACGCGGAGCTCGACGGGCGGAGCTGAGCGCGTCCGCGTGGTCACCGATCGTGGTCGATGTGGCGGATGCCACTCGACGCGTGCGCGGAATCGGGAACTCCGGATGCGCTGGTGACGGTCCGTCAGTCATTCGTTGCGATGAGTTGATGGTGTGCCGGCTCTGACGAATGGACAGGTGTGAGCGATGGCACGGGAATTGACCATTCGATCTTGAAAATGTGGTCAGACCTGGTCAAACCGATCACCGTTTCTTGATCGATACCGCCGGTAACAGTCAACTGACCTGCGATGTCCAAGAATCGCTTGCTGCGCCCCGGGAATGCCCCCTAGCTTCATTGGCGGCGCAACGAGCGCCACCCGGGTTCACCCCGACACACCGCCCGCCGACTGACCCACGGCGCGAGGGCGGTGACCGCCGACCAGGCCGGCTCGAACCAGGCCGTCGGCGTGCGGAGGTGACCGGGGCGGCACGGCACGTCCGACACGTGCGCGGCCGCCCATCGAGTGAGGTGCGCGGAAAGACGACCTGCCCATGTCCCGGGCCTGGTTCCGCCTGCCCGCCCGGGGCTTGTCGAGAGGACCTTCATGACTCACCGTCACGAGACCGCCGCTGCCACCGAGACCACCGTCACCAAGCGCAACCGCGTGCGGATGGCGGTCGTCGCGGGCGCCGCTGTCGCGGCCCTGCCGGTGGCCGGCCTCGTCACGGCCACCTCGGCCTCCGCCGCACCGGCCTCCGTCTGGGACGCCGTCGCCCAGTGCGAGAGCGGCGGCAACTGGAGCATCAACACCGGCAACGGGTTCCACGGCGGCCTGCAGTTCTCCTCGAGCACCTGGCGGGCGTACGGCGGCACCGCCTACGCGTCCCAGGCCGAGCAGGCCAGCAAGGGGCAGCAGATCGCGATCGCCGAGAAGGTGCTGGCCTCGCAGGGGCCGGGCGCCTGGCCGGTCTGCTCGAAGAAGGCCGGCCTCGCCAGGGGAGGGGCCCCGGCGGCCGTCGACACCTCGTCGGGCGCCAAGCCCGCCGCCAAGCCCGCCCAGCCGTCGACGAAGGCGGCGAAGCCCGTCGCCAAGCCCGACGTGAAGCCCGTGGGCAAGCCGGCTCCGGCGGCCGCTCAGCAGGCGCCCAGGGCCGCCGCCCCGGCGCAGGGCCGGCCGTCCGCCAAGCCCGCGCAGTCCGCGCCGTCCACCCCGAAGAACACCGCGGACGGCAGCTACACCGTCAGGAGCGGTGACACGCTGAGCGAGATCGCCGCCAAGTTCGGCGTCGACACCGACGGCCTGTACCGCAAGAACGTGGGCGTCATCGGCGGCGACCCGGACCTGATCTTCCCGGGTCAGACCCTGGCCGTCTGACGGCGCCCGTCCGGCGGAGCCCGACCGTCCGACGGGGCCCGTGCGTCCGACGGAGCCCGACCATCCGGCAGGGCGCCTGACCCGGCCTCCGGTGGAGCCTCGCAATCCCGGCCGAGCGGCCGCCCCCGCGCAGGGGGCGGCCGCTCGGCGCGTCGAGTCGCGGGGTGGTCCGGGTGGTCGGTCCGTACGACCGGCGGGCGGCGTGCGCGCCGGGGTGCGGGGGCGTTTCGAGGATTGGTTGAACATTGAACGCAACGTCCGAATACCGCCGGAGGTTTGAAGCGCCCCGGGCCAGGATCGAGTCATGTCCGAGATCGGAACGAGGAGTTCTGGAGATATGACGATGAACGGAACCGCGGTGCTCGACGGCAAGGTGGCCCTGGTGACCGGCGGCAGCCGGGGGATCGGGGCGGCGGTCGCGCTGCGCCTGGCGGAGGACGGCGCCGATGTGGTGGTGACCTACCAGGGCGGCGCGGAGCGGGCCGCGGAGGTCGTCGCGAAGATCACCGCGATGGGGCGGAGCGGCTGGGCCGTCCGCGCGGACAGCGCCGACCCGGAGGCGGTGCGGGCCGCGGTGGCGGCGGTCGCCGAGCGGTTCGGGCGGCTGGACGTCCTGGTGAACAACGCGGGCGTCGGCGCCCTCGGGCCGATCGGCGAGCTGTCGCTCGACGACGTCGACCGGGTGCTGGAGGTGAACGTCCGGGCGCCGTTCCTGTTCGCCCAGGCCGCCTCCGCGCACCTGTCCGAGGGCGGACGGATCGTCACCGTCGGCAGCTGCATCGCCAAGCGGGTCGCCTTCCCCGGCGCCACGCTGTACGCGACCAGCAAGGCTGCGCTGGTCGGGCTCACCAAGGCCTTGGCCCGGGAGCTCGGCCCGCGCGGGATCACCGCCAACCTGGTGCACCCGGGCCCGATCGACACCGACATGAACCCGGCCGACGGCCCGTCGGCGGAGTTCCAGAGCGGGCTCACCGCGCTCGGCCGCTTCGGCACCGACGCGGAGGTCGCGGCCGCCGTCGCCTACCTGGTGGGCGAGGACGGCCGGTACGTGTCGGGCGCGGAGCTGGCGGTGGACGGCGGCTTCGCGGCCTGACCGGACCGGCGGTCCGACGGGCCGACCGCCTGACGGTCCGGAACCCTGACCGCCTGACGGTCCGGAACCGGACGGGAGGGGGTGCGGTGTCGTGCCGGGCGGTTGTCGGCGCTCGCGCTTACGATCACCCGGCACGACCCGTGCCCCCGACCCGTGCCCCGACCGAGAGGTGTGCCATGACCGCAGCGGATGACCCGATCGGACTGCTCGCCCGGGCCCTCGCGCAGACCGCCGGGCTGATCGACGGCACCGGCGTCGAACTGGCCGGCCACCCGACCCCCTGCCGCTCCTGGGACGTCGGCGACCTGATCGGTCATCTGCTCCACGACCTGCGGCAGTTCACCGTCCGGGCGCGGGGCGGGCAGCCGGACTGGTCGCAGTCCTTCGAGCGGGTCGAGGAGGACTGGCTGCACGCCTTCGAGGCCGGGGCCGAGGATCTGATCGACGCCTGGCGTGCGGCCGGGGAGCTCGGCGGGACGCTGGAGGTGCCCGGCGTCGGCACCCTGCCGGCCCGCTTCCCGGTGGACCAGCAGACCGCCGAATTCGCTGTCCACGCCTGGGATTTGGCCCGCGCCTCCGGGCAGAGCACCGAGGGCCTGGACCACGAGGTCGCGCTCGCCGCGCTCGCCTGGGCGCAGGGCGCGCTCAAGCCCGAGTACCGCGGCGCGGAGGAGGACCACCACGCCTTCGGCCCCGCCGTCGCGGTGCCCGAGGACGCGCCGCCGTACGACCGGCTCGCCGGATTCTTCGGGCGCGACCCGGCGGCGCCGGTCACCGGGTAGTGCGGGCGGCGGTGGCACCGCCGACGCGGGTGCGCCCGCGCCGACCCTCCGGCTGGGGGCGCACCCGGGCTCAGGACCGCGCTGCCTGCCGGGCGGCCGCCTGCTTGATCGCTTCCCGGATGCGCGGGTAGGTGCCGCAGCGGCAGACGTTCTGGATCCGGTCGATGTCCGCGTCCGTCGGGTTCGGCGTGCGGCGCAGCAGGGCGACCGCCGTCATGATCTGCCCCGGCTGGCAGAAGCCGCACTGGGCGACGTCGCAGGCGAGCCAGGCCTCCTGGACGGGGTGCAGGGTCTCGCCGTCGGCGAGGCCCTCGATGGTGGTGACGCTGTGGCCCGCGCAGTCCTTGACGGAGCGGGTGCAGGGCTGGAACTCCTCGCCGTCGAGGTGGCTGGTGCAGGCGCGGCAGACGCCGACCCCGCAGCCGTACTTGGGTCCCGTGACGCCGAGCTTGTCGCGCAGCACCCAGAGCAGCGGCATGTCGTCCGGGGCCTCGACGGTGACGGACTGCCCGTTGAGGACGAAGGTGTGGCTGGGCATGGGGAGTCGGGATCCTCGGCTCTGGAAGGTCGGGAGGTGGTGGGAGAAGTGGTGGCTCGGGGCCGGCTCAGAAGTTGATGGGGAAGGAGCGCGGGCTGGTTCCGGTCGCGCGGGCGTAGGCGTTGGCGACGGCGGCGCACGCGGCCGGGACGCCCAACTCGCCGGCGCCGCCGGGCGGTCCGCTCGGTGGCATCAGGTGGACCTCCACCGCGGGCGGGGTGTGCCGCTGCCGGGCGTAGTGGAAGTCGCCGTAACTTCCCTCCCGGAAGGCGCCGTTGTCGAGGTGGTTGCCCGCCTGCAGGATCACCGAGATGCCGTCGACCAGCGCGCCGGTCAACTGGGCTTCCAGGCCCTTGGGGTTGATGACCCGGCCGACGTCGGCGGCGACCACGGCCTTGGTGACCCGGGGGCCGGCCCGGTCGGTGGCGTCCAGTTCGACCAGGTAGGCGGCGATGCCGCCGTTCTCGTCGTGGTAGCCGATGCCCTGGGCCTGGCCGGAGGGCATCGGGCGGCCCCAACTGCCCTTCGCGGCGACGGTGTCCAGCACGGCCCGGCCGGCGGCGCTGCGCAGCCGGGCGCGGCGGAAGGCGACCTCGTCCTGGCCCATCCGGCGGGCGAGTTCGTCCATCACGATCTCGTCGGAGACCCGGACGGTGCCCGAGTAGACCGAGCGCCAGCTGCCGGTGTGCAGTTCCAGCGGGACCTCGGCGAGCAGCTGGGTCGGGATGCCGACGTCGTACGGGTTCTTCTCGGTGAGCAGGAAGAACAGCTCGGAGGCGGTGAGCCCGGCCAGCGGGAGGTTGTAGCCGGCGGCGGTGAACGCCTCGCCGAGCCCGTGGCCGAAGTCGGTCTGCACGCTCGCGGCGCGGTGCTCCCAACTGAGCACCTGGCCGAGGCCGTAGACGGCCCGGATCCGGTGGTGGCTGGCGGGGCGCATCCGGCCGTGGCGCATGTCGTCGTTGCGCGTCCACATCAGCTTGACCGGGCGGCCGGCGGCCTTGGAGATCCGGGCGGCCTCCAGAGCGGCGTCGAAGAACAGCCGCCGGCCGAACGAGCCGCCGCCGCGCACCACGTGGACGGTCACGGCGTCCTGCGGCAGGCCGAGTTCGGCGGCGATCGTGTGCTGCGCGACGATCGGGCTCTGCGCGGCGAACCACAGCTCGGCCCGGTTCGGCCGGACGTCGGCGATGGCGGTGAGCACCTCCATCGGGGCGTGGTTGACGAAGGCGAAGTCGAACTCCGCGTCCAGGTGCTGCGCGAGCAGCGGCGGAGCGAGGAACGGCAGGTGGGCGGCGCGCAGCCGGTCCTTGACGTCGTCGTCGGACAGCCCGGCGACCGGCCCCGGGTTCCAGGTGGTGCGCAGCGCGTCGCGGGCCTTGAGCGCCTGGTCGAAGGTCTCGGCGAGGACGGCGACGCCGCTCGGGATCTGCACCACGCCGAGCACCCCGGGCATGGCGCGGGCGGCGGAGGCGTCCAGGGACTTGAGGGTGCCGTTGACGGTGGTCGGGCGGGCGACCACGGTGGGCACGGCGCCCGGGACCTGCAGGTCCCCGGTGTACTTGGCACGCCCGGTGACGATGTCGCGGGCGTCGATCCGGCCGGTCGGCCTGCCGACCAGGCGCAGCCGGTCGGCGGCCTTGGGCAGGGCGGGGACGGCGGGCGCGGCGATCGCGGCGGCGTCGGCGGCGAGTTCGCCGTAGCCGAGCCGGCGGCCGTCGGGGGCGAGGACGGCGGAGTCGGCGGTGCGCAGGGTGGTCGCGGGAACGTTCCAGCGCCTGGCGGCTGCGGTCACCAGGCGGGCGCGGGCGGCGGCGGCCGCGCCGCGCACCGGGTCGTACAGCGAGCGGATGGAGTTGGAGCCGCCGGTCAGCTGGTTGAAGAGCAGTTCGGGGCGGCCGTCGGAGAGCGGTACGTCCACGTCGGTGAGCCGGGCGTCGAGCTCCTCGGCGACCAGCATCGCGATCGCGGTGGTCAGGCCCTGGCCGACCTCCAGCCGGGGCAGGTACAGCGCCGCGCGCCCGGCGGGCGTGATTTCGAGGACGAGGAGGTGGGAGGTCGGCAGGCCGGCGAGGATCATCGCGTCGCCGAGGTCGACGATGTCCGGGATGCCGGGCAGGCCGAGCAGTTGCGGGGGTACGGCGGCGTCGAGGGCGTGCGCGGCGGGGCTCCCTCCGGCGCCCGGCGTGGCGGCCTGTGCGGTGGCGGCGCTGTCGAGGCCGAGACGGGCGGCGACGGTGAGGGTGGGCGCGGCCAGCAGGTAGGTGAGGAAGCGGCGGCGGCCGGTGGCAGTGGCGTCCGGGGTGGCGTCCGGGCGGTCGAGGGTGCGCGGGTGTCCGGTGTCGCCCGGGTGGCCGGTGGAGTCCGAGGGGGCGATGGAGGTGCTGATGGGAGGAAGCCCCTTCGAGCCGGAGAGAGCGCCGGATCGGGCGGGCACGACGGCCCCGGCCCCGGTGCCGGATCGCGAACGCCGTTGAGCATAAAAGGGCGCTACTGACGGGTCAACACGGTCAACGTTGGCCCCCGAATTGGTTGATCGGGCTTTTGCAGCGTTCCGCGGGAGCGGATTCGGAGCGGGTACGGACGGCGCTTCGGCGGCGCGGGGAAGGCCCGGACGGGATGGTGACGATGTGCCCGGATAGCACAACGAGCCGCTGTCGCACAGGAGTTCAGCGCTCGCTCGGCGGTGCGGCGGCGCACGGAAGTGGCCCAAGCAATTCCTTGATCGCCGTCGCCCGCACCCTCGGGCCGCTGCTGGGCGACCACCTGGCGCCACCGGTCGCCCCGGTCGTCACGGGCACCGTGGCGGAGGGGGCGTAGGAGACACACGCCCCGGGACGCCCACGGTCAGGGCCCGGAGCGGGGAGACCGGAAACCGCTGGCCCCCGACCGCCGCGCGCTGGCATGCTGGCCGCGTGGACAGACCCCAGATCTGGCTCGACTTCGCCCCTGAGCTGCACCTCTTCGTCTCCGCGCCCCGGCGGGCCGGCCGCACCGCGCTGCACACCGACGGCGCCTCGACCCTCGGCCACGTCGTCGAGTCCCTGGGCGTCCCGCTCACCGAGGTCGGCGCCCTGCTGGCGGACGGCCGGACCGTCTCCGACGCGCACGTCCCCGCCGACGGCGAGCACATCACCGTCCGGGCCGTGACCAGGCCGCAGCCCTCGCCCGCCCCGCCGCGCTTCCTGCTGGACGTCCACCTCGGCACCCTCACCCGCCGGCTGCGCCTGCTCGGCGTGGACGCCGCGTACGAGAACCCCGACATCGGCGACGCCGCGCTCGCCGCCCGCTCCGCCGCCGAGCAGCGCATCATGCTCTCCCGCGACCGCGGCCTGCTGCGCCGCCGGGAACTGTGGGCCGGCGCCTACGTCTACAGCCACCGCCCCGCCGAGCAGCTGCGCGACGTGCTCTCCCGCTTCGCCCCGCCGCTCGCCCCCTGGAGCCGCTGCACCACCTGCAACGGCACGCTGCGCACCGTGACCAAGACCTCGGTGCGCGAGCAGCTGCGGGACGGCACCGAGCGCTCCTACGACGCCTTCGCCCAGTGCGCCGACTGCGGCCAGGCCTACTGGCGCGGCGCCCACCACGCCCGGCTGGAGGCGATCGTCACCGAGGCGGTCCGCGACTTCGGGAACGGCCAGGGGCAGCTCGGGGCGGTCTCCGGGTAGCGCGCCCTGGCGGGCGGCCGCGGGTCCGTGGTCCCATCGGCGGTGGGGGAGGGGACCACGCTACTCGGTCACACGAGAGAGGCCAGGTCGTCGGATGAGCAATGAGGCAGGGCACCAGCCCTTCGACACCGCGGACACCGGGGACACCCCCGCCGTGACCGCCCCGGACGGGGCCGAGGTGTACCCGTTGCTGGTCCTGGAGGGCGGGGGGAGCCTCGCGGTGTTCGCCCTCGCCCCCGGGCAGGTGACGCGGGCGGTCTCGCACGCCACCGTCCAGGAGCTCTGGCACGTCACCACGGGCAGCGGCGAACTGTGGCGCCGCCAGGGTGTGCGGGAGGAAGCCGTACGGCTCGCGCCCGGCACCGCCGTGTCGATACCGCTCGGCACCGCCTTCCAGTTCCGGGCCGACGAGGACTCCGACGGGCCGCTGCGCATCACCGCCGTCACCATGCCGCCCTGGCCCGGGACGGACAGCGAGGCCCGCCCGGAGGAAGGCCCCTGGAAGGCGACCGCCCGATGAGGCGGGGCGCCCGGTCGTGGATCCTCCGCGGCCGGGCGCCCGAGGCCCGTCACGCGTCGTCGACCTCCAGGCCGTACGCGACCACGGCCTGGTGCAGTCCGCCGGGGTAGCCGGCGAGGGCCGGGGTGAACTCCCAGTCCCCGACGGCGTCGCGGTCGAAGCGGCCGAGCCGCATGGCGGTGTTGGTCTGCGCGCCGTCCGCCAGGTGCATCACGGCGGCGTCCTGTCCACCGGCCTCCAGGATCAGCGCCGGTCCGGCGAAGCCGGCCATGGTGGCGTCCGGGTGGTTCCCGGTGTCCGCGGCGGCGATGACGACGAGCCGGTCGACGTCGGCGGGCAACGCGTCGAAGTCGACCATCAGGCAGGCGTTGGCGTCCTCGTAGCCCGTGACCAGCCGCACCGAACCGTCCGGCGTGGAGGCGTTGTTGTAGAACACCAGGTGGTCGTCCGACACCGCGACGTTCCCGCGGCAGACCAGGGCGGCGATGTCGTACTCGTCCTCGCCGGTCCAGTGCAGGAGCAGCCGGGCGGGCTCGGCGGCGACCTCGATCGCGGGGAGCCCGTCCAGTCCGGCCGCCTCGGCGGAGGCGTCCTCCTGGGCGGGCGCGAACACCTCGTGGAAGCCGTGGTGCTTGAGCAGCCCGACCAGCTCGGCGCCGTTGATCAGCGTGACCGCCTTGCCGGTGACGAACTGGTGCGAACTCGGACCGAACTTGCTGGTGGTGACGAGGACGGCCTTCGTCGCCGCCTGGTCGGCCCGCAGGGTGCCGTAGAGGTCCCGCACCGCCGAGGGCGGCACCGTGTCCCGGTAGCGCTTCACCTGCACGATCACGTTGCCGCCGCGGAACGGGTCGGTGTCGATCCCGCGGACGTCCACCCCGCCGTCCCGGGACCGGGCGGTGAGCTCGACCTTCATGCCCATCGCCTCCATCAGCCGGGCGATGAGCTGCTCGAACTCGACCGGGTCCATCGCCACCAGGACCTGGAGCTCGCGCACGCGCCTGGCCATCCGGCCCCGGTTGGCGTTGGTGTCGTCGCGGAGGTGGCGGAACAGCACGCGCTGGGCGCGGCGTTCGTCGGCGTCGGGAGTGCTGAGGCGGTGGAGTTTCCGGCTCCGGGACATGGAGTGCCCCCTCTTGCAGGTGACGGCTGTTGCAGGCGTCACCGTAGGGGAATCGTGGGCGAAGTACTGTCGGCCCGTCAGTTCCGCAGCACAATCGAGACCTGGTGGGGGCCCGGAGAAGGGAACCTAGTCCGGCGGGTGCAGGGCGAGGCGCCAGGCGTGGGTCGTGTACGCGCCCATGCGGGTCGGGTGGCGCTCGACCAAGGTCGCGTGGAGGCGGTCGGCGGTGCGGTGGAGTGAGCCGGTGAAGCGGTGCAGCTGGTCGACGGCGAGGGGGTGCAGCTCGGCGAGGACGGTGTCGTCCAGGTCGCGTCCGACGGCGCGCAGCACGCCCGCGTCGAGCACCAGCAGGGTGCCGTCGGGCAGCACCAGCGGCTCGGGGACCTGAGGATCGGCGAGCAGCGGACCGCGTTCGATCCGGCCGCCGGGCAACAGCCGCACCACCCGGCTCTCGGTCGGCCGGCGGCGGTCCGTCTCGACCACGCGCAGACCGCCGCCGACCACGTAGTGGCCGTAGCTGCGCCAGGAGTCGACCAGGGTGCCGTCGCGGTCGTACGCCCAGGTGTCGAAGGTGTCGTAGCCCTCCAGGCCGAGCACGAACCGGCCGCCGCCGAGGGCCGCTGCGCGCCGTCCGCGCAGCTCGGCGAGGCTGGTGCCGTCGGCGAGGTCCAGCAGGAAGGCCGGGCCGAGGTGGCCCCAGGCGGTGTACTCGAAGGAGTCGGTGGTGACCAGCACCCGGCCGGAGGAGAGGTGTGCCGCGTTCGGGCGCCCCGGGCAGGGCTGCCGCCAGCGCACCCGGCCGGTGGCGTCCACGCAGCTGAGCTCCCCGTCCCGCGCGTGCACCTCCAGCCCGTCCCGCCGGGCCAACGGCCCCTCCGGACGGCCCTGCGGCCGTCCACCACTCCTGCGATCATGGCCCATGACAGTGACCCGCCAGCTCCCCATGGCCGGATGGTAGTGGACTCGGCCGAACGGCGGAGGCGGTTTCGGGTGGTGCCCGAACGGCCGACAATCGTTCCGGGAGTTCGGGAGTCCGGGAGCTCTCGGCAGGAGCCGAGGAGGAGGCCGCGGTGGAGTTCGAGGTGATGATCGAGATCCCGCAGGGGTCGCGGAACAAGTACGTGATGGACTTCGCGGCGGGCCGGATCCGCCTCGACCGCACCCTGTTCACCGCCACCCGCTACCCCGCGGACTACGGCTACGTCGAGGGCACCCTCGGCGGGGACGGCGAGCCGCTGGACGCCCTGGTGATCGGCGGTGAACCGGCCGTCCCCGGCTGCGTGCTGACCTGCCGGGCGGTGGGCATGTGGGTGATGCGCGACGAGCGCGGCCCCGACCAGAAGGTGCTCTGCGTCCCGGCCGGCGACCCGCGCTACGCGGCGCTGCAGGACATCGGCGACCTGCCCGAGTTCGACCTGCTGGAGATCACCCACTTCTTCCAGGTGTACAAGGACCTGGAGCGCGGCAAGTCCGTCGAGGGCTCCCATTGGGCCGACCGTGAGGCCGCCCACGCCGAGATCGCCGCCTCCCGTGCCCGTGCCATGGGGACGCGCTTCGCCGATCCCGCGTAGGGCGGCGGGGCGGCGGGGGCGGGCCGTCGGGTGCGGCCCGCCCCGGTCGTTTCCGGCGGGTGCTCAGAGCCGGGCGCTGCTCAGGATGGCGCGGACCTGGTCCGCGATGGCTGCCTCGTTCTGCTCGAACTCCGGTGCGGTGAGGAGGCTTTGGTCCGCGGGCAGGCCGGTGAGGACCGGGGTGTGGAGGTGGCCGCCGGGGAGGTCGGGGGCGAGGTCGAGGCGGAGCCGGTTGGAGCGGTAGGCGACCTCGTTGGAGAGGTAGCCGCCGCCTCCTCCGGCGACCGCGCGGGAGCCGGGGGTGGGGCCGTCGGAGCGCACGACCGGGTCGGTGGCACCCGCGGGGATCTCGGTGACGGGGGTGTTGAGCAGCACCGGGTAGGGCTGCTGGACGGCCGTCATGGCGTCCGCGGGCAGCGTGGTGCGGATGAACTGCGGCCCGTCGGCCAGGCCCGGGGCGTCGACCGGGTGCCGGCTGGTCCCGCCGGAGAGCGCGCCGACGTTGTCGGTGTACGGGTCGGCGGAGCGGGCACGCCCGGCCCAGGCCTCCAGGGTGAACATGCCGGGGTAGCCCTGGCTGATGCTGGTGATCAGGTCGGCGGACTGCGGGCCGGGCGCCAGGTGCGGGCCGAAGGCGCGTTCCACGATCCCCCGGTCGAAGTCGCCGTAGCGGACCGGGAGGACGACGGCCCGCACCTCGGCGGTGCTGCCGTCGGCGAGGGTGATCTGCCGTCCGTTCAGCTGCAGGACGGCAGAGCCGGAGGGGTTTGCGCGGCGCGGCTCGGTGTCCAGGCCGTACGGGTCGAAGCCGCTGATGAAGATCCGCCGGATGCCGTGCACGGCGCCGTCCGCACCGGACGCGCCGTCCCCGGAGCGGGCGTCCCTCGAGCCGGCGTCCCCGGAGCGGGCGTCCCCGGAGCCGGTGTCGCTGAAGCCTTCGCCCAGGCCTCGGGAGGCGTCCTCGAAGGTGGCCCGCAGGGCGGCGTGGTCGACGGTGAACCCGGGCTGCCAGCGCTCGAGTTGGACGGTCATGGCGAGCCTGGTCCAGTACAGCGGGCGGTCGTCGCGGGCGGGCAGTTCGCCGCCGGGCCGCCGGCCCTGGGCGCGGTCCACGCCGGCCTGCCAGAGCGCCCGGCCCCAGGCGTCCACGACCCGCTCGGCGCGGTTGGCGTTGCGGGCGGCGCACAGGGCGGCGGGGAAGCCGCGGAGCAGGTCCCTCAGGCCGGAGCGCTCGGTGAAGGCGGCGGTGCGGGCGTCCTGGAGGCGGGTCTGCTCGGCGTCGAGCGCCGCCGTGGCGGCGGTGCGGCACCCGGCCGGCTCGGCCTGGGCGACGGCTGGGGCCAGCAGCGCGGCGAGCGTTCCGGTGAGGGCGGCGGCCAGCCCGGCGGTACGGCGTAGAAGTGTCATGTAACCTGACAATAGATTGGGACCTGACGCCCCGCCAGGGTGCCGTCGCGCTGCCCGTAGGCTGGGCGGGTGACAGCGCCCGATCTCACCCTGAAGTCCCTGGTCACCGACCCGTACGGCGGCTACACCCGGCTGCGCGCCGACGCTCCCGTCCACCGGGTCGTCGGACCGGACGGGCTGCCCTTCTGGCTGGTGACCCGCTACCCGGACGTGCGCCAGGCCCTCGCCGACCCGCGGCTCGCCCTCGACAAGGTGCACGCCGCGCCCGGCAACTACCGCGGCTTCGCGCTGCCGCCCGCGCTGGACGCCAACCTGCTCAACATGGACCCGCCGGACCACACCCGGATCCGCCGCCTGGTCTCCCGGGCCTTCACCCCGCGCCGGGTGGCCGCCCTGCGCGCCCCGATCGAGAAGGTCGCCGAGCAGCTGCTCGACGCCATGGCCCCGGCGGGCCGCGCCGACCTGCTCGCCGCGTACGCCGCGCCCCTGCCGATCACCGTCATCTGCGACCTGCTCGGCGTCCCCGAGGACGACCGGCACGACTTCCGCGCCTGGACCGACAGCCTGATCACCCCCGACCCCGAGCACCCCGAGGCGACCCGCGCCGCCGTCAAGGCGATGCTCGGGTTCTTCACCGGGCTGATCGAGCGCAAGCGCACCGAACCCGGGGACGACCTGCTCTCCGACCTGATCGCCGTCCGCGACGAGGCCGTCCGCGACGAGGCCGTGAGTGGCGAGCAGGAAGGGGAGCAGGAACGGGAGGGCGGTGACCGGCTCAGCGAGGACGAGCTGACCTCACTCGCCTTCCTCATCCTCATCGCCGGCTACGAGAACACCGTCCACCTCATCGCCAACGCCGTCCTCGCCCTGCTCACCCACCCCGAGCAGCTCGCCGCCCTGCGCGCCGAACCGGAGCTGATCGACGGCGCCGTCGAGGAGTTCGCCCGCTTCGACGGCCCCACCCCGCTGGCGATCCGCCGCTTCCCGCGCGAGGACGTCACCATCGGCGGCGTCACCGTCCCGGCGGGGGAGACCGTGCTGCTCGCCCTCGGCTCCGCCAACCGCGACCCCGAGCAGTTCGCCGACCCCGACCGGCTCGACCTGCGCCGCCGCGAGACCGGCCACCTGGCCCTCGGCCACGGCATCCACTACTGCCTCGGCGCGCCGCTCGCCCGGATGGAGACCGCCATCGCACTGACGGTCCTGCTGCGCCGCTTCCCCGACCTCGCCCTCGACGTGCCGGTCGAGCAGCTGCGCCACCGCCCCACCCTGCGGGCCCGTGGCCTGCTGGAACTCCCCGTCCGGTACTGACGCGATCCTGGCGGCAGGGCCGGGAACCGGCGCCAGTTCTACAGCGTTGTCGTATTCGAACAGTGCACACAGCGGTGGCAGCGGTACTCGTACGGTCGTGGAGGAAATCCCATGAGTGTGGCCCTGACGAAGGGTGGCAACGTCTCCCTGGGCAAGCAGGCCCCCGGGCTGCGGGTGGTCCGGATCGGCCTCGGCTGGACGGCCGGGGCCGGGTACGACCTGGACGCCAGCGCGCTGCTGTGCGGGGCGGACGGGAAGGTCGGCTCGGACCAGAACTTCGTCTTCTTCAACAACCTGCGGAGCCCGGACGGTTCCGTCCGCCACCAGGGCGGCTCGGGCGGCGGGGCGGACCGCGAGCAGATCGAGGTCCGGCTCGCGGAGGTCTCCGCCGACGTGGAGAAGATCGTCTTCGCGGTGGCGATCTACGACGCGGCGCAGCGGCGCCAGAGCTTCGGGCAGGTCCGCGGCGCGTACGTCCGGATCACCGACCCGGACGGCGGCGCCGAGGTGGCCCGCTACGACGTGGCGCCCGAGGCGGGCAGCGAGACGGCGATGGTGTTCGGCGAGCTGTACCGGCACGGCGCGGACTGGAAGTTCCGGGCCGTCGGGCAGGGCTACGCCTCGGGGCTCGCGGGCATCGCCGCGGACTTCGGGGTGGACGTCCTGCAGCCGGCGCCCACGCCCGCCGCGACCGCGGCTCCTGCTCCGGCCCCGGCTCCGGTGAAGCCCGTGCTGCCCCCCGCCCTGCCCACCGTACCGCCGGCCCCGGTGGTGCCCGCCGTGCCGCAGACCCAGCCAGCAACAGGGAGTTCCCCCGTGACGTGTTTCTTCGACCCCTCGCACGGTGCCGGCACGACGGCGGTGCTGTGGTCGCCGCAGTGGGGCGTGCCGCGCCAGATCGAGACCTGCGTCGCCTGCGCCCAGCGGGTGCAGACCACCGTCCCGCCGTTCTACACCCCGCAGCAGGGCTACCCGCAGCCCGTCCAGCAGCAGGGCTACCCGCAGGCGCCCGGCCAGCAGGGCCAGGGCGGCGGTCGGCGCTTCGGCGCCGGGGCGCTGATCGGCGCGGGCGCGGCGGGCCTGGTCGGCGGTGCGCTGCTCAACGAGGCGTTCGACGACGGGCCCGAGGTCGTCGTCAACAACTACTACGAGGACTGACCTCTCCCTCCGCACCCGGCGGCCGCACAACGCGCTTGCGTTGTGCGGCCGTTCGCGCGTTCAGGCCGGGTCACGCCGGTACGCCCCGGCGTGGGCGGCGGCCTCGGCGGCGGCTGCGGCGCGGTCGGCGGCGTCCTCGTCCAAGGGCTCGGCGGTGGTCAGCATCCGGTAGTAGAGCGGCGCCGAGACGGCCCGGACGACCTCCGACGCATCGGTGCCCGAGGGGAGTTCGCCGCGCTCGACGGCCTCGGTGACGCACGGCGCCCACTCCTCCACGCGGCGCCGGTAGAAGTGCCGCAGCGCCTCGGCGGCGTCCGCGTCGCAGTTCGCGGCGACGAGGACCGCGCGGAACAGCGCGCCCTGTCGGGGATCGGCCAGGGTGCGCTGGACGAGCCGGGCGTTGGCCCGCAGGTCCCCGGCCAGGGAGCCGCTGTGCGTGCGCGGCAGGGACTGCTCCGCCATGTCCGCGAGCAGGTCGGCGACCAGCGCGGTGGTGCTGCCCCAGCGGCGGTAGACGGTGGTGCGGCCGACCTCGGCCCGCTGGGCGATGTCACCGAGGTCGAGGCCGCTGAAACCGTGCTCGACCAGGGCGTCCTCGGTGGCCCGCAGGACGGCGGTGCGGACCCGGGCGGTCCGGCCGCCGGGGCGGACGGTGCCGGGCGTGGACGGATCGGCGGGCTCTGCGGTCATTAACGGGATTCCTGTTCCATTAAGTCGAAGGAGTCTGCTAGGTTCAAGGCATCCTAACGGAACGGGAGTCCCATTAGGGGCTTCGAGGGGAGAGAACAGCCATGAGCACCGCCAGGACCACCAGCACTGCCGCCACCACCGGCACTGCCGCCACCACCGGCACTGCCGCCGCCACCGGCACTGCCGCCACCACCGGCACCGACATGGAATACCGCCGACTGGGCGCCTCGGGGCTCAAGGTCCCCGCCCTCAGCCTCGGCACCGGCACCTTCGGCGGGCGCGGCCCGCTCTTCGGCGCCTGGGGCACCACCGACGTCCAGGAGGCCCGCCGCCTGCTCGACATCGCCATCGACGCCGGAGTCACCCTCTTCGACACCGCCGACGTCTACTCCGACGGCGCCTCCGAAGAGGTGCTCGGCCAGGCGATCCGCGGCCGGCGCGACCAGGTGCTCGTCTCCACCAAGGCCGGTCTGCCCACCGGCGACGGCCCCCAGGACGCCGGCACCTCCCGCGCCCGCCTCACCCGGTCCGTGGACGACGCGCTGCGCCGCCTCGGCACCGACTACCTGGACCTCTTCCAGCTGCACGCCTACGACGCGGGCACCCCGATCGAGGAGGTGCTCGCCACCCTGGAGGACCTGGTCCGGGCTGGCAAGATCCGCTACACCGGCGTCTCCAACTTCTCCGGCTGGCAGCTGATGAAGTCCCTCGCCCTCGCCGACCGCCACGGCCGCCCCCGCTACGCCGCCCACCAGGTCTACTACTCCCTCGTCGGCCGCGACTACGAGTGGGAGCTGATGCCGCTCGCCCGGGAGGAGGGCGTCGGCGCCCTGGTCTGGAGCCCGCTCGGCTGGGGCCGCCTCACCGGCCGGATCCGCCGCGGACAGCCCCTCCCGGCGGGCAGCCGCCTGCACGACACCGCCGACTACGGCCCGCCGGTCGAGGACGAGCTGCTCTACCGCGTCGTCGACGCCCTGGACGGGATCGCCGCCGAGACCGGCCGCACCGTCCCGCAGGTCGCCATCAACTGGCTGCTGCGCCGCCCGACCGTCTCCTCGGTGATCATCGGCGCCCGCAACGAGGAACAGCTGCGCCAGAACCTCGGCGCCGTCGGCTGGTCGCTGACCGACGAGCAGGTCGCCCGTCTGGACGCCGCCAGCACCCGCACCGCGCCCTACCCGTACTTCCCGTACCGCCGCCAGGAGGCCTTCGCCCGCCTCAACCCGCCACTGGCGGGCTGACCCGCGGGCGCGGTGCTCACCGGTTCCCGCGGGCCGCTCACGGGTTCCCGCGGGGCCGGTGGCCTTCCACCCTCCGAGTGCGCCTGCGGAGGGGGTTGCCGGTTGCCCGCCGCGGAGTGCGGGCCGAGCCTGGAGGGGAGGGGTGCGGTCCGCGCCCTTCGGGCACCCGGGTGGAAGGGCGGCGCCGGAGGATGGCGCTCACGGTGGCACTGGCCGGCGACACGATGCTCGGGCGCGCTGTCGCCCCGGAGCTGCGGCGCTCGCCGACACCGGGGACGCTGTTCTCCACGGAGGTGCTGCAGGTGCTGGCGGCCGCCGATCTGGTCGTGCTCAACCTGGAGTGCTGCGTCTCCGACCGCGGGGAGCGGTGGCCGGATGCGAACAAGCCGTTCTTCTTCCGGGCCCCTCCCTCGGCCGCCACTGTGCTCGCGGAGTCGGGGGTGGACTGCGTGACGCTGGCGAACAACCACGCCCTGGACTACGGCTTCGACGCGCTCGCCGACACCGGCACCCTGCTGGAACGGGCCGGCGTCCGGGCGGTCGGCGCCGGACGGTGCGTCTCGGCGGCACGGGAGTTCGCCGTGCTGGAGGCCCGCGGGGTGCGGGTGGCGGTGGTCGGGGTCTGCGACCACCCGGCGGACTACGCGGCCGGGGCGGGGCGGCCCGGAGTGGCGTGGGCCGACCTCTGGACGGGGGTGCCCGACTGGCTCACCACGCTGGTGGCCCGGGCCGCGCGGGCGGCCGACGCGGTGCTGGTCACCCCGCACTGGGGCCCCAACATGACCTCCCGGCCGCCACCGCACGTACGCGAGGCGGCCCCGCGGCTGCTGGCTGCCGGGGCGACCCTGGTCGCCGGTCACTCCGCCCACGTCTTCCACGGCGTCGCCGACCGCGTCCTGTACGACCTGGGCGGTTTCGTCGACGACTACGCGGTCGACCCGGTGCTGCGCAACGATCTCGGTCTGCTCTTCCTGGTGACGCTGGACGGCCCCGACCGCGCGCACCTCGCGCCGGTCCGCCTGGAGGCTCTGCCGCTGGCCCTGGAGTTCTGCCGCACCCGCCCTGCCCGGGGCGAGGACCGGGAGTGGATCCGCGAGCGGTTCACCGCCGCCTGCGCCGAGTTCGGCACCGAGGTGGGCGAGCGGGGCGGGTGGCTGACGGTCGACTGGACCTGAGGACGGGGGCTGCCGTTCCCGGCCGGATCACCCCGGCGCCCGGCCGATGTCCCGGCCGAGTTCGAGGGCGAGGATCTGGTCCAGACGCACGCAGGTCTCGAAGCGGGCACCGTCCGGCAGGGTGGCCCTGGCCTCCAGCGCGTGCAGGGCGCGTACCGCGACGCGGGCGTCCAGATCCTCGTCGAGGCCGTCGAAGCTCGCCCGGACCATGTCGGCCTCCGGCGGACGGGACGGCTCGTTGGCGGAGTCGGCCACCAGCGCCCGCCAGCGGGCCAGCCTCTCCGAGGCGTTCGCCAGGTCGTCGTCGGTGAGTCGGACCGGGGCGGTGACGGCGTGTTCGAGGAAGGCCAGGCGCAGCGCGAGGGGATCGTGCGCGTCCGAGGTGGTCGAGGTCGACGCGTCGGCTCCGGAAGCCGGACGGGCGTGCGGGGGCGCCGTCACCGGGCCGGTGACCAGGAGCGGCGCGGACGCCGGGCCGGGCCGGAGCCGGGAGCTGCTGGTGATGACGAGGTCGGCGGCCGGGTCGGAGCCGTCCTCCTCGCGCCGTGTGCGCAGTTCGGCGGGCGGATGGACACCGAGTCGGTCGGCGGCTTCGAGCAGCGCCCGGGTCTGCTCCCCGGGGGTGTCCGGGACGGCGAGTTCGATGATCACTTGCAGGCTCCGGGCCTCACAGACGCGGGCCAGCACGTCGCCGGTCACCAGCGCTCGCAAGTCCCCGGGGCCGAACGGGCGGCCCCGCTCGCCGACGGCGACGGTCGCGTGCAGGAGGCCGACACGGCGCGGGCGGATCTCGGTGCGCTGCCCGGTGCGGGCGTCGGTGATGCGCAAGGGCGTCTCCTTCGGGGCTCGGCGGTCTGTGGTCAGGATGCGGCACGGTCCGGGCCGTCGCCGGCACGGCTGCCGCGGAGCCCGGCGAGTTCCCACTGAAGGTCCTGGCCCGCCGCCTGGGCATGGTGTGCGCAGTTCCGGCAGGAAGTGTGTTCGAAAGTCGATAGGTTCATCCGGCGCCCGGGGTGCCGGATGTGGGCTCCGGATGGTGCTTCCGTGCAGGTCAGCGACCGGATGCCGGGTGCGGAGCGCGATGGTGCGACGGCCCTCGGAACGCCTGACGGGCCGTCAAGGTTCCTTGTTCTCCTGCGAACTTCCCCACAGTCCCTTTAAGATCCCGTTGACAATGGCGGCTTTCCGCCACTCACGAACTCCCTCGCGAGATCGGGCGGCAGGCCCCGTCGGACAATGCCCAACTTGACGATGAGAGCAGGGATGACGACGACAAGTGAACGAAAAGCCGGTGCCGCGCGCGGCCCGGACCGACGGCGGTCGGACGGGTTCGGCCGCCGTACCGCGGGCGGCGCGGTGGCGCTCGCCGTCGCGATCGGCGCCTGCTCGTTGGCCGCGGCCCCGTCGGCGTTTCCGCAGACGGGCGACGGCACGGTGACGGTCCGGGTGATCCGGGCCGTGGACACCAGCGGAGTGTGGACGCCCGTGCTGGAGCCGGGCATGGCGGGCGTGAAGGTGACGCTCACGGACGACGCGGGCGTCGGCATCGAGGGCACCACGGCGGCCGACGGCACGGTGACGCTGGCCCCGGCCGCCGGCAAGCTGACCGGCGGCAAGTACCGGGTGCAGGTGGTGAATCCGAAGCCGGGCGTGCTGTTCCCGGCCTTCGCCTCGCGCCAGGGGCTGACCGGCGCGCCGAACCAGCTCAGCAGTAACGAGGAGTTCGTCGACCTCTCCGGCGGCAAGAAGGCCGAGTTCACCACGGGCCTGTGGAACCCGGGCGACTACTGCCAGAAGAACGCGCCGCTGGTGTCGACCTGTCAACCCGCGGTCAAGGAAGGCGGATCGGCGCGCACGCTGGTCTCCTTCCCGTACAGCGCCCGGGGCGTGGCCGGCACCGACGCGACCGTGACCGACCTGGCCACCGCCGCGCAGACCGGCAACATCTACGGCGTCGCGTGGAGCCGGGCCGGTAAGCGGCTCTTCTCCGCCGCCTCGGCCAAGCGCACCACGGCGTACGGTCCCGGCGGCGCGGGAGCGATCTACGTGACCGACCCGGCGACGAAGACGACCAGCCTGTTCGCCACCGTCCCGGACGCCGGCACCACGCCGCACGGCCCGGGCGACGACGACGCCTTCCTGCCCGCGGTGGGCAAGGAGAGCCTCGGCGCCATCAAGGTCAGCGAGGACGGCAAGGACCTCTTCGTCGTCAACCTCCACGACCGCAAGCTCTACCGCTACGACGCCACCGCGCCGACGGCGGCGGAGCCGAAGGCCGCGTACCCGATCCCGGACCCGGGCTGCCCGGCCGCCGGGGACTGGCGTCCGTACGGCCTCGGCCTGCAGGACGGCACCGGCTACCTCGGCGGCGTCTGCTCCGGCGAGTCGACCGGCAAGGCCTCGGACCTGCGGGCCGTGGTGCTGCCCTTCGACCCGGCCACCGGGTCGTTCAAGCAGGCCGTGCTGGACCAGAAGCTCGACTACCCGCGCGGCAACACGGTCGGCACGGCCTGCCCCGGCGCCGGCTGGTTCGCTTGGCAGGACACCTACCCGGCCACGCAGAACGGCCGGTCCTGCGGCACCGACTACATGGCCAACCCCGAGCCGGCGGTGGCCGAGATCGCCATCGAGACCGACGGCTCGATGCTGATCGCCTTCCGGGACCGCTTCGGCGACCAGTCGGCGGCCGGTCCGACCGCCGGCACGATGGCCAAGGTCCTGCCCGGCGGCGACCTCAACAAGGCCTGCCTGGTGAACGGCGCCTACGTGCTGGACACCAACAACGGCTGCGGGGCCACCACGCGGGGCACCCGGTTCTTCGACAACAACCGGATCGGCCACAACAACGCCCTGAACGCCGGGATGGCCTTCTCCAAGGTCGAGAACTCCATCGCGACCTCGGGCTACGACACCAACGGCATGGCCTTCGGCTACGGCCCGGGCTTCGACAAGCGCGACGGAAAGGCCGACGGAGGCCTGCGCCTCAACCCGGTCGGCCCGCTCCCGCCGTTCGGCAAGGGCGCCGCGATGGGCGACCTCGAAGTGCTCTGCGACCAGGCGCCGCTGCAGATCGGCAACCGGGTCTGGTACGACCCCGAGCGCAGCGGCCTCCAACTGCCGGGCCAGCGCCCGGTGCCCGGCGCCACCGTCCACCTGTACGACGGGTCGGGGAAGCTCGTCGGCACGACGAAGACGACGGCGCGCGGCGAGTACTACTTCGACGACAGCAACGTCGAGGGCGGCCTCAAGCCGAGGACCACGTACACGATCAGGCTGGACAATCCGGCCGACTACGCCAAGGACGGCCCGCTGTTCCAGTGGGTGCCGACCGAACACGACGTCGGTGACAACCACTTCATCGACTCCAAGGGCATCGTCCCCTCCGGCGGCAAGTACCCCGAGCGGGAACTGACCACCGGCGGGCCCGGCGAGAACGACCACACCTACGACTTCGGCTTCCGCCAACAGGAGGGCGTGCTGCGCCTGGTCAAGCACGACCAGGACGGCAAGCCGCTGGCCGGCGCCAAGTTCCAGCTGTGGCACGAGACGAACGGCACCGACGGGCTGCAGCCGACCGGCGACAAGCCCGACACCAAGGTCGGCGAACCGTGCACGACCGCGGCCGACGGGCTCTGCCAGGGCAAGGGCGTGCCGGGGACGTACTACTGGCAGGAGGTGAGCCCGCCGGAAGGCTACGCGGCCCCGGAGGTCACGGTGTTCGGGCCGCTGGTGCTGAACTCCGGCAACCTCGACGACGGGCTCTCGGTGACGGCGGTCAACCGGCTGATCCCGACCCCGACCCCGACGCCGACGCCGACACCTACCCCGACGCCGACCGGGACGCCGACCCCGCCGCCGACGTCCACCCCGGTGCCGGCGCCCCCGGCACCCCCGGCCCCGCCCGCTCCCGGACCCGGGCACCTGCCCGCCACCGGTGCGGGTGCGGCGATCCCGTTCGCCGTGGCGGGCGCGGCGGTGCTGATCACCCTGGGCGCGGCGCTGGTGCTGCTGGTCCGTAGGCGCAGGGCCCTCCGGCAGGGCTAAGGGCTTGCACGCCCCGAGCCGGATCGGGCGGGTTCGCGGACCACCGGTCCCCGAACCCGCCCGACTGCTGTGACCGACCCGACCGAACATCGAGCGACGAGAGAAGGCACCCGCATGGCCCGGAAGGTGAAGACCGACCCCCGGAGGCCGCGTCGGCGCCGCCGGCTCCTGATCCTGGTCGCGATAGCGGTGTGCGGCACCGTGGCGGGCGGCCTGGTCGCCCGGCGGACGGTCTCCGAGGAGGCCGGCGAGCGGCCGGTCACCACGGACGAGGCCTCCCGGCTGGCCCTGTCGCGGCTCAACCTCTACCAGGCGAGCCCGGTGGGGGTGACGCTCACCGCCGCCGAGGGCGGGGGAGTCACCATCCGGGTCGAGGGCGTCGTGGACTACCGCACCCACCGGGGCGTCGGCCGCTACCGGACCATGGGGGCGAGCGGTCCGCTCGACCACGGGCTGGTCGTCTGGGACACCGGCGGCCTCGGCCTGGCCCCCGAGCCGGCCGGCATCGACGGCCCGGCGTGGCAGCAGGCCGAGCACGTCCCCCGACAGGGCTGGTCACCGCGCTCCTACACCGCGGACCCCCTGGACGCCGGGCTCAGCCTGGTGGCCCGACTCGGCGCCGACCGCCCCGACAACCCGCTGCTGCTCGCCCAGTCCGGAGCCCGCTGGCTGGGCCGCGACCGGATCGACGCCCGCAGCTACGACCGCATCGCCGGACCACGCGCCCAGGGCTCCGCCCCCGACGGCGGCCGCTCGCCCCTCACCTACTGGGTCGACGGCGACGGCACCCTCCGCCGGGTCACCATGCAGATGCAGGGACTGGGCACCCCGACCACCGCGGACTTCTCCGGCCCCGACCCCGCCGCCAGACTCCCCGAAGCCCCCTGGCTGACCGGCTGACGACGCTCGGTGGTCCGATGACGGAGGAAAGGCGATGTGACCCGGTCACGGCGCCTGGACGGCCAGGAGCAGTCCAAAGCGGTCGGGTGGCCGTGCGGGCGCATGGTCTGGGGTCGTCAAACGCCGCCGCTACGGCCAGTACGGTGCACCGCTCTACCTCCTCATCGACCGGCAGGATCGCAGCTGCACGCTGTACAGCGAACCGACCCGCCTCGGGTACGCAGGTGAGAGCGGCCCGCACCCCTTCGGCACACCCGTTCACCTCCCGGCGCCGTTCGACCTCGAACTCGATACCACCTGCCTGTAGTCGGGGCAGCCGTCGGCGGGGTGGATGGCCGGGCGGGGGGAGGCGTAGCGTCGACAGTGGTCGCGGGCGGGTCACCTCCCTGGGGGCTGGAGCGCTGAGATGCCAGGTACCGCGACACCTCCCTCGGGCCCGCCTCCCGGGCCTCCGTCGGGTCCACCGCCCGAGCCGCCTCCCGGGCCTCCGCCGGGACCACCGCCCGGCCCGCCGCCTGGACCACCGCCCGGCCCGCCGCCCGGCCCGCCCCCTGGGCCTCCGCCCGGGCCGCCGTCGGTGCTGACCGGGCACACCGGGCCGGTGACCTGCGTCGCCGTGTCCGGCGACGGCCGGTTGGTGCTGTCCGGCAGTGAGGACCGGACGGTGCGGCTGTGGGAGCTCGCGGGCGGGGCGGAGGTGCGGCGGTGGACGGCGCACGAGGACGGGGTGCAGTGCGTGGCGCTCGCGCCGGACGGGCGGCTCGCGGTGTCCGGCGGGGTCTGGGGGCCGGCGGTCGTCTGGGACACCGCCACGGGGACGGAACTGCGGCGCCTCCGCGGGCAGGAGCAGGGCTGCCTGTCCGCGGTCTTCTCGCCGGAGGGCCGACTGGTCGCCACCGGCTGCGGGGATCGCACCGTTCGCTGCTGGGATCCGGCGACCGGGCAGGAGCTGCGGCGCTTCCCGGGGCACACCGCGGACGTCACCGCCGTCGCGTTCTCCCCGGACCGCCGGCAGCTGCTGTCCGGCGCCGCCCAGACCGAGTTCGGCGCCGACCAGGTGCGGCTGTGGGACGTGGAGGGCGGTACGGAGCTGCGCCGGTTCGGCGAGCGGCTGTTCGTGGTCACCGCCGTCGGTTTCGCCGCCCGGGGCGGCCTCGCCGTCGCCACGACCATGGACTGCCGACTGCACGTGTGGGACCCGGTCACGGGTGCGGAGACGGGCGACTTCGAGGTCGGCGCGGGCAACCTGCTCTGCCTCGCGGTGTCCCCCGACGGCCGACGGCTGCTGACCGGCAGCGGCACCGACTACTACGACGCCGAGCTGCTCGCGGCCCTCGGTGTCGACAACCGGGTGCGGCTGGTCGACCCGGGGGACGGCCGGGAGCTGGCCCGCTACGAGGGCCACACCGGGAACGTCAACGCCGTGGCCTTCACCCCGGACGGCCGCCGCGCGGTCTCGGCGGGCTCGGACCGCACGGTCCGGCTGTGGGACCTCGGAGCGTAGCCGGGACCTCGGAGCGTAGCCGCCGCCCGGGCCGGTTGCCCGTGGTCACTCGCCGGTGGAATCGTGGCAGGAGAAGGTCGGATCGGATCCTGACATGGCCGAGCGGGCACGAGGAGAGCAGCACACCTCGACCGTGGGATGCCCGGTGGTCCGGGCCGCTCCCGGGCCCGGCGGGCGAGGTGTCCCCGGTTGGCGAGGTGCCGGGGTCCTCTGCGCGCTTCTCGGCCTGCTCCCCGTCACCCCCGTCCTGGCCTGGGCGTACGGATCGGCGCCGTTCGCCGTCTGGTTCTGGGCCGTCACCGTCCCGAGCCTGGCGCTGCTCGCCGCCCTCGGCGTCGCGACCGCCCGCCGCCCGCGCCGAGCCCGTCTGCACCGCGCCCTGGTGGTCGGGACCGTCGGCGGACTGCTCGGCACCCTCGGCTACGACCTGTTCCGGGTGCCGTTCGCGCTGGCCGGGGTCCGGCTGTTCGCGCCGATCGACACCTACGGCGTCCTCGCCCTGGACGCGGACTCCTCGGACCCGCGCACCGGGCTGCTCGGCTGGGCGTTCCACTTCGCCGTCGGCATCGGCTTCGGGATCGGCTATGCCGTCCTCGCCTCCGGCCGCCGCTGGCAGTGGGCGCTGGTCTGGGGCCTGATGATCGAGACCCTGGCCGTGGCCTCGCCCGTCGCCGGCGTCTACGCGCTGCGCGGACCGGGGCTGATCGCCATCGCCTACGCCGGGCACTTGGCGTACGGGGCGCCGCTGGGCCTGCTCGCCGCGGATCCGGAGCGCACCGTCCGCCGGTTGCGCGAGGTCGGGCCGCACACCACCGCGTACGCGCTGCTGGCGGTCCTCCTGGCGCTGGTGGTCTGGCAGCGGCCGTTCGGCACGCCCGCCGCCGTCCGGGCCGGGGAGCGGGTGGCGCCCGGCCCGAGCGCCGTGGTGCTGGACGGACGGTTCCACCCGCAGTACCTGCGGGTGCCCTCGTACGGCTGCGTGGCCCTGCACAACGGCGACCGGGTGCCGTACACCCTGCCCGCAGCCGTCGGCTCGCCGCGGCTGGAGCCCGGGCGCACGACCACGGCCTGCTTCGCCTCCGCGGGCAACGCCGTGCTGCGGGTGCGCACCTCCGCCCAGCCGTACGCGGGCGGGTTCGTCATCGTGGACCGGACGGAGCGCTGAGATGACCGGAAGAGCGTCGACCGACGGAGCGCCGAGATGACCACGGCCACGGCCCCGCAGACCGTCCCAACCCTGCGCGATGTGGCCCGGCGGCTGCCCGGGTGGCTGCGCGAGAACGTCCTCTCCGCCGTGACCGGGGCGGTGGTCGGCGGCCTGATCGGCTACGCGATGAACGTCTGGCTGATCGCCGTCCGCTACGGCGGCTGGCGCAAAGTACCGCACGGGGCGCCGGCCACCAGCCAGGGCAACTTCTTCCAGGGCGCGCTGTTCTGGGGCCTGCTCACCACGGTGCTGTTCGGGGTGTTCGGCTACTGGCACGCCGTCGGGACCGCGCGCTTCCTCGCCGACCTGCGCGGGCTGCCGCACACGCTCGCCGGGCTGGTCCGCGGCGACCGGGCGGCGGGCGTCCACCTGCTGTGGGGCGCGGCGGTCGCACTGCTGGCCGCGCAGGTCGTGCCCGCCGCGGCCGGGGCGGTGCTCGCCGTCGGGCTGCTCGCGGGCGCGCCGACCGTGCTGGGCGGCATCGTGTCGACGTTCCTGCGCCGGATCTGGTCGGCGGTGGTCAAGCAGGTCGCCCCGACCCGCCGGCACCGGGTCACCGGGGTCACCGGCGTGACGGTCGGCATGCTCGGCTCCGCGGTGTCGCTGATCGTCGCCTCGTTCGTCCCCGACGGCGTGGTCAAGTACGTCCTCGCGGGGGCCCTCGCGGTGGCCGCGGTCCTGATCGGCCGCACCGGCACGCGCCCGCCCGCCACCGCCTGCGTCCTGCTGCTCCTCGGCACCGCGCTGGCCCTGCACGGGCTCACCGACGCCCTCCCGGCCCACGCCGACGACGGCGGATCGCTCGAGTGCACGGGCCAGGCCTGGCTGAGCTGCACCGGCAGCGGCACGGTGCTGCGGTACTCCACCGTCGGGGCGGTCGCGGCGGGCGCCGGCGGGGTCCTGGGCTCCTTCCTCGGCAACCTGGCCGGCACCCTCGCAGGCGGCCCGGGTACCGGGGGCCCGGACGACAGCGGCGGCAGCCCGCCGGTGCAGCCGCAGCCGGGCATGCCGCCCGGTGACCGGCGGGCGATCGACAACTGGATCCAGGGGCTGCTGGACGACCCGGCGTTCCAGCGGTGGCGCGCCACCCACCCCGGCTTCACCGGGCAGCCCGGCGACGCCGAGTTCAACCAGTACCTCAACTGGCGCCGCGCACAGGGGATGGCGGATCCGGCCCTGACCCTGCCCAGCTCGCAGGCGGCACCTCCGGTGGACGCCGGACCGCTCCCGCCGCTCCCGCCGGAGGAGCCCGAGCCGGTGCTGGCCGCCCTGCCTCCCGGTCCCGAGCCCGCTCCCGAACCGCCGGCCGGGGACTCCCAGCCCGCGCCCGACCAGCCCGCCGCCCAGCCGGCCCCCACACCCGCACCCGCGCCGCCCGCGCCCGACCCGGCCCAGGTGATCCGGGACCGGCTCAGCGCGCTCGACGGCGCCAACATGAACGACCCGTCCTACTGGCAGCAGCTGCGGACCCTCAAGGAGGGCCTCGACCCGGCCCAGGGGCTCACCGCCGACCAACTGGAGGCCGTCAAGAACCTGGCGGCGATGATCCCCGCCGCCGACGCCGCGGTGGACACGGCGCGGGAGAGGTTCCGCGACACGGGCAGGGACACGTTCGTCGCAGCCGTGGCGCGGGGCAGCCAGGCCGAGCGCGACTACACCGACTTCCTGCACCGGCTGGACGGGATCGAGGCCCGGGAGAACTACCTGAGCAACCTCATCGACCACCTGCCGCCCGGCCAATTCGAGTCGGCGAACCGGGTACTGCAGCGGCTCGAGAGCGGCGCCCCGGGCACCGACACCGAGGGCTCGCTGCGGCAGCTGACCACCGCCGTGTTCAACCAGTCGCAGGGCGCGTCGGAGCGGGAGGCGGCCGCGGCCCAGCTGGCGGCGGTCGAGGCCGAGGAGCACGAGGCCGGCGCCACCCGGGTGCAGCACGTCGCCATCGCCACCGAGATGCTGCTGGCACCGTTCGCGGTGCCGCTGACCGCCGCCGGGGCCGCCCAGCTCGGGGCGTTCATGGTCGGCCGCAACGCCGTCCAGGGCTTCGGCGTCGGCTACGAGGAGGGCGGGATCGGCAAGGCCCTGCTCGGCGCGGCCGACGCGGTGCTGCCGATCAACACCCTCCAGGCCGCCTACCAGGCCACCGTCGGCCAGGTCATCGACCCGAACAGCCCGGCCCCGCAGGCCGGTCGGGCCGCGATCGCGCTCGCCCTCGTCCAGGACCTCGGCAACGCGGTGGGGCTGCACGGGCTCCTGAGCAGCGTCGCTCCGGCGGCGGCCGAGGTGGCCACCGAGAGCTCCGCGCTGAACAAGCTCAAGGCCTCGGCGGCGCCACCCGCCCAGCCGCCGCCCGGCCCGGTCCCGACGGCCAACGCCGCCACCGACGCCGCCTTCAGCGCCGAGCAGGCCGCCGGGCGCAAGGCGGCCGAGGAGTTCCAGCAGATGGCTAGCGACCTGCGCGGCCTGCGGGCGCAGGGGGCGAGCGCGGAGGAGATCGCCGCGGCCCGGCAGGCGCTGAAGCAGAAGGCCATCGAGATCAACTCCAACTTCCAGGCGAAGGCCACCCTGAAGACCGCGCGCACGGAGATCCAGGGCGAGTACGCCGAAGTCCTCGAACCGGTGCTGAGGAAGGTGCAGCAGGACCAGGTCGCCGAGCTCAACGCACAGGGCTGGAAGAGGGGCGGACGGGAGCTGACCGTCGACGACCTGACCGACCTGCGCAACGACAAGAGCAAGGGCACCGTCGGGATGGACCGCGACCTGGCCCTCAACCAGAAGACCTACCGCGAGACGCTCGCACAACTGGAGAAGGCCCCGCCAACCTCGCAACGGGCCGAGGACCTGTACAAGAAGCTCCAGGAGATCAGGACCACCGACCAACTGACGCTCAACGGCAAGCCGGTGAGCCCGTCCAACGCCAACGACGCGTTCCAGCAGGCGTACAACAAGGCCTACGCCGACGCCACCGGCGGACAGGACGCGGGCAAGGCGCTGCAGTCGGTGACCCAGAGCAAGCACCCGGAGGCGTACCAGAACCTGCCGGTGCTCAAGAACGACGCCCTCGGCTACCCGCCCGACCCCAAGTGGGCCGCGCAGACCGGATCGGTGACCACCTACAAGGCGTATATGAACCCGACCCACGAGACCGGGCTGAGCCCGGGCAGCGCGCTGCAGGAGACCGCCCGGGGCGTGGCCAAGGACATCTCCACCAAGCTCGAACCGATGATGTACTACTACAAGGGCGCGGACCCGGCCGCCTACCAGCGGGTCCTGGACATGAAGAGGTTCCTGACCGACTGCGGCAAGGGCATGTACACCCCGTCGCAGATGGAGCTGTTGTCCAAGCAGCAGTTCGGCACCTCGATCAACGGCCTCGCCCAGCAGGTCGATTCGAACCTGACGGCCTTCGTCCAGAGCCACGGCGACCTGTATCCCGCGTTCCGCGCCCTGCCCGGGCCCGGGCTGAGCGACGTCGGCGGCGTCGCCGCGCAGGCGGTCGGCGGTCAGGCCGGGACGGTGGCCAGGGGCATCGCCTCCGGCCCGGAACCCGGGAACGAACCGCAGAAGGAGAGGTGAGCCATGGACAGCGAAGCGGCCCTCACCGAGACCAGGATCCTCAACGCGACCGGCACCGCGACCGGGCCTGGGGCCGAGAGCCGGGAGCTCTCCTCGCCGGGGGGCCTGGCCCGCACCATCCGCCTCCGGCGGGCCGAGTTCGGGCCGCTGGCACGCCACGTGGACCTGCCCGAGCCGGCCCTGCTGTCGCCGCTGCCCGACCTGGCCGCCGCCGGTGCCGACGAGACGGAACCCGTCCGCGAACCCGGCGAGCTGCTCCGGGAGTTCACCGGTCTGTCCACCGCCGTCGTACGGGCCGCGCTGCTCCCGCTCGCCGTCCCCGACCGCGTGGTGGACGCCCGCAGCGCCCTGTTCGACAGCGCGCCGACCCCGTGCCGGCTGTACGCCTCCCACGAGGCCGAGGACGTCTTCGTCGGCCTGCGGCCCGGCCCGTCCGGCGAGTACGAGCTGATGGCCCCGTTCGCACCCCAGGACCTCGCCTGGTGGGTGCAGCTCCAGGTCCAGTTCTCCAACGGGCAGCCGATCCCGCTGCCGACGGCGATGGAGGAGCTGACGGCCGAACAGCTGGCCTTCCTGCTGGTGCTGGTCGACGCCTACAAGACCGCCTTCTTCCGCTCCTTCGCCGGCCGGCGGCAGCGGCCCGCGCCGGTCACGGTCTCCCTGACGGACGTCCTGGAGGCCCAGCAGGACGCCCTCCGGGTGGCCGACCGGCGCTGGATCAGCCACTGCGTCGCGGAGCTGTTCGCCGCCCAGCTGCACCCCGGCGGGCGGACCGGCACGCTCCTGCCCTCCGTCACGGCCGATGTCGCCGAACGGGAGCTGCGCCGCTACGCGGACGCCGGGGACCTCGAACCGGCCGGGACCGGTGACCCGAGGGCCTACGAACCCGGGCTCACCCTGGCGACCTTCGCGGGCACCCTGTTCACCTGGATCAGCCTGCTCTCCCTGCACGACGTCCAGGTGACCGGCCACGAGGAGGGGCGGCCCGTCGCGCAGGAGGACATGGTCCTGTTCGTCGTGACCGAGCCGACCGTCTGGGCCCTGGCCAGCCAGAGCCTCACCCGGGCCGGGGAGGACTGGTCGCACGTCCGATTCGGGCTCCGGGCGCTCGGCGTCGTGGAGGCGACCAACCTGGCCGCCGACTTCCTGCGGCCGATCCCGGGGCTGACGCTGCCCGAGGAGCTCTACCGGCCGGAGGCCGCCGAGGAGGCCTCCCGCTCGGAGGCGGAGCCGGTCACCGAGGTCACCGAACCGGTCAGCCGCGCGCCCGCGTCCCCGGTGCCGCCGCTCCCGCCCAGCGAACCCGGCTTCCGCCCCACCCACCGTGTCCCGTCCGGCGGCATGTCCGCCTGGAGCGCACCCGACCCGGCCCTCACCGCCATCACCAGGATCGACGCGAGAGTCGAGCTGCAGGTGCTCGAACGGGCCGGGGACTGGGCGCACATCATCTGCTCCAACGGCTGGTCGGCCTGGGTGGACGGCCGGCGGATCGAGGAGATCGGGGCGTAGCGGCCCGGCTGCTCACGGGATGGTGAAGGTGTTCAGCGCGGTGGTGAGGACCGGCTGGTAGGCGGCCCAGTCGGATTCCGAGGTGGAGAGGTAGACGGTGTACTCGGTGCCGTTCGGGGCGAGGAAGGACTGCGCGCCGACGTGCTCCGAGCCGAAGGTGAACTCCCAGTAGGCGCCCGGGTTGCCCTGGTAGGTGTTGGTGCGCAGGTCGATCCGGGTGTAGCCGCCCTGCTGGGTCAGTGACTGTTCGAGCTGGCGGAAGCCGACGAGGGGCGCCTGACCGGAGGGGTTGGGGACAAGGGTGAACCGCAGCACCTGACCGCCGCCGTCCGGCGAGTAGTCGCCGGCGCCCAGGCCGTTGTCGGTCCGTGTCCAGCCGACGGGGGCGGCGAAGCTGAAGCCCGCCGGGTCGGTGGTACGGACGTAGCCGGGGGGCACCGCGGGCGCAGGGGTCTGCGGTGCGGGCGTCTGCGGTGTCTGGGGCGCAGGGGTCTGCGGTGTCTGGGGTGCCGGTGTCTGGGGTGCCGGTGTTTCGGGCGTGGGTGTTTCGGGGGCCGACGGTGAGGTCTCGGGCGTCTCGGGTGTCGCCGGTGCGGTCGCCGACGGCGGCGTGGTCGGGGCGGTGACGGTCGCCTGGTGGTGCGTGCCCCGGCCGACCAGCAGGATGACCAGCCCGCCGATCAGCGCCAGCGCGAGGACGATGGCCACTGGCACCCAGTGCCGCCGTGACCATCCGCCGGGCCGTCCACCCGCCTCCGCGGCCGGTTCCGCAGCCGGTTCCGCGGCCGGTTCCCGGACGGGCAGCGCCTCGGCCGTCGCCGGACCGACGGTGAGACCCGCGGCCACCCGGTCCAGCATGTGGCGGGTCCACTCCGCGCCCGGCCGCTGCGCCGGGTCCGGGCGGAGCAGCGACTCGATGACCGGCGCGAGCGGACCGGCGCGCCGCGGCTCGGGCGGCTGCCCCGCCTCCGGCGGCCTGCCCTCCACGGCCGCGTACAGCGTGGCGCCCAGCGACCACAGGTCCGCCTCCGGGCCGGGCGGACCGCCGGGAGCGCGTTCGGGGGCCAGGTACGCGGGGGCGCCGTCGTACGGGCGGTCCGCGAACGCGGTGAGCACCGCCCGTCCCTGCTCAAGCGCCACCCGCTCCGGTTCGACCGCGCCGTGCACCAGCCCGGACCGGTGCCCCGCGGCCAGCGCGGCCAGGACCTGGGCGCCGACCCGGGCCGCCTCGCGCGGCGGCAGCGGGCCGCCGGTGGCGATCACCTCGGCGAGGGTCCGCCCATCGGCCATCGCTCTGCTCCAACCGTGCCTCGGCCCCACGGTCAGTCTCCCGCCCGCGCCGACCGCAGGCCATCGGACACCGCCCCGCCCGCCCTCCGGGCGGACGACGGGGGCTTGAAGACGGCCCCTAAACCCGCACGCCGTCCTTCGAACGGGCGTGTGAGGGAAGGCCGTTGGTGAGGTCCTCGACCAGCAGGCGCCAGGCGATGGCGTCCGCCGCGGTGCGCAGCCGGGCGCTGCGGGGTCGGCCGGCGTCGGCGTCGAGGCGGGCGTTGAGCCAGTCGGACCAGGCGCGGCCGAGGGCCCGGACCTCCCGGGTGCCGGCCTCGGTGTGGACGAGACGGTCGCCGTCGCGGACGAGGTAGCCCTCGGTGGCCATCCGGTCGAAGACCGGCTCCAGCACCTCGGGCGGCACCCGCTTGCAGGCGGAGATGAGGTCGAGGTCGGCGTGGCCGATGACCTTGGCGTGCTGGGCGACCTCCATCAGCGCCCAGGCTCCGGCGAGGTCCACCCGGGTGTCGGCGTCGGCGACGATCGTCCGGACGGTGTCGAGGTCCACGCCGCGCACGATCTTGCAGACCGCGTACTCCAGGTGCGGGTCGGAGTCGGCGGTGGTCGGCTGGGCGAAGCCCTCGCCCATGTCGGTCGAGCCGGCCCGGGCGGTGTCGCGCAGCGGCACCTGCTTGAGGAAGAGCGCGACCACGAAGCCGACCGCCGCCACCGGGATCGTCCACAGGTACACGGTGTGCAGGGCGTCGGAGTAGGCGTGGACGATCGGCGCGGCCTGGACGGCGGGCAGGCGGTGCGGTGCAGGCCCTGGGGGCTCTCGGCGGCGCGGGCGAGGAGGGCCGCGTCGACGCCGGTGAGCCGGGCGGAGGCGGCGATGCCCCTGGCGAGCTCGGTCTTGAGGCTGTTGGCGTAGATGGTGCCGAACACGGCGGTGCCGAACGAGCTGCCGATGGTGCGGAAGAAGGCCACCCCGGAGGTGCCGGTGCCGAGGTCCGCGTAGTCGACGGTGTTCTGCACGGCGATGGTGAGCACCTGCATGCTCAGCCCGATGCCGACGCCGAGCACGAACATGTAGAACGAGGCCAGCGCCGTGCTGGTGCCGGGTTCGAGGCGGGAGAGCAGGTAGAGCCCGAGCGCCATCACCGCCGTGCCGACGATCGGGAACAGCCGGTACTTCCCGGTCTTGCTGACCACGTTGCCGCTGGCGATCGAGGCGATCAGCAGACCGAGGACCATCGGGAGCATCCGGATGCCCGAGACCGTCGCCGAGTCGCCGTCGACGTACTGCAGGAAGGTCGGCAGGAAGCAGGTCGCCGAACTTGCCGGCCAGCACGGTGGCCACCGTCTCGGCCGGCAGGTAGGAGGTCACGACCCAGGACATGTGGGTGGCCCCGCCGAGGTCCGCGACGATGGTGGGCAGGGCGGTGCCGACGATGGTCTGGTCGAGGGCGGCCAGCAGCATGCCGAGCACGATCGTGCCGAAGACGACGTTCCGCTGCCGCACGTCCAGGACCGGCGGGGCGGACGGCGGGCTCTCGGTGACGACGGTCATGCCGTCAGCCTCTGGGGTGCGGGCGCCGACCGCGATCCGGTTCGGCCGTTCGGGTGAGGGTGTGCGGGGCGTGGTGCGCGGGGCGCGCAAGCGTGCGGGCAGGGCGTGGGCAGGGCACGCGCAAGGGTGCCCGCCCGAGGTTCGGCCCGGGGGCCGGCCCGGGTGGCGGTGCCGGGTGGGCCGGGTGACGATGAGCCGAGCGGAGCCGGCCGGCGACCGGCCGGACAGGCAGGCCGCCCCGGACACCGGGAAGAGGCTCTCATGACCGCCCAACCCCCGTGCAGCATCGCGCACACCGGCCCGCCCGGCGCCACCGCCGTGGGCGGACGGGCCGACGCGCGGCGCTGGCGGGCACTCGCGGTCTGCCTGGTCGCCGGGTTCATGACCCTGCTGGACGTCAGCATCGTCAACGTCGCCCTGCCGACCGTACGGGCCGGGCTGCACATGTCGGAGAGCGGACTGCAGTGGGTGCTCAGCGGTTACGCGCTGGCCTTCGGCCTGATGCTCGTCCCGGCCGGGCGGCTCGGCGACGCGCGCAGCCGGCGGGCCGTCTTCCTCGCCGGGCTCGCCCTGTTCACCGCGGCCAGCGCGCTGGCGGGCGCGGCCCGGAGCCAGGAGTGGCTGGTGCTGGCCAGGCTGTTCCAGGGCGCGGCGGGCGGCGTACTGGTGCCGCAGGTGTCCGGCTTCATCCAGGTCCTCTTCCAGGGGCCCGACCGCGGCCGGGCGTTCGGTGCGCTCGGCGCCACCATCGGGGTGTCCACCGCCGTCGGACCGCTGCTCGGCGGTCTGCTGATCCACCTGTTCGGGCCGCAGGACGGCTGGCGCTGGGTGTTCCTGGTCAACCTGCCGATCGGCGTCGCCGCCCTGCCGATCGCCCACCGGCTGCTGCCGCCGCCCCTGCCCGCCGCCGAGCGGGCCGGGCACCGCGACTTCGACCCGGTCGGCGTGCTGCTGCTCGGCGCCGGCACGGTCGCGCTGCTGCTGCCGTTCGTCCAGGGGCAGCAGTGGCACAGCGCGACCCGCTGGCTGCTGCTGCCGGTGGCGGCGGTGCTGCTCGCGGCCTTCGTCGGCTGGGAGGTGCGCTACGGGCGGTGGCACGAACCACTGGTGAGCATGGCGCTGTTCACGGTGCGCCCGTACGCGGCGGGCGTGCTGCTGTCGCTGGTGTACTTCGCCGGGTTCACCGCGATCTTCTTCATCTTCACGCTGTACCTGCAGACCGGGCTGCACTACTCGGCGCTGGCGGCGGGTCTGGCGATCACCCCGTTCGCGGTCGGCTCCGGCGTGGCCGCGGCGGTGGGCGGGCGGCTGGTCGCCCGGCTCGGGCGGCGGCTGGTGGTGACCGGGCTGCTGCTGGTGCTGGGCGGACTGCTGGCCGCGGCGCTCGCGGTACAGCTGTGGTCGGGGCCCCGGGTGGGCTGGACGACGGCGCTGCCGCTGCTGCTCGCCGGGGTGGGCAGCGGGCTGGTGATCTCCCCGAACCAGACGCTGACCCTCCAGCAGGTGCCGGTCGCCCGCGCGGGCAGCGCGGGCGGTGTGCTGCAGACCGCGCAGCGGGTCGGCTCGGCGGTGGGCATCGCCGTCGTCGGCTCGGTGTTCTTCGCCCACGCCCACGGCCGCCACCCCGACTGGGCGGCGGCCTTCCAACTGGGCGTGACGGTCGCGGCGGGCCTGGTGCTGGCCGCACTGCTGGTGGCGGCGGTCGACGACTGGGCGGGCCGGCGTGCCTAGGGTGTGTCGGCGAGCAGGGGAGGACCGGGCAGGGGAGGACCGGGTGGGGGAGAAGGTAGCGCGCCGGTCCGACACCACGGTCCGGTTTCCGGAGTGGCGTGAGGCGGTAGGGAGCGGATCGTGACGGATTCCCGAGCGGACTTCCTGGCGGCGGCCCGCGCCGCCGAGCGGCTGCTGCGCCGCCCCGAGGTGGCCGAGTCCTGGCGCGGGCCGAGCGCGTTGGCGCAGTGGAGCGTCGGCGGGCTGGCCGGGCACCTGGCCTACCAAGTCCTGTGCGTGCAGGAGGCCTTGGCCGCCGCGGCACCGACCGAGGAGACGGTCGGCCTGCTCGACCACTACGCCCGGGTGGCGTGGATCGACGCGGCGCTCGACGCGGACGTCAACGTGCGGATCCGGCAGGGCAGCGAGGCGTTCGCCGCCGACGGGCCGGCGGCGGTGCACCGCCGGGTCGCCGCCGTGCTCGCGGACCTCACCACCGCCCTGGCGGCGGCGGACGGCACCCGTCCGGCCCGGCTGCCGTTCTGGGGGCCGTGGTCGCTCACCCTCGACGACCTGCTGGCGACCCGGACGATGGAACTGGCCGTCCACGCCGACGACCTCGCGGTCAGTGTCGGCGTTCCGACCCCTGAACTCCCCCCGGAGACGGCCGACTTCGTGGTCGGCCTGCTGGCCCGGCTGGCGGTTCGGCGGCACGGTCAGGTGGACGTGCTGCGGGCGCTCAGCCGGGCCGAACGGGCGCCGGGGAGCATCTCGGCGTTCTGAACCGCCCCGCCCCGTCCCGTCCTCAGCGGTCCCGCTGGCGTTCCCGGTGATGGTCCCCTCAGTGGTCCCGGCGGTGGATCGCGAGTGCCGCGATCGCCACCGAGGCGAACGCCCAGGCCGCGAAGGTGATCCAGGAGCCCGTGACGGTGGCCGGGTACTCGCTCGGGCGCAGGCCCGCCAGGGTGGTGCGGGCCAGGCGCTGCCAGGCGGGCAGTGGCAGGGCGTGCAGCAGGTCGGCCGTCCAGCGGTAGCGCTCGGTGACCAGGGACGGGACGAAGAACAGCACCACGACGGTGCCCACCACGGCGCCCGCGCTGTGCCGGATCAGGGTGCCGAGCGCGAGCCCGACCAGTGCGCAGACCGGGGCGAAGAGCACGGCCGCCGCGACGTACCGGAAGGCGGTGGGGTCGGTGAGGGACTGCCCGATGCCGACATCGGACAGGATCGCCTGGCTGACGCCGAAGGAGACGCCGACGGTGAGCACCCCGAAGCAGAGCAGTGCGGCAGCCAGCACGCAGGCCTTCGCCACCAGCACCGCCCGGCGGTCCGGTACGGCCGCCAGGGTCGTGCGGATCAGCCCGGTGGCGTACTCGCCCGCGATGGCGATCGCGCCGAGGCTGCCCCCGACGAGCAGCAGGATGTCGGCGGAGGCGAGGTTGAAGGCGTCGTTCAGCGCCCCCTGCGCCATGGCCGCCGGATCGCCGTCGCCCGGCGTGTAGTGGTCGCGGGTGTACAGGGCGGACTTGAGGTTGGCGGCGACGATCGCCAGGGCGCTGAGGCCGAGCACCCAGGGGATCGAGCGCAGCGAGCGGAACTTGATCCACTCGGCGGCGAGCAGGTCGGTGAACCGGGGCGCCGGCTCACCGGGACGAACGGTGGGGGTCGTGCTCATCGGGCTTCTCCAGCCTGGTACTCGACGCTGTCGGTGGTCAGGGACATGAACGCCGACTCCAGGGATGACGTCCGGACGGTGAGTTCGTGCAGCACCACGCCGTTCCGCAGGGCGAGTTCGCCGACCCGCTCGGCGGGCATGCCGGTCACCGTCCCGAACCGGGCGTCCGACTCCCGTACTTCGGCTCCTTCGGTGCGCAACACCTGCGCCAGCAGAGTGAGTTCCGGAGTCCGCACCGCCACCGACGTCACCGCGTTGCGGGCCGAGAACTCCGCCAGGCTCTCGTCGGCGATCAGCCGTCCGCGTCCGATCACCACCAGCCGGTCGGCGGTGTGCTCCATCTCCGCCATCATGTGGCTGGAGACGAACACCGTCCGCCCTTCCGCGGCCAGGCGTCGGAACAGCCCGCGCACCCAGAGCACGCCCTCCGGGTCCAGCCCGTTCAGCGGCTCGTCGAAGAGCAGCACCGGTGGGTCGCCGAGCAGCGCGCCCGCGATGCCGAGCCGCTGCTTCATACCGAGCGAGTAGCCGCGGATCCGCCGCCCGGCGGCCCCGGTGAGCCCGACCTCCGCCAGCACCTCCTCGACCCGCGCGGCCGGGATCGCGTTGCTGCGGGCCAGCGCCCGTAGGTGGTCCCGGCCGGTGCGCCCGCCGTGCACGTCGCCCGCGTCGAGCAGCGCGCCGACGTGCCGCAGCCCGCGCGGGCGGTCGCGGAAGGGGAGGCCGTCGACGGTGACGGCGCCGGCGGTGGGGTCGTTCAGGCCGAGGACCAGCCGCAGGGTGGTGGACTTGCCGGCGCCGTTGGGGCCGAGGAAGCCGGTGACGTGGCCGGGGCGGACGGTGAAGGTGAGGCGGTCGACGGCGGTGCGGGCGGCGTTGCCACGGCCGTAGCGCTTCGTCAGCTCGGTGACTTCGATCATGGGCTCCACGGTGCCGGGGGAGCCGGTGCCGCCGCATCGGACCGGTGTCGACAGTGCGCGCCGGTGTGCGTCACCCCCGGCCGTACAACCAGGGGTGGATGACGGCTCGTCGGACTGTCGTTACGATCTTGAACCATGCCCTCGACCCCCTCCCCGCCGCTGTTCCGGCGCGTCCCGCCCGAGGTCTGGGTCGGCCTCGCCTGGTGCGTGGCCGTCGCCTATCCCGCCGTCCGGCTCGGCGGCGGCGCCGGGCAGCACCACGGCGCCGCCGCGCATGGGGGATGGGCGTTCACCCTGGCCGACACGGCGGTGGCCTTCGCGGGCGCCGCGCTGGTGCGCCGGCTGCCGGTGCTCTCGGTCACCCTGCTGCTGATCGCCGCCTGGACCGAGACCGACGGCTGGGCCGGCGGCGTCCAGGTGCCGCCCGGCGCGCTGCTCGCCGTGGACACCGCGCTCTGCCTGATCACCGCCGCCCGGCCGCGCCGCACCTCGCGGGCCGTGTTCGCCCTGGTCATGGCCTTCCTGGTGTTGCACATCGGGCTGGTGCGCGGCAACACCGTCGGCATCTTCACCGGCACCCACATCGGCTCCGCCGACGGCGCCGCGCTGCTCGCGCTGGTCGCCTGGCTGGTCGGGCGCTCGGTGCGGCAGAACCGGGAGCACGCCGAGGCGTTGAGCACCCGGGCGGCCGCCGAGGCGGTCACCGCGGAACGGCTGCGGATCGCCCGCGAGATGCACGACACCGTCGCGCACAGCCTTGGCATCGTCGCACTGCAGGCCGGTGCCGCCCGCCGGGTCATCGACAGCCGACCCGAGCGGGCCAAGGCGGCGCTGGGCGAGATCGAGTCCGCCGGACGGGACACGCTGGCCGCGCTGCGCCGGATGCTCGTCGTGCTGCGGCGGGCCGACGGCGAGGCCTCGGCCACCGTGCCGCAGGGCCTGGCCGACCTCGACCGGCTGGCCGGGGCGACCACGGCGGCGGGGGTGCGGGTGGAGATCCGGCGGCACGGCGAACAGCGGCCGCTGCCACCGGAGATCGACCTCGCGGTGTTCCGGATCGTCCAGGAGTCGATCACCAATGTGGTCCGGCACGCGGCCGCGACCGCCTGCGTGGTGTCCGTCGACCACCGGACGGCGGGGGAGCTGTCCGTGGAGGTCACCGACCGGGGCCGGGGGCACGGCACCGCCCGGGGCGGTGGCTTCGGGCTGGCCGGGCTGCGTGAGCGGGTCGCCCTGCTGCACGGCGAGTTCGACGCCGGACCGCGCGCCGGCGGCGGGTTCCGGGTCGCCGCCCGACTGCCGGTCCCCGCGGTGGCGGGACCGGCGGGGGCAGAGCCGTCGGAGGCGGGCTCCTCGGAGGCTGCGGGGTCGGAGGTGGGCGCGTGATCCGGGTCGTCCTGGCCGACGACCAGCCGCTGGTGCGGGCCGCGCTGGAGATGGTCATCGCGGAGACCGCCGACGTCGAGGTGGTCGGCGAGGCGGGTACCGGCGCGGAGGCCGTCCGGCTGGCCGCCGAACTGCGCCCGGACGTGGTGGTGATGGACATCCGGATGCGCCCCCAGCCTGGCGGCCGGGAGGTGCCCCCGGTCATGGACGGCATCGAGGCCACCCGGCTGGTGACCGCCGCCGACGGACCGACACGCGTGGTGATGCTCACCACCTTCGACGAGGACGAGCACGTCTACGCGGCGCTGCACGCCGGGGCGTCCGGGTTCCTGGTCAAGGACATGGCGCTGGACGACATCCTCGGCGCGGTGCGGGTGGTCGCCGCCGGGGACGCCCTGATCGCCCCGAGCGTCACCCGGCGGCTGATCGGCGCGTTCGTCGGCGGCCGGGCGCCGGGTGGGGCGCCGGGCCGGGGGGCAGGTCCGGACGCGGCGACCCCGGCCGTACGCCGGCTGGATGCGATCACCGGGCGCGAGCGGGAGATCCTCACCCTGGTCGGCCGCGGCCTGTCGAACACCGAGATCGCCGCCGAGCTGGTGCTCAGCATCGCCACCGTCAAGACCTACATGACCCGGCTGCTCGCCAAGCTGGACGCCCGCGACCGGGTGCAGCTGGTCATCCTGGCGTACGAGGCGGGCCTGGTCTCCGTCCCCGGCTGACCGGGCCCGCAGCGCCGCAGGAACGGTTCAGCGCTTGATCGCCACGCCCGCGTACATCGCGATGTCCCGGTCGCGGACGGGCGCGGCGGCGGCGTCCGGGCGCCAGTGGTGGACCAGCGTGACACCCGGGTCGAGCAGCTCGTAGCCGTCGAAGAAGGCCTCCGTCTCGGCCCTGTCGCGGATCTGCAGCGGTATGCCGCGCGCGTTGTACTCCCGGCCGACGCCGCCCACGCCCACCGGGTCGGTGTCGCCGGTGAAGACGGTCAGGGCGAGGAAGCTGCCGGGCGCCAGGGCGTCCATGAAGCGGCGCACGATGCCCTGCGGGTCGTCCCGGTCCAGCACGAAGTGGACGATCGCGATCAGCGACAGCGCCACCGGCTGCGAGAGGTCGAGCACCTCGCGCAGCCGGGGGTCGCCGAGGATCGACTCCGGGTCGCGGAAGTCGGCGCCCACGTAACAGGTACGGCCCTCGGGCGTGCTGGACATCAGCGCCCGGGCGTGGGTCAGCACGAGCGGATCGTTGTCCACGTACGCGATCCGGGACTCGGGCGCGACCGCCTGGGCGACCTCGTGCACGTTCGGCGAGGTGGGGATGCCGGTGCCGATGTCCAGGAACTGCCGCACACCGTACTGCTCGGCGAGGTGGCGCACCGAGCGCTGCATGAAGTCGCGGGTGGTGCGCATCGAGACGGGCAGCGACGGCCAGGCCTTCACCGAGGCGTGCGCGGCGACCCGGTCCGCCTCGAAGTTGGTCTTGCCGCCGATGAGGTAGTCGTAGACCCGGGCGGAGTGCGGGACGTCCATCCGCAGGTCCACCGACGGGCTCTTCCGCCGCGGATCGCGCTCCGCCCGGACCTCGTTCGCCATGCTCGCCCTCCCGTGGGGATCCGTCACCGGGCCGCCGTGGGTGGCGGTCCTCCGTGCGCATGGTAACGGTCGACCGGGAGGGCGAGATGACGGACCATCAGACAGGACTTCCGGGCGGACGCTCAGGCCTGGGCCTCCGGGTGCCGTGCCTCCACCGCCGCGCCGCCCTGCTGCCGGGGCACGACGGCCTGGTCGGAGCCGTTGCGTCGGTGTGCGGCGAGCTCGATCGCGGCACCGATCCAGGCCGCACCGAAGGACCACGTCGCCAGCCACTCGCACAGGAACAGCGGTCGCACCGGCCAGTCGTCGCCGATGCCCGTCGCCCCGGCCGCGACGGACAGTGCCAGGGCGACCAGGATCACCACCCCGGCCACCAGGTAGGCCGCGCCGACCCGGGCCGGCTGGGTGGACCGGGGGTTGCGGAAGGAGTAGAGGCAGAACATCGCCAGCATGAAGAACAGCAGGCTCGCGAAGACCAGGTGGAACACCCCGATGGTGCGCTGGACGTCCGAGGCCCCGGACGGGGACGTCGGGCACAGCGCGACCCCGACCGCGAAGACGCCGGCCGCCGTGCTCCACCGGTCGTCCCGGCGGTCGAAGCGGTAGCAGACCAGGAACACCCCGAGTGCGCACAGGGAACCCACGAAGATGTTCCGCGTGTCGGTGTAGTACGAGGCGCTCATCGAGCCCGGCCAGAAGCCGTCCGTACTGCGCCCCATCACCTCGGCGGCCAGCCAGTTGCCGAACGGCAGGGCCGGTGGCAGCAGGATGCCGATCAGGCCGACGCCGAGGCGGAGGAACGTGACCGTCCGTCCGTCCTGGACACCCCGCCAGGTGTCCGGGGAGTCCTGCGCGCGTGAGTCGTGAGCCACGGACGCCTCCTTGCCATGCGTACGGGCGCGCGTGGGCGCCCGTGGACTTCTCGGGCCGCGAGGGGGACAGGGCGGGGGCGTATCGACGGGCGCCGCCGAACCTGAACGGCCGTCAACTGTTGTACCCGCATTGGCGTTCGAAGCACCACCGAATTGAGTGGTTTACGCCTTGGCGCGGCTCAGCCGGCGGGCTGCTCGCTGCGCGCGATCAGTGCGTTGAGCAGGGCCGCCCCGCGCTCGGCGTCGTCGACGCTGACCGCGAACTCGGTGCCGCGGCGGGTGCGCACCACCAGGCACATGCCCCCGCGCAGCATCACCGTGGTGCCGAGCCGGTTGACCCGGTAGCCCCAGCCGCCCGCCTGCGCGGCGGTGCGCACCTCGGCGCGGGCCGAGGCGAGGTCGGCGGGGGACCACCGCCGGGCGGGCCAACCGAAGGGGCCGAAGCCGACGGTCAGGCCCCGGGCGGTCACCCGCGCCTGCACCGAGGAGCAGCCGAGGACGGCGACGGCAGGCAGGGCGAAGGGCAGGACGAGCGACCAGTCCAGCCCGGCCAGTCCGCTCGCGGCCGCCAGCACGCCCGCCACCGCGACCAGTCCCAGCACGGCGGCCAGCAGCTGCAGCCACGGGTTCGTGGCCCACGACAGCCAGACGAACTGCTCGCCCTCCGGTACCTCCAGCCCCGGCGCCCCGGGCGGCTGCTCACCGGTGCGCTCCTCGGTCCGACCCCTGAACCGGCGGCTCGCCAGCCAGGTCAGCACCCCGGCGACGGCCGCGGCCAGCGGCACCAGGGCAAGCTCGATGCCCATCGACGCGGCGTCCTGCCAGCGGGCGCGGTCCAGGTTGGCGTGCACGATGGAGGCCTGCGCCCCCGTCAGCAGCATCCCGCCGGAGGCCAGGGTCACCGCCGCGCAGCCGGGCGTCCGCTCGGCGCAGTACCGCTGCAGCAGCGCGGCGACCAGCACCAGGACCAGCCAGAAGAGCGCCGGGAACAGCACCGCCCACGTCAGCGACATCGAACCGTCCGGGTCCCGCCCGCCCCAGTGCGTGGCCAGCGGGTCCGGCAGCCGGTCGCGCGCCGCCAGTGGCAGCGCGACCAGCAGGGCCGGCACGCCGAGCGACCAGGCGGCAGCACCCCACAGCGCGCCCCGGCGGGCCGGGCGTCCCTTCGCTCGTCCTTCGTCCGTCACGACATCCCCCTGATCATGTCCACGAGATCGTTCCTGCTGTAGCCGGACCGGGCCGCGTCCGCGACCAACTGCCGTACCCGCTCGACCAGTTCGGACCGGCTGTCGGCACCGGCGGCGATCGTGATGCCGCGGCCCCGGCGGAACTCCAGCACTCCCTCGTCGCGCAGCGTGCGCAGCCCGCGCAGCACGGTGTTGGCGTTCACCCCCAGCGCCCGGGAGAGCTCCCGGGCCGGCGGCAGCTTGTCCCCGGGGGCGCACTCGCCCTCGGCGACGGCCCGTCTGATCGCCCCCGCGACCTGCTCGTGCAGTGGTCGGGTGTCCCCGATGTCCAGCTTCAGCAACATGGTGCTACTGACGATAGCACCATTCATGTCTTGGTCTAGGGTGCCGGGGAGGACCGGACGCCCCCGCTCGGCCCGCGCGTAGGGAGTGCGTTCGGATCGCTTCCCGGACCGTCAGGGAGGCATCAAGACGTGCCGGTGGGTGTGCCGGGCGCGGGTTGGGTGGAGGACGAGCAGGACGGTCACCACGACACGCGGACGGATCATGCACGGCAGCGGGCGACACCAGGACGGCGCGGCACCCAGGGTGGTGGTCGGGGTCAGCGGATCGCTGGGGAACCTGGCGGCGCTGCACCGGGGAGCGGCCGAGGCGCGGGAGCGCGGAGCGGAACTGCTGCCCGTGCCGGCCTGGGAGCCGCCCGGCGGCGAGCACGGCTACCGCCGCTCGCCCTGCCCGCCGCTGCTCGCGGCCGTCCGGCGGACCGCGCCGGAGGCCCTGGGCACCGGCCGGCACTCCGGAGCCCACGGCGAACCGGTGGACAGCAGGCGGCGGGGCGCGCGGAGCGGTCGCCGGTTCGGACAGTGGGGCCCGTCCGGGAGGGACGGACCCCGACGCGACCCGCTCCGCGCGCTCTGCCGGTCTCCGGGGCGAGGGGGAGGCGGCCTAATCGTCCGAGGGCAGTTCCGCCGGGACGGCGATGACGTCGACCAGGGCCTGGCCGCGCAGCACCGTGAGTGGCAGGGGGCGGCCGATCGCGTCGGCGAGCATCAGGTGCTGTAGGGAGCGGGCGCTGCCCATCGGCTCTCCGGCGGCGGTGAGCAGCAGGTCGCCCTCGTGCAGGCCGGCCTGGTCGGCGGGGGAGCCGGGGACCACCTCGACGATCCGCAGGCCGGCGGGCTGCCCGGTGCGGTGGTGCAGGGCGGGCGGCAGTGGGGCGGGCACCCCGGCGAGGCCCAGGTAGGCGCGGCGGATCCGGCCGTCGGTGAGCAGGGTGGCGATGATCTGCCGGCTGGTGGCGTCGATCGGGACGGCCAGGCCGAGCCCGTTGCCGGCCACCGCCGTGGTGATGCCGACGACCTCGCCGTTCGCGGTGGTCAGCGCGCCGCCGGAGTTGCCGGGGTTGAGCGCGGCGTCGGTCTGGATGACGTTGTCGATGACGCGTACGGCGGTGCCGGAGCGGGCCGGGAGCGAACGGCCGAGCGCGCTGACCACGCCCGCCGTCACCGTCCCGGCCAGCCCGAGCGGGTTGCCGACGGCGACGACGAGCTGCCCGACCCAGAGCGCGGTGGCGTTGCCGAGCCGCACCGGGGTGGGGGTCGGGCCGTCGGCGCGCAGCACGGCGAGGTCGGAGAGCGGGTCGGCGCCGATGGTGTGGAAGGGGGAGGTGGTGCCGTCGGCGAAGGCCAGCGTCCCGGCGTCGGCGTGGCCGACCACGTGGGCGTTGGTGAGCAGGAACCCGTCGTCGGTGAAGACCACCGCCGAGCCGAGCGCGGTGCTGAACCAGCCGCCCCGGCCGCGCCGCGGCACCTGGAGGGCGGCGACGCGCGGGGTCACCGCGGCCGCCACGGTGGTGACGATCCGCGAGTAGGCGTCCAGCGCCTGAGCCGTTCCGTCCGCTGTTCCGTCCTCGGTTCCGTCCGTGGGGACGTGCGGACCGGGCGGGACGCCGTCGGGGGCGTGCTCGGGCCCGGGGAGTGTGTCGGCCACGGTGCTCACCCCTCTCGCCGGCGCGGGTTTCTCACGGTTCCAACAACGGTGCGGCGTCGAAGCTTCCGCGGCCGGCTCCTGACGCGGCCCCTACGTGCGGCCGACTACAAAGAGGCGGCAAAGCAAGCGTATGGTGTGGGCAAAGCCACCGGTGCGGGGAGGGCCTGATGGAGACCACGCTGGAAGCGGACTGGCACACGCTCGGGACCCCGGGCGGCGGCCGGCTCGGCACCGAGCACCTGCTGGTCGCGGCGGTGGGGTCGAACGGCCCTGCGGGCGCGGCCCTCGCCGCCGCCGGGGCCACCGAGGGCGAGCTGCGCGCCCTGCTGCGTGAGCGCGACCGCGCGCACGGAGAGGGCTGGGACGCGGACGAGGAGGCCGACACCGCAGTGCCCGCCCGGGAGGTCCTCGGCGCCCCCGCGGCCCCGGAGCTCGTGCTGACCGGCGCCGCCGCCCGCGCGCTCGCCGCCGCGGTGGCGGAGGTCCGACACGGCGGCGGGCGCAAGCTCACCGCCGAGCACGTCCTGCGCGCCCTGCTCGCCGACGACCGCACCCGCGCCGCTGAACTGCTGCGCGCGGCGGGCGTCGCACCGCAGGCGGTCCGGGACCGTCTGGCCGGCCCGCCCGCCGGGCTGGACCCGCTGCTGATCCCCACCCGGGAGGCGCTGCTCGGCCGCCGGCCGCACCGACTCCCGCTCTGGAAGCGGATGTTGAAGCCCGGGCCGGGTGCAGCGGCGGCCCCCTCCGCGGACTGGATCCGGCGGGAGGCGGACGAGCAGGCCCAGCGGCTCGGCCGCCGTACGCCCGGCACCGAGCACGTCCTGCTCGCCGTCCTGGCCGTCCACGAAGTCCTGCGCCGGCACCCGCGGGGCGACGTGGACGACACCGGCGGCGAGCTGCTCGCCCGGCTCGGACTCGACTACGCGCGGGTCCACGCCGCCGTCACCGCCGGGACGGTCGCGCTCCCGGCCGACCCGCGCTCCGTCGAGGCCTACCTGGCCGGTGCGGACCCCGGCCCGCTGGTGCGGGCGCTGCTCGAGGAGGACACCCGGGCCCGGCGGCTGGTCGAGGCGCTGCGTGCCGACGAAGCCGGAGGAGACGACCGACGCCCGGGCGGGTTCAGAGCAGCGTGACCGCCAGGCCGACGGCGCCCAGCACCACCAGCACCCCGAGCGCGAGGAACCCGTACTCGAGCCCCGCCCGCTCCCGCCCGTCGACCAGCACCTGTCGGGGGTCGGCCGGGTCGTAGCGGACCGGTACGTAGCGGCCGTCCGGCAGCGGGTGGCGGGCGGTGGACGGGACGGGGGAGAAGACCTCGACCACCCGGCCGTCCGCGGTCTCGAACTGCAGCAGCGGACGCGGCGGCAGTGCGCCGGCCTCCCGGTCCGCGGCGCGGGCCCGCACCAGCGCCGAGGCCGGGACGCCGACCCGGCGCAACCGTCGCAGCTCGCGCAGCCCGACCGCGCCGGCGAGGTAGGCGACCACGCCGCCCAGCGCACCGAACACCACCACGGCGAATCCGGCCGTCCCGCCCACCGCGTCTCCTGCCCGAGGAATGCCCCTGCGGCCCAGTATCGCCCACCGCAGGCACTCTTGACGCTCCGGAATGGTCCAGCCCACTGTGATCGACGACATGTTCCTGTCACCATCGACCGCATAGGGAGCACCGTCCGTGAACCCGCAGTCCCGCCTCGCCCTCGGCGCCGCCGCCACCGCCCTCCTCCTCGGCGCCGCGCCCGCCGCCCCCGTCGCGGCGGCAGCCCCGGCTCCGGCTCCGGCCGTCGTCAAGGTCGGCACCGCCAAGCAGCTCCAGGCCGCGCTCGCGGCCGCCGTGCCCGGCCAGACCATCCAGCTCGCCGACGGCACCTACTCCGGCAGCTTCAAGGCCACCGTGCCCGGCACCGCCGCCGCCCGGATCACCCTCACCGGCTCGTCCAGGGCCGTGCTCACCACCCCGACCGGCGGCGGCTACGGCCTCCACCTGGACGGCGCGAGCTACTGGACCGTCCAGGGCCTGACCGTCACCGGCGCCCAGAAGGGCATCATGGCGGACGCCGCGGACTACGTGGTGCTCGACGACGTGACGGTCCACCACACCACCATGGAGGGCGTGCACTTCCGCAACTCCAGCGCCCACGGCACGCTGCGCGACTCACGCATCCACGACACCGGCCTGAACCGGGACGGCCTGGGCGAGGGCGTCTACGTCGGCACCGCCAACACCCTCTCCGACCGCAGCGACTACGTGCAGATCATCGGCAACACCTTCGGCCCGAACATCGGCGCCGAGAACGTCGACCTCAAGGAGGGCACCACCGGAGGCCTGGTCTCCGGCAACTCCTTCGACGGCGACGGCCTCACCGGCCGCAACTACGACGACTCCTGGGTCGACGTGAAGGGCAACGGCTACGTCATCGAGAACAACACCGGCCGGCGCACCACCGACGACGGCTACCAGACCCACAGCGTCCAGCCGGGCTGGGGCTGCGGCACGGTGTTCCGCGGCAACCGCTCCGACCTCACCGGTGCCGCCGGAGCGGACCGGTACGCGATCGACGTGACGAATTACGACGCCGCGAGGTGCAAGGTGACGATCGGCGCGGGCAACACCGTCACCGGGGGCCGGGGCCTGGTGAACCCCGGCGTCCCGGTGGGCTGAGCGTCCCGGCCCGCGCTACAGCTCGCCGAGCGGGACGTTCGGGTCGGCCAGCGCCTTGGTGTCCACCACCCGCTTCGAGCGCACCAGTTCGCGGATCGGGTCGGTGACGTCCCAGACGTTGACGTTCATCCCCGCGAGCACCCGGCCGCCGGACAGCCAGAACGCGATGAACTCGCGGGTGGCCGGGTCGCCGCGGAACACCACCCGGTCGTAGCCGTCCGGCTCGACGTAGCCGACGTACTCCATGCCGAGGTCGTACTGGTCGGTGAAGAAGTACGGAACGCGGTCGTACACCGCGTCCGGCTGCCCGAGCAGCGCGCGGGCGGCGGTCTGCGGCTGGTTGACGGCGTTGGCCCAGTGCTCGACCCGGATGTGCTTGTCGAACAGCGGGTGGTAGGCGTTGGCGACGTCGCCGGCGGCGTAGACGTCCGGGTCCGAGGTGCGCAGGTGCCGGTCGGTCCTGATGCCGTTGTCGACCTCCAGCCCGGCCGCCTCGGCGAGGCCGGCGGCGGGCGCGATGCCGATGCCGACGACGACCGCGTCGGCCGCCACCGTCGTGCCGTCGGCGAGCTTCACGCCGCTCACCGTGCCGCCGTCGCCGGTCAGTTCGGCCACCTTGACGCCGAAGCGCAGGTCCACGCCGTGGTCCCGGTGTAGGTCGGCGAAGACCTGGGCGACCTCCCGGCCGAGCACCCGCAGCAGCGGGAGTTCGAGCGCCTCCAGCACCGTCACCTCGGCGCCCGCCTCCCGCGCCGCGGCCGTCACCTCCAGGCCGATCCAGCCCGCGCCGATCACCACGATCCGGGCGCCCGGCCGCAGCGCCGCCTTGATCCGCTCGCTGTCCTCGACCCGGCGCAGGTAGAGCACGCCGTCCTGGTCCGCGCCCGGGACCGGCAGGCGGCGCGGCACCGAGCCGGTGGTGAGCAGCAGCTTGGCGTACTCCACCCGGCCGTTGTCGGTGAGCGTCACGCTGTGCCCGGCCGGGTCGATCGAGGACACCGCCGTGCCCAGGCGCAGCGTGACGTCGTGCTCGGCGTACCACTGCGGCGGGTGGACGTAGATCTTCTCCCGGGGCGTCTTGCCCAGCAGGTACCCCTTGGACAGCGGCGGCCGCTCGTACGGGCGCTCGTGCTCCTCGCCGATCAGGACGATGCCGCCCCCGTACCCTGCCTCGCGCAGCGCCTCGGCCGCCTTCGCGCCGCCCAGGGACGCGCCGACGATCACGACCGGGCGGTCCTGCCCGCCGCCCGCTCCGGTGGTGCCGCTGTCCGTGCCCGCCATGGCTCAACTCCTCGTTCTCCGGCCGCAGATCAGGGTCAGCCTGCCGCCGTCCGGGTGGTGTGTCGAGGCCGTGTCGGGCGCGCCGCGCCACGCTCGCCCGTTCGGGTGAACGACGGGCCGGGTGGGAGACCGGAGCGGGTGGACGGGGCCGGGTGGACGGGGCCGGGACGGACGCCCGGTGCTACGCGGTCATGGCGTCCCTGACCAGCGCGGTGTCGGTGAACTGCTCGAAGCGGACGATCCGGCCGCCGCGGACCGTGAAGTGGTGGGCGACCCGGACCGCGAGCGGCTTTCCGGTGCCCTTGTGGACGGCCGTGTAGCGGGCCAGCACCACGACGTCCTCGCCGTCCACCACGTAGTGGTCGTCGTGCGCCGTCCAGTCGTCCCACTCGGCGGCCAGCCGCTCCATCACGTGGGCGGTGACGCCCTTGGGGGTGCGGTAGGTGCCGGCGAGCGGGAAGCCGGCCATCTCGGTCCACTCGACGTCCTCGGCGAGGGTGGCGCGCAGCGCGGCCAGGTCGCCCCGGGCGGAGGCCAGGTACTGGCGGCGGACCACGTCGGCGGGGGCGCCGGACTCGGCGAAGCCGGCGACGTCCCGGGGGATCTCGATCACCGCCCGCTCACCCCCACGCCATCTCGCCCATGACGACCTTGGTGCCGATGTCCACCGCGATCCGCAGCCCCAGCTCCGGGAAGCGCCGCTCCAGCGCCGCCTTGGCGGTGGAGGCGTCCGCGACCCGGCCGATCTCGGTCTCGAAGGCGCGCAGGTAGGCGCGGGTGTGGTCGACGGCGTTCAGGTCGGTGGGCGCGTCGGCGACCCGGTGGCCGGCCGCCACCCAGGTCGGGTGGAGCGCCTCGATGTCGTCCAGCATGTCGATCCAGGCGGCCCGTTGGGCGGAGTCGGGGGTGTCGGCCGTCCACACGTGCAGGCCCTCGAAGAGCAGCACCCCGCCGAGCACGGCGCGGTGGTGGTGCTGCCACAGGTAGTGCCGGTCCGGCAGGTGGAAGTCGGCGCCGCGCAGCTCGAACCGGTGGCCCTCGAAGACGATCTCGTCCCCGGGCAGCACCTCGGGCCGCACCAGCCGGGTCGGCAGCTCGGGACCCAGGTGGGACCAGGCGCGCAGCTTGGCGTCGTAGGTCTCCTGGATGTGCTCGACGGTCGAGGCGGTGGCCAGGAAGCGGGCCTGCGGAAAAGCGTCCTGGACCTCCTGGGCGCCGAAGTAGAAGTCCGGGTCGCCGTGGCTGACGAACACGGTGGTCAGCTGCTTGCCGCTCGCCTTGATCCGCTCGACCAGGCGGCGGCCGTCGGAGCGGGTGAACCCGGCGTCCACCAACAGGGCGTCCCGCGGGCCGGTGACCAGGACGGAGGTCTTGTTGAGCGAGCTGTCGGGGCTGTCGATGATCTCGAAGTCGAGAGCACTCATGGAGATTGCCGTCCTTCCTCGGGCCGGGCGCGCCTCGCCGCCAGGATCGGCGTTGGGCGCGGCGCCCGCATCCGGAAGGCGTCAGGCGCGGGTCCAGAGCGTGAGGTCGCTGCTCGTGGCGACCGCGAGGGTCCGGCCGGTAGGGGAGAAGCCCGCGGCGCGCAGGGTGGACCAGCTGGCGTCGAAGACCTGCCACCAGCTCTCGCCGTGCTCGCCCTGCCACGGCCCGCGGCCGGTCGCGAGCAGCACCCGGTGGTGCGGCCACTCCGGGGCGGCGACCTCGAGGTGCCAGCCGCCCTCGGCACTCGTGTGCAGGCCGCCGCCCCACGTCCCGGCCACCGGGATCCGCACGTCCGTGACCTGGCCGAGGCCGGGGCAGCACAGGTCCGGGCCGTCCGGGTCCTCGTCCGGCTCGTGGTCGCGCGCCAGCTTCATGCCCGTCACCGCGTCGAACAGGCCGTGCCCGGCGGTCGAAACGGTCAGCACCAGGTCGTGCCCGCTCTCCGGGTGGACGGCGAAGCCGATGCCGAGCAGCCCGCCGACCGGGATCAGCCCCCGGCCGACCGGCCGCCACGGCTCCGGCGGGGCGGTCACCGCGGCGGCCAGGATCCGGTCGCGGAGGTGCTGCTGGTACGGGGTCAGGGCCATGGGGACGATCATCCCACCCGCGCTACCACTGCGCCGGGCCCAGCCGCAGCACCGCCAGCGCACCCAGCGCGGTGGCGGCGGCGAGCGGCACCCACAGTGCCCCCGGACCCGCGGCGAGCAGGGCCGTCAGCACCGCCGGCGCGGCCGCCCGGCCCACGCCCATCGACAGCTCCCAGCGCGCCAGCGCCCGCCCGAGCAGCTGCGGCGGGGCGACGGCCGCCAGCGCCGTACCCGAGCCGGTGTAGAGGATCTCGCCCAGCGTGTACAGCACCGAGACCACCGCGATGCCCGCCGCCCCGGGCGTGCCGCCCAGCGCCCCGACCGCCCAGAAGCCCAGGTAGGAGACCGTCAGCAGGGCGCCCGAGGCGGCGAGGACGGCGCGCCGCGAACGGTCCGCCAGCCGCAGCACCAGCGCCAGCTGCAGCGCGATCACCAGCACCGTGTTGCCGACGAACAGGCCCGAGGACCAGGCCGGGGAGGCGTGCAGCTGCAGCACCAGCAGCGCGGGCAGCGCCACCTCCAGCACGTCGAAGCAGAACGCGTACGGCAGGTTGGCGAGGGCTGCAGGACAGCACCACCAACGCCGCCGACAGCGGGGGCGTCACCTTCATCCCCACCGCCTTCGGTCGCCCCCACCTCCTGGTCGTGTACGCCCCCGGCTGGCGGCCCGTCCTGCAGTACCCGGTCGCCGAGGCCGGCTTGCCCGAGCCGGTCTCGCTCTCCGTCGTCCAGCAGCGGCTGGAGGCGCTCGCCCACCCCGTCCGGCTGCGGCTCGCCCGCACCATGGCCCGCGGCCCGCACACCACCGGCGAACTGGCCCCCGCCTGGCAGCTCAGCGCGCCCGAGGTGTCCCGCCACCTCGCGGTGCTGCGCAAGGCCGGGCTGCTCACGACGCAGCGGCGCGGGCGGTACATGCTTTACCAGCTCGACCTGGCGGGCAGCGCCCGGCTCGGCTCGGACTTCCTGGAGGCGGTGCTGCGGTGAGCCACCGTGACCCGGCGGGCGGGAACACCGGAGGGGCGGAGCGCGTTCGTCCGGGCATGACCGACGACTCCACCGCCACCGCTGCCCCATCGCCCGACGTCCTCCGCTACGCGGCCTTCGCCACCCGCCCCGAGGGCGGCAACCCGGCGGGCGTGGTGCTCGACGCCACCGGGCTGACCGACCGGCGGATGCTCGCCATCGCCGCCGAGCTCGGCTATTCCGAGACGGCCTTCCTGACCGCCGGCCAGGCCGAAGGGGCGTACCGTGTACGGTACTTCAGCCCGCTCACCGAGGTGCCGTTCTGCGGGCACGCGACGGTCGCCGCCGCCGTCGCCGTCGCCGAGCAGACCGGCCCCGGGCGGTACGTCTTCGCCACGGCGGCCGGGGACGTCCCGGTCGAGGTCGAGCGCGGCGCCGACGGGCTGCTGCGGGCCACCCTCACCAGCGTCGAGCCGAAGGTCGAGGAGGTCCCCGCGGCCGACGTCGAGGAGGCGCTCGCCCTGCTCCGCTGGTCCGCCGCCGACCTGGACCCGGCGCTGCCGCCGCGCGTCGGCTACGCCGGCGCCCGGCACCTCGTGCTCGCCGCCGGCACCCGCGACCGGCTGGCCCGCCTCGACTACGACTTCGACGGCCTGGCGGACTTCATGCGGGCCCGCGACCTGGTCACCCTCCAGCTGGTCTGGCGCGAGGCCGCCGAGGTCTTCCACGTCCGCGACCCGTTCCCGGTCGGCGGCGTGGTCGAGGACCCGGCCACCGGAGCCGCCGCGGCCGCCTTCGGCGCCTACCTGCGGGACCTGGGCGCGGTGACCGCCCCGACGGTGCTGACGCTGCACCAGGGCGAGGACCTGGGCCGCCCCGGCGTCCTGCGGGTCGAACTGCGCGCGGAGGACGCACGGGTGCGCGTCTCGGGCACGGCGGTGGCGATCCGTTAGGCCCGGGTGCGGACCCCACCACCTGTCCTACGCGCTGCGCTACCTGGAGTTCCTGGGCCACGTCGAGCCGAGCGAACGCCCGTACCACGAAGGCGATCCGGCCGCTGAGCTGCGTGCCGCCCCGGCCTGCGGCGGGGCGGGCGGCCGCGCGTAGACTGCCGGGGTGGAACGACCGACGCCGGGCCCGGGCAGCCCCGTGGCCACCGGGGCCACCTGGGCCACCGGGGCCCAAGTCCTCCCCGAGCTGCCGCTGCAGGAGCTGGAGTGCTTCACCGTCCTCGTCCACCAGCTGCACTTCGGGCGGACGGCGCAGCTCCTGGGCGTCTCCCAGGGCCGGGTCTCCCAGCTGATCAAGCGTCTGGAGAGCAGGGTCGGCGCCCCGCTGTTCCGACGGACCAGCCGCCGGGTCGAGGTGACCGAGCTGGGACGGGCCCTGGCCGAGCAGGCGGTGCCCGCCTTCGAGCGGCTCCGGGACGGCTTCGCCGCCGCCCGGGCCGCGGCGGCGACCGTCCGACCGCTGCGCCTGGGCTTCCAGTGCGCGGTGTACGAACCGGTCGCCCGGGCGATCGCGAGCCTGCCGGAGGGCGCGGCCCAGCTGGTCGAACTGCCCTGGGCGGACCCGTTCTCGCACCTCATCCGGGGCGAGGTCGACCTGGCGATCGTCCTCGCCCCCTGCCGGGAGCCCGGGCTGGAGGTGCTGCTGGAGTTCTCCCGGCAGCCGGTGTACCTCGCCGTCTCCGCCGCGCAGACCGCGGCCGGGATGACCGGGGTGACCGCCGAGGAGCTGGCCGCGCTGCCGCTGATCGAACCGCGCGGCCCGGCCCCCGAGTACTGGCGCGAGGCCAACGCGCCCCGGCGCACGCCCGGCGGCCGGGAGCTGGCCTACGCGGCGGGCGCCGGCACCATCCAGGAGGGACTGTCGATGGTGGCCGGCACCCGCCGGGGGCTGCTGCTGTGCGAGCGCAGCACCACGTACGTCCGGCGCCCGGACATCCGCTTCCTGCCGGTGCCGGAGCTGGCGCCGACCACCCTGGAGGCGGTGCAGCACGAGCGGCGGCCGCACCCGCTGGCGGCGGAGTTCGTCAAGCTGCTGGTCGAGCACGTCGACTGAAGCTGCGACAACCTTCGGGGACGGGAGGTGGCGGGCTTCAGGGGCGGGACACGGCGGTGAGCAGCAGGCCGGCGGCTGCCAGGGCGCTCGCGGCGAGCAGGGCGGCGCGGTTCCCGGCCTGGTCGACGACCAGTCCGCCGGTGAAGGAGCCGAGGGCGATGCTCGCGTTGAAGACGCCCGCCCAGACGGCTGCCGAGGCTTCGAGCCCGGCCGGGTCGGCGGTGCGCACCCAGTTCTGGGTGGAGACCGACACCCCGCCGTACGCGGCGCCCCAGACGACCAGGGTGAGCAGGACGGTGCCGACGCCGCCGGTGGCGTACGGCAGCAGGGCGGCGGCGAGGGCGAGACCGGTGAGTGCGAGGGCGACGGCGGTCCTCGGGCGGCGTCCGGACAGCGGGCCGAGGGTGAAGTTCCCGGCGACGCCCGCCAGTCCGTACACCAGAAGGCAGGCGGCGATGGCCCCGCTGCTCAGGCCCGCGTCGGCTTCGAGGACCGGGCGGACGTAGGTGTAGCCGGTGAAGTGGCCGAGCACGACGAGGGTGGTGATCGCCGACCCCGCGGCGACGCCCCGGTTGCGCAGGGCGCCGGTGAGGCCGCCCAGCCGTCCGCGTTCGTGGACCGGCAGCGGGGGCAGGGTGGCGGCGAGGACGGCGGCCGAGGCGGCGCCGAGCAGGGCGAGTGCCCAGAACGCGGCGCGCCAGTCGAGCAGTGCGGCGAGGTAGGTGCCGAGCGGGACGCCGAGGACGGAGGCGATGGAGACGCCGGAGAAGATCAGCGTCATGGCCAGGGCGGTTCGCGGGCCGTCGGCCAGGCGCGGGCCGATGCTCGCGGCGAGGCCCCAGACGATGCCCATCGCCGCGCCGAGCAGTACCCGGGCGGCGGCCAGTACGGCGAAGTTCGGGGCGAGGGCGGTCAGCGCGTCGGCGGTGCCGAGCAGCAGCATGAAGGCGACCAGGACGGTCCTGCGGTCGCGCAGCCCGGTCAGCACCGGGGCGAAGGGGGAGAGGACGGCGGCGAGGAGGCCGGTGATGGTCAGGGAGAGGCCGGTGACCCCGTCGGTGACGCCGAGGCTGCGGGACATGGGGGTGAGCAGGCCGACCGGCATCATCTCGGAGGAGACCACGGTGAAGGTGGCGAGGGCGACGGCGAGGACCGGTGACCAGCGGTGGGCTGGGCCGGACGCGGTCGGTGGTGCGGGGGTGTCCGTGTCCGCAAGGGGTTCCGCGTTTGTCATGCGGTCAGCTCATCAGTCGGCGCGAAGGCCGAACAAGATCGATAAGCTCATCGACCCATGAGCCGGGCTCATTGATCAGGATGTCCCGGTGGTGCCCGCCGCTGTGGTCGGGGTCGACGGACACCACCGGGGAGGGGTCACTCCGCCGGGTCGATCCGGTAGCCCCCGCGGGCCGAGTGGAGGGTGAGCGCCTCGACCGGGCAGAAGTCCACCGCCTCGGTCAACTGATCCGTCAACTCCGCCCCGCCGTCGGCGTATTCGGCCAGGGGCGCGGCCAGTCCGTCGGCGCCGAGGGCCAGCGATTCGGGGGCGCTGAGGGCACACATCCCGGAGCCGATGCAGCGGTCCCGGTCGACCCGGACGATCACCGGATCGGTGTCCGCCCGGCCCGTCACCAGGTCACCCGCAGGGAGTTCGGGCTGCGGGTGAGCAGGCCGCGGCGCCAGTCGATCCGCTCGACCGCGTCGGCCATCCGCAGGGCGGGCAGCCGACGGGCCAGCCGGTGCAGGGCGAGCTCCAGCTCCATCCGGGCCAGCCAGGCGCCCAGGCAGTGGTGCGGCCCGGCCCCGAAGGTCAGCATCGGCGCGGCGAGCGGGGAGAACAGCTCGGTGCGCAGGTCCCCGGTGAAGACCTCCGGGTCCTGGTTGGCGGCGCCGGTGTCGGCGGCGACCACGCTGCCCGCAGGGATGACCACCCCGCCGATCTCCACGTCCTCGACCGTGCGGCGCATCAGACCGGGCATGTGTTCGTGGGCGTCGCCGAGCGGGACGGCGCGCAGCAGCTGCTCGGTCGCGGCGGCGGCGCTGGTCTCGTCGGAGGCGAGCTGCTGCCAGGCCTCGCTGCCGTCCTGGAGCAGGTAGACCAGGGCGTTGCCGAGGCTGGTCATGGTGGTCTCGTGGCCCGCCACGACCAGGCCGATGACCAGGGCGACCAGCTGCGCCTCGGTGATCGAGCCGTCCTCGGCGGCGGCCGCGAGCAGGCTGCTGACCAGGTCATCGCCGGGCTCGGCACGCCGCTCCGCGATCACCCCGGCGCCGAAGTCGGCGAACTCGGTCATCGCGGTGACGATCGCCTCGGCGCTGTAGGCGGTGGTGGACAGCGCGTGGTCGCTCCAGTGGGCGAGCCGCTTGGTGTTCAGGTTGTCCAGGCCCATCAGCCGGCTGATCACCGCGACGGGCAGCGGGCGGGTGTAACCGGCGACGATGTCGGCGGGGGAGCCGTGGTCGATCAGCTCGTCGATGAGGGACTCGACGACCGAGGCCACCCACGGCTTCCAGCGGGCTATCGCGCGCGGGGTGAAGGCCCGCTGCACGGTGCGGCGCAGCCGCTGGTGCTCGGTGCCGTCGATGTTCAGCATGCTCTGCGGGTCGTCCAGGATGTTGGGCGTGACCGTGATCGACGGCGCGTCCGGCGCGTAGAGCGGGGCGCGGCCCAGCCGCGGGTCCGTCAGGACCTGCCGCACGTCGGCGTGCCGGCTGACCAGCCAGACCGGCGTGCCGGTGGGCAGCGCGGCGAGCCGGGGCGGGCCGGGGTCGAGGTGGCGCAGGCAGTGCAGCGGGGGGAGCGGGGCGGTGCCGGTTCCGGCACCGGTCGCACTGTTCTCGGTGGACATCCGTACTCCAGACTCCAGGGCGGTGGACCGCGCGCGGCGGTCCGGCGGGGGGTGGATCCGGGAATGGTGCGGGGGACGGGTGGTGCGGCCGGCTGGCGGCTCGACACGGGCCGGGGCTGGTCGGGCGTCTGCTGCGGGGTGGCGCGAAACGTGCGGGGGCGTACGGTCGGTACGCTCCGGGCACGGCGGCGCGCGGTGGCGCGCCGTCAGGTGGGGCGGGTGTGCTGAGCGTGGTCGCGTGGACCGTCTCTGCTACGAACCGTACGTGGGCCGCGGGGCGCCCGTCTGCGGCACTTCCAGCCAACACCGGCGCTTTCCGGGCAGTTCGAGGCGCGCTGACGAGCGCTCAGCGCCGCCCGTGCGCCCCCCTCCTCCGGAGCCGCGCCGGACGGCCCCCGTCGGTCGTCGGCGGAGCGGGCGCTACGCTTCGTGGGCAGTGCTTCCGCAGTCCCCCCGCAGCCCTTCTACGGTGCGGCTGCGGTCGTTTCGTCGCAGGTCACACCGGTGCAGAGCCGCACCGGCCGTCGGAGGTGGAATCGGATGGCCCAGCAGGTCAAGGCAGTGATCGCGCGCGCCAAGGGCGCGCCCGTGGAGGTGACCACGATCGTGGTGCCGGACCCCGGTCCGGGCGAGGCGGTGGTCCGGATCCAGGCATGCGGCGTCTGCCACACCGACCTCCACTACCGCGAGGGCGGCATCAACGACGAGTTCCCGTTCCTGCTCGGCCACGAGGCCGCGGGCATCGTGGAGTCGGTCGGCGAGGGCGTCACCGAGGTCGCGCCCGGCGACTTCGTGGTCCTCAACTGGCGTGCGGTGTGCGGCCAGTGCCGTGCCTGTCGGCGCGGGCGCCCGCAGTACTGCTTCGACACCCACAACGCCAAGCAGAAGATGACGTTGCTGGACGGCACCGAGCTGTCCCCGGCGCTGGGCATCGGGGCGTTCGCCGAGAAGACCCTGGTCGCGGCCGGCCAGTGCACCAAGGTCGACCCGGCCGCCGAGCCCGCCGTGGCCGGCCTGCTGGGCTGCGGTGTGATGGCGGGCATCGGCGCCGCGATCAACACCGGCAACGTCGGCCGCGGCGACTCGGTCGCCGTCATCGGCTGCGGCGGCGTCGGCGGCGCGGCCGTGCTGGGCTCCCGGCTGGCCGGTGCGGCGAAGATCATCGCCGTCGACATCGACGACCGCAAGCTGGCGACCGCCCGCGCCCTCGGTGCCACCCACACCGTCAACTCCCGTACCACCGACCCGGTCGAGGCCATCCGCGAGCTGACCGGCGGCAACGGCGCGGACGTGGTGGTGGAGGCGGTCGGCCGCCCGGAGACGTACAAGCAGGCCTTCTACGCCCGCGACCTGGCCGGCACCGTCGTCCTGGTCGGCGTGCCGACCCCGGAGATGACGCTGGAGCTCCCGCTGCTCGACGTCTTCGGTCGCGGCGGCGCCCTGAAGTCCTCCTGGTACGGAGACTGCCTGCCCTCGCGGGACTTCCCGATGCTCATCGACCTCTACCTCCAGGGCCGCCTGGACCTGCGCGCCTTCGTCACCGAGACGATCGAACTCGACGCGGTGGAGCAGGCCTTCGAGCGCATGCACCAGGGCGACGTCCTCCGCTCGGTGGTGATCCTGTGACGTCGGCCCGTGTCGACCGGTTGGTGACCGCCGGGACCTTCGAACTCGACGGCGGCAGCTGGGAGGTGGAGAACAACGTCTGGATCGTCGGTGACGACCGGGAAGCGGTGGTGATCGACGCCGCGCACGACGCCGAGGCCATCGAGACGGCGCTCGGCGGCCGCCGGCTGCGGGCGATCGTCTCCACCCACGCGCACAACGACCACATCGACGCGGCCCCGGCGCTCGCCGCCCGCACCGGCGCACCGATCCTGCTGCACCCGGACGACCTGCCGCTCTGGAAGCTCACCCACCCCGACCGCCTGCCGGACGGCGAACTGGCCGACGGACAGCGGATCGAGGTGGCCGGCACCGAGCTGACCGTCCTGCACACGCCGGGCCACGCCCCGGGCGCGGTCAGCCTGTACGCGCCCGAGCTGGGCACCGTCTTCACCGGCGACACCCTGTTCCAGGGCGGCCCCGGCGCGACCGGCCGGTCCTTCTCGCACTTCCCGACGATCATCGACTCGATCCGCGAGCGCCTGCTGACGCTCCCGCCCGAGACGGTGGTGCGCACCGGGCACGGCGACCCGACCACCATCGGCGCCGAAGCCCCGGCGCTGGCGGAGTGGATCGCCCGGGGGCACTGAGCCCTGGCGGTGCGTGGTGTCGCGGTCCGTGGCGTCGCGGTCGTGGTGTCGCGGTGCGTGGCGTCGCGGTGCGTCGTGTCGCGCCCGTACGGCCCCGGGTGGGCCGGTCGTTCCCCGGGAGCCGTACCATCGCGATCATGGCCCATGACCCGCGCGACCTCGACGACGCCATGCTCGCCTTCTGGCGCGAGCGGCACATCGCCACCCTGACCACCACCCGCCCGGACGGCACGCCGCACGTGGTGCCGGTCGGTGTGACGTTCCAGCCGGAGACCGCGACCGCCCGGGTGATCACCAGCCGTACCAGCCGCAAGGCGCGCAACGTCGCGGAGGCCGGGCCGGAGGGCCTGCGGGTCGCGGTCTGCCAGGTGGACCGGGCGCGCTGGGCGACCCTGGAGGGCGTCGCGGTCGTCCGCGACGAGCCCGAGCAGGTCGCCGAGGCGGAGCGGCGCTACGCCGAGCGCTACCGCCAGCCGCGGGTCAACCCGGACCGGGTGGTCATCGAGATCACCGTGGACCGCGTCCTCGGCCGCGGCTGAGGACGCAGCCGGGAGCGGGGTCGGGAGCGGGGCCGGGCGCGGGGTAAGGGCCCCGGCCGCCGGAACGACCGTTCTCGCTTCCGGGAACGGTCGTTCCGTCCTTCGTCAGTTCCCGTCCGCTCCGAGAACGGTCACTCCGCGAGCGCCGGAGCGATCCGCCGCAGCACCGACGGCCAGCCCTGCCCCATCCCCTGGTGGGCCTGCCGCCCCATCGGCGTGTCCAGGTCGAAGCCCGCGTGCTCCAGCAGCAGCCGCGTCCCGTGCCCCTCCGGCACCAGCCGCCAGGTGACGGTGGTGTCCAGCGTGCCCGCGGCGAAGCTGTACCGCAGCAGCCGTTCCGGCTCCACCTCGACCACCTCGCAGGGCTGCTGCCCCCACGGCCCCATGTCCAGGGTGAACCGGTGCCCCACCACCGCCTTCACGTCCCCGGCAGCCCACCACCGCGCGTGCAGCTCCGGATCGGTCAACGCTTCCCACACCCGCGCCGGCGGGTACGGCAGGAACTCGTCGCAGTTGATCGCGGCCTTCTCGGTCATGAACTCTCCTCGTCCAGGAGCTCGCGCAGCGAACGCATCCGCGCCCGCCAGTAGTGCTCGAAGGGGTGCAGCCACTGGCCGACCTCGGCCAGTGGTGCGGCCTCCAGGTGGTAGTAGCGGTGCCGCCCGCGCGGCTCCTCGCGTACCAGCCCGGCGTTCCGGAGCACCGCCAGGTGCTCGGAGACGGCCGGCCTGCTGAGCTCGAAGTCCCCGGCCAGTTCGCCGGCCGCCCTGGGCCCGCTCCGGAGGCTCTCCAGCAGTTTCCGTCGCACCGGGTTGGCCAGCGCGCTGAAGACATCGACATCCGCCATGCCTCCACCATGTGTCGGAGACTCCCGACATGTCAACTCTTCCCGACGCATGGCTGTGCGTCCGAGATGCATGACCGTCCCGGGCGGCCGGCCTCCGGGGTAGTCGCAGCCGCTGCCCTGGCGGGAGGTTTGTACCGGAGCTACCGGCAGAGGTCGCCTGGCCTCCATGGCCCGCCACAGGGGCGCGCACACGCGTCGGTCTACCGGAAAACCCGTTCGCGGCTCTGTGGTCGAACGATAAGATCTTCACCGCACGCACGCCGTCTTCGACGCCGCCCGCACCAAGGCTGCCCGCGCGGCAGCCTGACGCGGCCGCGCCGGCTGCTCGCGGGGCGGCCGACGCCTGCCGGATGTGGCGTTCCGGAGCACCGCCAGGTGCTCGGAGACGGCCGACCTGCTGAGCTCGAAGTCCGTTCCGTGCCGAGCTGGACCGGCTCATCGGCCGGCCGGTCCTCGCCCAGGTGACCGTCTGCGAAGGCCTGGCCCTGCTGCCCCGCCCCGACGCGACCGCCGTCCCCCGCCCCTGGCTGGCCACCGCGATGGGCGATCTCAGCCGCGCCGCCGACCACGCCGATCGCGTCAAACTCACCGCCGCCCTCGCCGCTCTCGGCACCCGCCGTCGGGAAGGCCGCGGGGCTCCTTGCTGACCTCCCGTGCGCGGATGCCCGTCTCCCGAGGCGAACGCTCCAGCCCGCTGCGCTCACCTGCGGAAAGCCGTCACCACCACGGCGGTCGACGGATGGTTGAACGGCAGCGCGACGGGCTGCATATGCTGGGACCGTGACGGCGAACGAGGGACGGGGACCGGTGCTGCGGGCGGACGCCGCGCGGAACCGGGCCCTGGTGTTGCGCGTCGCCCGGGAGCAACTGGCCGTGGGGGACGACTTGCTGCAGCTCAACGTCATCGCCAGGTTGGCCGGGGTCGGCGTCGGAACCGTCTACCGGCACTTCCCCAACCCCCAGGCACTGCGCGAGGCGCTCCTGGTGGAGCGGTTCCGGGAGCTGGTCGACGAGGCCCGCGCCGCCGCTGACGCCGAGGATCCCTCCGAGGGTCTCCGTCGGCTGCTGCGCTTCACGCTCGTCATGGCGTTGCACGACGACGGCCTGGGCGCCGTGCTCGAGTCCGCCAGTGACGCCGAGGCGCAGACCTCGGCTCTGAAGGCCGAGTTGGACGAGGTGGTCGCGGGCCTGCTCGACCGGGCTCGTCTGCACGGCGCGGTCCGCGGCGACATCAGGTCCGGCGACGTGCGCCGGCTGCTCTGCGGGATCGAACACGCACTGCGAAGCGGCGACCACGGTCCCGCGAGGGTCGAGATCTACCTCGGTGTCCTCCTCGAGGGGCTGCGTCCTCCGCGCTGACGCGGCTCGGTGACCCGAGGCGGGTGCGCGGCCTCCAAGTCCTACGGACGGCGAACGTACGTGCCCGGGAGGCGCCCGGGTCCTCCGGTGTCAACTCACCGTGCAGGCACGGTGCCGCGCGTCAGTCGACGGCAGGCGTGCGTGCGACGGGGTATCTGCGGATGCGGGTGGTGGGCAGCGCCGCGTGAACCAAACCGGATAGCTATCCGCTTGTGCTAGCGTGTCGAAGCGAAGCGGATAGCTATCCGGTTGTTGCGGGTCAGGGAGAAGGGGCGAAGCTGATGGAACGCCAGGCAGTGGTGACCGCTGGGACCGGCGGGATCGGACTGGAGACGGCGCTGGGCCTCGCGGAGCGCGGATACGCCGTCACCGTGGTCGGCCGCGATGCGGATCGCGGCGCCCGTGCCGTGGAGCGGATCTCGGCCGTGGCGACGGGGCGTCGGCCGATGTTCATCGCGGCCGACCTGTCGTCGCTCGGCGAAGTGCGGCGCCTCGCCGTCGACCTGGCCGCGGCGGGCCCGCTGACCGTGCTGGTCAACAACGTCGGCGCGATGTTCGCGGAGCGGCAGCGGACCGTGGACGGAATCGAGGCGTCCTTCGCCGTCAACCACCTCTCGCCGTACCTGCTCACCGAACTGCTCCTGGACCGGCTCCGGGCCGGCGGGCCGAGCCGGATCGTGAACGTGAGCTCCGGCGCCGTCAAGGTGGCCAAGCGCACGTTCGATGCCGTCGAGCCGCCGGGCGGCTACTACGGCTTCCACTGGTACGGCCGGGCCAAGCTGGCCAACCTCGTCTACACGCTGGACCTGGCCGGGCGGCTGCGCGGCAGCGACGTCAGCGTCTTCGCGGCCGACCCGGGCGGCGCGGCCACCGGCATGACCACCGGCACCATGACCTCACCGAGCATCGTCTCCCCGGCCCTGCGCCTGCTGTGGCCGCTGGTCCGCCGGCGCTTCGAGCGCTCGACCGCCGGACCCGCCTCCGAGGCCGCCCGCTCCTCGGTGTTCGCCGCCACCGACCTGTCGCTGGACGGACGGACCGGCCTGCTCATCGGCCCGGAAGCCCACCCCGTCCCCGTCCTCCCGGCGAGCACCGACCCCGGGATCGCCGCCGACGTCATCCGGCTCAGCAGGGAGTACGCACCAGTAGCGGGGCCGGGAGCCGCGTGCGGGCCGGAGCCGCGGTGAAGGCGCCCGGGGGCCGGCCGACCAGCGCCAGGACGTAGGTCGGTTCGCTCACGGTCGGCTCCCGGGGTCTCGGGTGGGGACGGGCGTCTGGTTGAAGGCGTAGTAGACGGCCAGGGCGCCGTGGACGGCGAGGGCGAGCGCCGCGGACACGAAGGCCAGGCCGACGGTGGCGGGGTAGACGATCAGGCCGAGGCTGAAGCGGGCACGGGTGGCGCGGGCGGCCCGGACGTCGACGCGCTCGTCGAAGCAGTGGCCGGTACGGGTGACGTAGTACCAGAACAGGACGAAAGTGACGGCATGAGCCACCATCACCGCCCCGTACACGGCGGCGGCGACGTTCGAGGCGTCGGGCTCGCGCAGGTTCTCGGCGACCAGCGCGGTGGGGAACGGGAGCGCGGCGACCACCAGGAGAAGCAGCAGGTTGAGGAAGACCAGAGTGCGGTCGACGCGGGCGATGTAGGTGAACACGGTGTGGTGGTTGACCCACATCACGCCGATCACCAGGAAGCTGACCACGTAGGCGCAGTACGAGGGCCACTGCTCCCCGAGAGCGTGCCACAGCTCGCTCCCGCCGTGGGCCTCCGGCACCTTGATCTCGAGGATCAGAAGGGTGATCGCGATGGCGAACACGCCGTCGCTGAAAGCCTCCACCCGTCCCGAGTCGGTCGTCCCCGCCGTTGCCCGTTCCGTCGCCACCCGGTGAGAATGCCAGAACCGGGCCAGAGACCGGGGATGACGCTCCGACCGGCGCTTCCGCTCCGGCAACGCCTTCAGACGGGGGCCGACCCGCCGGTCCGCCCGGCATGGCGGCCCGCACCCGGCACATCCAGCCGCCACACCTCGAGGCGCGTGGTGCTGAGCGTGCGCCGACACGGCGGAGGAGACCAGGCCGGGTGACCGCGGCGTGGCGACGGGAAGAGGTATGCAGGGGGCATGGATTCTCGGTGGCGTTCGGACCTGCGGTGGCCGCGACAACAGAGCCGTCTGCTGATCCTCATCCCGCTGGCGCTGATCGTGGCCATCTCCATCGTGGACATGCTGGCGCCTCCGGAGGTGCACCTCGGCCCGCTCCTGGTCGCTGCCCCCGCGATCACGGCCTCCTTCGCCGGCCCCCGGACGACCGCCGTCGTCGGTGCGGCAGCCGTCCTGGCCCAGGGAATCGTCGCGGCTGCGCGGACCACGCTGGTCGACCTCAACCACTCCGTCCAGATCGTCGCCCTGGCGTTGATCTCCTTGCTCGTGGCCCTCTTCGCCCATCTGCGCGAGCAGCACGAGAAGGAGATGACCCAGCTGCGTTCGGTGGCCGAGGCCGCGCAGGCGGTGCTCCAGCGGCCCATTCCGGCCGGCATGGGCCCGCTGCGGATCGCGTCGGTCTACCTCGCGGCGGAGGCCGAGGCCCAGATCGGCGGCGACCTGTACGCGGCCGTGCGCACGCGGCGGGGCAGCCGCTTCCTGATCGGCGACGTCCGGGGCAAGGGTCTCGACGCGATCGGGGAGGCGTCCTTGGTGCTCGGTGCCTTCCGGACCGCGGCATACCGTCAGGTCGAATTGCCCGTCCTGGTCACCCACCTGGAGGGAGCGGTCTTCGGAGGCACGGGAGAAGCCGGTGAACCGGCTGACGACGCAGTCGGCGCTGACGGCAGCGAGTCGTTCATCACCGCGGCCGTTCTCGACATCCCCGACCAGGAGCCGGTGATCCACCTCGCGGACTGCGGGCACCCGGCCCCGCTGCTGCTTCGCCACGGCCGAGTCACATCGCTCGATGTCAGCCGGCCCGCTCCGCCTCTGGGTCTCACCGAGTTGGCCGGATCGTCCGGTGTCGAGGTCGAGACCTTCGCCTTCGAGGAGGGTGATATCGCGCTGCTGTACACGGACGGTGTCATCGAGGCGCGCGACGAGTCGGGGGCCTTCTATCCGCTCGCCGAGCGGCTGGCCTCATGGTCGCCCAGCGATCCCCACACCCTCTTGCGCAGACTCTGCCGGGACCTCCTCGCCCACGCGGGCGGGCGGCTCGGCGACGATGCCGCGATGGTCGCCATCAAGCGCGACGCCACGGCCACTGGGGACGGGTAACCGTCGCGGATGGTTGCCGCATCCCGCGGAACAGCCGGTCCGGTTCGTCCAGTCGGCTCCGGGAGCCGACTGGACGGTCTCGGGGGGGGGCAGTTACGGGGTGAGGGCCTTCTTCGCTTCCTGCTGCCCGGTGTAGGTGGTGTTCAACGCCCGGTCTCCGAGTACTCCCAGCTTGTGCTGATCGAGGTTCGCGCCAGAGGATGCCGACCACCGGTTGAGCAGGCAGACGGTCTGGTCCTTGAGCTGGACGGGGAGGCTCGCGCTGTTCGGGTCGATCCTGTCGAGGCAGCTGGCCGTGAGGTGGCCGACCGGGTCGGTGGAGTAGTCCGGCACCGGGGAGGCCCCGGAGCCCCGGAGCCGGCTCAGCGCTTCACTCTCCCAGGTACGTTGGGAGTCGGTGTCGCGCTCGCGCATCACGTCGTCGGCGATCGCGTCATAGGCTCCGGCGGGCATGGCGGCAAGCCCCACCTGGTTCTCGATCTGGGCATCGGGCGGGTTCGGCTTGACCGTGGCGAGCCCGGCGGCTGCCTGTCGCAGGTCGGCGGCGCGCAGCAGGGCGTAGGCGGTCGGGTCTTCCGAGAGGCCGCGCAGGGCCTGGACCAGCTGAGTCCTGTAGACGGCGAAGTGAACGCCCTGGTCGTCCTGCCAGGCGTCGCCGTTCGGACCGTCGTGGCTGTGGTAGCGGAAGCTCGTGTCGGCCAGTATGGCGTGAGTGTCGGTGGCGTGGTCGGCGAGGGCTTCGGCAAGGGGGCGGCGGACGTCCGGGTGGACGTGGTGGTCCTTGGCCGCCGCCAGCGCGAGGACGATGGCGCGCATGGCACGGGCCTGCTCCACGGTGTGGACGCCGGGCCGGTCGCCGGTGGTGGCCCGGCGCAGACCCTCGGCCAGGTCGGTGCACGGCAGGTCGGAGCGCCAGGCGGAGCCGAGCACCGTGCGGACGCGGTCGTCGCCGCGCAGGCCCGCGCAGCCGCGGTCGGGGTCCTCGCGGCCGAGCGCCCACCACAGGCCCAGGCCGGCCGCGGCCGCCACCGCCAGGGCGATGACGGCGGTGGCGGTGCGGCGGGAGGTGCGGGCGGCGGCCATCAGGCGTTGCCCCGGCCGAGGTAGTGGCCGGCGACGTCGCTGCTGCGGTTGCGGGTGTTCAGGACGTCGTCCTGGAGCCCGTTGATCATGTGGTCCTCGGGGCTGATGCCGCGGTCCCGGGCCCAGATGCCGACCAGGTCGGACATCTGCTTGGTGCCGTCCAGGTAGGTGTCCGAGATCTTGGCGTTGGCCTCTGAGTTGTTCTGGTCCTTCTCGTTCAGGCTGACCTCGTAGGTCCACGTGTCGACCAGGCGCTGGGCCGCGTCACCGACTCCGGGGATCGGGGTGATGGGGGCGCCGACCGTGTGGTAGAGGATCTTGGCCTTCCAGTCGGCCTGGGCGTTCTTGTCGTCACGCAGGTCCATCGCCGCATCGGCCCGGATGGCGTCGTAGACACCCAAGGCAGCCGCGCCCTTGCCCATCACGTCCTTCACCGCGTCGCGGTCGGGGTGAGGGCCGAGGGCGGCGAGGTCCTGGGCGATCTGTCCGGTCTCCGCCTGGTGCAGCGCGCCGTAGGCGGCCGGGTCGTCGGAGAGGCCGCGCATGACCCGGACCAGGCTGTCCTGGCCGACAGCCATCCGGACGGTGTCGCCGTCCTTCCAGACCGAGTCGTGGCCGGTGTGGGCGCCGTAGACGTCGTTGCGCCCGTTGAGCAGTTCGTGAGTGTCCCCGACATAGTCGGCCAGCGCGTTGGCGAGCGGTCGGCGCAGCGTGTCCTTGATCTTGTCGCCGCCCTGGCCCTCGTCCAGGGTGACGATGGTGTCGTGCATGACCCGGGCCTGCGCCTCGGTGTGCTTGCCGTCGTGGGCGCTGCCGGCCGGCTCGCCGGTGGTGGCGGCCTCGATCGCGGCGGCCAGGCCGCTCTGCGCGAGCGGGTCCGGCATCTTGACCGTGGTGTAGCCGGTGAGGTATCCCTCCGGCCAGTGCCGCTCCTTCATCAGGTACTGCAGGCGCTTGTTGGAGCCGTCGGCGCCGGGATCCAGGTACGCCGTCGCGGCCTCGGGCTGGCGGCCCATCACGGTGAGGACGTTGTCCAGGGGGTCGGCGCCGAGCGCGGTGCCGTTGTGGTTGGCCTTGTAGCTCCACAGGCCCGGGTGGTCCTGCTCGGTGGCCGTGATGTCGTCGGCGAGGTCGGTGAGGAAGGGCGTGGAGTACTTCCCGCTGCCCTTGGTCATCATCGTGGTGAGGATCTGGTAGCCGTACACCGGCTCGGTGTTGGAACCGAAGTTCTTGTCTCCGGCGCCCTTCATGTCCGCGCGCCACTTCTTGTAGAAGTCGCTGTTCGGGTCCTGGGTGGCGGAGGCCAGCGCCCGGGTCAGGTCCGTCCGAAGCCCCGGGTAGGAGGCCTTCTTCCCACCGTCGTCGCCGGGGGAGTCGAGCTGCTGCGCGAGCTTCAGCATGCCGTCGGGGCCGAGCTTGTCCAGCAGCGTCCGGGAGAACTGCGGGCTGTCCGCGTTCGCCTTCATCAGGTTCGCCAGCTGGTCCCGCTCCTCCGCGCTCAGGCTGTCGATGCGCGTGGCGAGCGCGGCCGCGCGCTGCGCGTCGGCGGCGTCGCCTCCGCCGACCGCCTCACCGTTGAAGGTGTTGTCCGGGCTGCCGGCCTTCGACGCGCTGCGCAGGGCCGTCGCGGCCCGCTTGTCGGCGTCGGTGGCCGCCTGCAGACCGGCCTCGATGGCCTTGGTCCACTTGGCTGCTGCCTCGTTGTAGGCGTCCTGGGTCTCGCGGTCGTGGTGCAGCGCCTCCAGGGTGGCCTTGTCCATCGTGCTGGTGTCCAGGACCGCGACGCCGGCGCCGGTGACCTTGAACCCGGCCTTGACGGCGCCGTCCGCAGCGTCGCGGACCTGCTTCTGAGCGGCCTCGAAGTCGGACTTCGCGTCGTCGAGCAGCGATGCCACGGCGTTCGCCTCGGTCTGGGCAGCAGTGATCTGTCCCTTGGTGAGGACGAGTTGGAAGTTCGCCATGCTCGCGGTGCCGCCAGTCCACAGCCCCTTGCGGGTCACCGAGAGCACCTTCTGGTCGAAGTCGGTCTCCATGGTGTGGAACTTCTGCGCCATCTCACGCCACTTGGCTGCCGCCGTGGTGAGCGTGCCGGGGTTCGCCTTGAGTACGTCCTCGTATCCCAGCACCGCTCAGTTCTCCTTCGGCTTCAGCGCGTCGGCGATGGAAGTGTTGGTGCTGTGGTAGTTCGAGGTGGTCTGCTCCATCGCCGTACTGTTCTGGTGCAGCCTTTCCGTCAACTGGCCCACCTGCTCGTGCCACTCGGCGAGCGCCGCCCGCAGTGCTCCCGCGGTGTCCCAGCCGCTGTGGGCGGTCGCGGCGGCGTTGGTCGATTCGTCGGCGCCCCCACCGATGGTCGGATTGTTGAACGCCATCCCGTTCAACGCGGCCACGGCCCCGTTCATGGCTTGGCTGTTGAGGCTGAACTGCCCGTTCGCTGCAGGTGTACTCACGTGTGGTTCCCCCATCGACGATGCCACTTCGCGGGGCGTCGACTGCGAACGCCACGGCCGCGTCGAGGCTGGGCTGTACCCCCGGCCCTCGGCCGGATACACGGCCGATCGAGGCCAACCGCCCTGTCATGCGGGGGCCCGGCGCTCACGCCCCGTCGAAGCGATCATACAAAGAGCGGACGCCGACGAACCGTTCGATCTCCAACCCGTCCCGGACGAGGAACCGGGCCCAACAGCCGGGTTGGCCGGCGCGCTGAAGACATCGACGGCCGCCATGCCCCCACCATGCGTCGGGGACTCCCGACATGCCATCTTTAGGGCGTCAGGCGATGGAGAACTGAGCGATGTACTCGGCGAACGGTGGGATTCCCACTTCTGCACGGCGCTCGTCCATGCGCTCGGGTTCCTCGCAGGGCCACGGGGTTGGCGAGCCGTCCTTCACGCCGGCGATCTGCGTGCCGTAGATCTGCTCCCGCCCTTCGTTCACAAGGGTGCGATCCCGCAGGAAGGCTAGATCTCGCGGGCTGGCGGTGCCGTCGGCCACTGCCTGCTCCATCAGTCGCAACGCGCGCCGCTGAACGTCGAGCTGTCGGTCCGCGTGCTGCGCGATCAGCCACGCGGCCCGGGCCGCGTCCGCACCGACCAGTTCTGCGGTCGGCCATCCGTGCTCGTCCATGATCTCGCTGAGACGGTCCGCGTGCTGCGCGGTCAAGCGCCGCCAGGCCAACTGCTCCGCCGGGTCCTCACTGTTCGCATTGCGCGCGGCCTGGTGATCTGCCGCAACCATCATGTTGAGCTCCGCAGCCACTTCGGCAATGTCAGATGCCATCCCGACTCCAGGTCAGATCGAGGTTCTCGTTGGTCATCCGCAACCTTAGGTGTGCAAATCACGACGAAATCTCCTCCCGGAGGACGGTGACAGGCACGTCCGGATCTTGGGATACTTGATCTACCGACGGAGCCGGAGCCGGAGCCGGATCGACGCAACGCTGACTGTCCCGTGGAAGACGTAGGCGCGTTTGTCGAAGCGCGTCGCAACGGCGCGGAACTGCTTCAGGCGATTGATCGTGCGCTCGACCTCATTGCGGCGAGAGCTGTACGCCTTATCGCCGCCCAGGTGGTCAGGGCGGGTACGCGGACGGCCGCCACCGAGGCGCTCGACCCGAACCCGCTCCAGGTGCAGATCACGCCAGGGCACTCCCGTGCGGACCCGGAACAGGATCCCGTTGATCACCTGCCGGTGGTCGCACCAACGCCCGCCGCGACCACCGGTTTTCGGCAGATGCGGCTCAAGCCGCATCCACTCCTCCCTGGTCAGATATCCCCGCCCCATGACCAGAACAACGATCGGATCGTCGGACAGTCGCAAGATCCACCGGACAGGCCCTAGCCGATCGCGATGACGGGGTGGTCGGCGGGGTCGATCCACCGCATCGTCCGGGCCATGAAGGCGGCGGGGACGGCGACGCAGCCTCCGGTGGCGCCGGCCTGGGGGCCGAGGTCGTGGAGGAAGATGCCGGCGCCGCGGCCCTTCACCACGGGGGAGGTGTTGAAGTCGATGACCAGGACGTTGTCGTACTGGACCGGATAGTTGACGAGGTGTTCGCTGCCGAGGGGTCCTTGCTCGGTGAGGTGGAAGCCGCCCTCGGTGTCGGTGCGCATGCGGTTGTAGTGGGCGGAGGAGGGGTCCTGGACCCACCAGTCGTGCGGGGTGACGTGGTGGTAGGGCATCTTCGTGCCCGGGTCCGGGGAGATGCCGAAGGCCTGGGTGATGGAGTACGTGCCGGTCGGTGTGGTCTCGGTCCCCTGGACGCGGGTGAGGCCGTCGTGCGCGCCGCCGGACCCGATGCGCGCGTCGGTGGTGGAGTCGAGGGACCGCCAGACGCCGTCCTGGCGAACCCACAGGGTCACGGTGGCGCGGGTGCCGTCCGCCTTGACCGTGATCACCTGATCGGACTGGCCGACTGTCACCGGTACGGGGAACGGGCCGTCGTCGGCCCATGCCCTCGGGGCGGGGCCCGTACCGGTCAGTGCGACGGCGACACCGAGCGCGAGAGCCGCGCTCACGCAGCGGAGTGCCGAGCCGCGGCGGTCGGCGGGGAGAGTCCGGGAGGCGGCCATGGAGGGACCTTTCTGGTGTGGACGACACGGGCGAAATGGCGGGACGGCGAAACGGCGAAACGGCGGGACGGCCCGCGGTGGGCGAGAACGGGGCTCCACCGACCGCATGCCATCGGGTGGTGCTTCGGCCGGCCGCCCCACACCTGGGGGGCTCGACCGCGCCAGGGCCATGATCGGCTCGCCGGGGCAGCCGCGCCGGCACCGACACCGCCGGGCTGTGGACCAAGCGCACCGGCGCGTCGGTTTCGGGTGGCCGGGACTCCACGGGCGGGAAACAATCGTCGGGGCGGCGCGTGACCCGCCACGCCGCCGGTAGGGCGGGGTACTCGACCGGGAAGCGAGGCGACAGTGGCAGGTGTGACCAGCACCGATCTTCTCGTGGACGCATTCGACAGGATCCGTGACACCGTCGCCGACGTGGTCGACGGCCTGACCCCCGAGCAGCTGGCGTTCCGGGTGCAGGACTCGGCCAACTCGATCGCCTGGCTGGTCTGGCACCTCACCCGGGTGCAGGACGACCACCTCGCCGACGCGGCCGACCGCGAGCAGGTGTGGACCGCCGACGGCTGGGCGGAGCGGTTCGCCCTGCCGTTCGCCGCGTCGGCCACGGGCTACGGGCACCGACCCGCGCAGGTCGCCAAGGTCACCGCCGCCGCCGACCTTCTCGTGGGCTACCACGAAGCGGTCCACGCGAGCACCGTCGCCTACGTGCGAGGCCTCGACAACCGCTCCCTCGGCCGGATCGTCGACGAGTCGTGGCAGCCCCCGGTCACCCTGGGGGTGCGTCTGATCAGTGTGATCGCCGACGACCTCCAGCACGTCGGCCAGGCGGCCTACGTGCGGGGCCTGCTGGCCCGGCGCTGAGTCTCCCGGCGCTGAGTCTGCCGACGCGTTCGGTGAGGGCGGCCGGGAGGTCCGGGTGGCGGTGGGACTCGGCGGCGGAGCGGAGTGCCCGGCCTGGCCGAGGATCCTAGGAGCCGGCCGCCGCTGCCCGTTCGACGCCGACGAGCATGTCGCGGGGGAACCAGAGGCTGCTCGCGCCGGCCAGGGCGACGGCGGCGGCTCCGGTCAGGACGGGGACGATGCCGATGCGGGAGGCCAGCCAGCCGCCGGTGACGGCGCCGACCGGCAGGGTGGCGGTCAGCACGGCCTGGAGGAAGGCGTTGACGCGGCCCAACAGGTGGGCGGGGGTGATGAGTTGGCGGCCGGTGGTCATGGCGATCGACCACACGGTGGCCAGCAGCCCGAACACCAGCTGGTACAGGACCAATACCGGGAACCCGGCCCCCAGGGAGGCCGCCGGGATGAGGAAGAGGGCCGCCCCCGCGCCCACCGCGCACACCCGGATGGTCCGGGCCATGCCCAGCGCCCGGGTGACGGAGGTCGCGGCGAGCACGCCGGCCCCCATGCCGACGGCGTACGCGGCGTAGACCGTGCCGAGCTGCCACGGGGGCAGCCCCAACTCCCGGTCGGCGTACAGGACGAACAGCCCGCTGCCGGCGCCGCCGCCCAGGTTGAGCCCGGCCGCGGCCAGGGCCTGGCGGCGCAGCAGCGTCCCGCGCCGGATCACCGCCAGGCCCTCCCGCAGCGCGTCGATTCGGGAGCGCGCGCCCGTACCCGCCTCCTGCGGCGAGCGGTTCAGCGAAGCCGGCAGCGCGAGGAACAGCGCCCCGCCGACGAGGTACGCGGCGCACTCGGCCAGCAGCGCCGGGGCCGGGTCGACGACGCCGATCAGGATGCCGCCGAGCGCGGGCCCGCCGATGAGGCCGAGGGTCCGGGCGCCGGTGAGCGAGGAGTTGGCGGGCAGGAGGTGGTCCGCGGGCACCACGCGCGGCAGGCAGGACTGCAGCGCGACACTCTGGGTGGAGCCCAGCGCGCCGGAGACGGCGGCCGCGGCGAAGAGGTGCGGCCAGGTCAGCCCGTGCAGCGCGGCCGCGAGCGGCACGCTGCCGATGGCGGGCACCTGGAGCCAGCCCACCGTCACCAGCAGCCGGCGCAACCGGGCCCGGTCCACGGCCACCCCGATCAGCGGACTCAGCAGCACACCGGGCAGATAGGTCATCGCCACGAGCGCCGAGGCGCCCAGCGGACCGGCGCCCAGATGGGCGATCGCCAGCAGCGGGAGTGCCAGGGCCGTGACCTGTCGCCCCACCGAGCTCGTCAGCTGCTCCACGACCAGGAGCAGCAGCGGGCGGTGCCGGCGCAGCAGCAGGGCACCGGACGGGCCACCGGACGGGCCGGACTTCGGGGGTAAGGGCGAATCCGAGGCCGGGGAAGCTTCCACCCGATCGAGACTACTCGAACTGTTTGACGGGCAGTCGGTTTCCCCGGGAGTGCCCCTGCTTCACTCGGGCGCCTTCTCAACTCCGCCCGTTCGCCTACCGAAGACCCTGGGGTGTGGGGCGCACCGGACGACCCCGCCTGCGCCGCCCCGGTCGGCCGCGCGCCTGCGCCCCCGGAGAACCGCCGGCATCCGCCAGCAGAGGAGAGCCCGTTGAGCAGCGACATCGCCTACGCCAGGATCCACCCCGCGATCGGCATCGCCCGGGTCGGCAACAGCACCCGGGAGGACGGCTGGTTCCTCGGCCCCGAGGTGCCGGACCCACCGGCCGAGCAGCCCGGCTTCTACAAGGACGACCAGGGTGCGATCAGACGCCAGGCCGCCCGTTTCCGGATCTACGGCTACGGCGCGGACGGCCGGGTCGTCCGCGAGGTGACCACCGCCGATCCGCAGGTGGGCATCGAGTGGGCGGTGCACGTGGCCAACAAGAAGGCCGCCTGGTACGAGTTCAGCCTCCCGCTCGACATCCCCGACATGAAGGACAAGCCCGAACCACGCCGCAATGCCAAGGTCACCGACCGGTCGAGCCTGGTCGTCGACCCGGGCCGCAAGACGCTCGTCGCGGGCAGCGGGCAGTCGGTGGAGTTCACCGGCGGCTCCTTCCTCGGCGAGCCCGTGCCGCTCGGCCGGATGCACACCGACGAGGCCGGCCGTCTGGTCGTGCTCGGCGGCGTCGGCAAGTCCCGCAACCCCCGGGGCGGCGAGCTCGGCTCGTACGGCAACAACGACGGCTGGTGCGACGACACTTCGGACGGTCCGGTCACCGCCACGGTGACCATCGGCGGCACGCCGGTCCGCGTCGACCCCGCCTGGGTCGTCGTCGCCCCGCCGAACTACGCACCCGACGTCAAGACCGTCCGCACCCTGCACGACCTGCTGTACGACCTCTTCGTCGCCCAGGGCACGCTGGAGCCGCCGAAGACCGTCGACTTCGACCGGGACGTCAAGCCGATCCTGCAGCGGTTCTGCGAACTCCAGTGGGTGAACAAGGGGTTCGCCACCCACTTCGGCTTCGGCGGCCCCGAGCACTTCCTCACCCCCGACCACCTGGCCAGGCTCGCCAGCCCCTCTCCGACCAACGAGGAACTGCGCCGCCAGGTCTACACCGCGCTGCGCGACCCCAAGCGGGACGGGACCTCGCCGATGCCCTGGCCGTGGATCTACGGCGACGGCATGAAGAGCATCCCCACCTCGCTCCTGCAGTACCTCACGCTCTCCCCGACCCAGGACGCGATCCTCCTCGCCTGGATGAAGGGCGAGTTCACCACCACGCCGTGGCCGGGCTTCCCCCGGCGCCTGGAGGACGCACCGGTCGCCGACCAGCCGGCCCTGCTGGACCGCGCCGCCCTCGACTTCTGCCTCGCCGACGCCTTCCACCCCGGCTGCGAGGTCACCTGGCCGATCAGGCACACCACGATGTACAGCGAACCGCTGCGCCTGCGCCACCGCGCCGAGGGCACCGAGGAGCCGGACTACGGCGACACGCTCAGCCAGGCCCGGGCCCTCGGACCCGACGGGCCGCTGCACCAGTCCGGCCCCGGCGACCTCACCCGGTGGATGGCCGTCCCCTGGCAGACCGACACCGCCAGCTGCCGCTCGGGCTACGAGGCCGCCAACCAGCTCGGACCCCGCTACGACCCTTACCTGCCGACCTTCTGGCCGGCCCGGGTGCCCAACCACGTGCTCAAGGAGAGCGACTACCGGATCGTCAACAAGGAGGTCACCCAGGCCGACGAGGACGGCCGCGAGGCGGCGTTCGCCCGGCGGGCCTCCTGGCTGCGGGGTTTGCACGGCGACTACAAGCAGCAGTTGAAGCAGGCCGTGGCGCAGTGGCACGACTTCGGCATCGTCGAGGTCCGCCCGTACACCGTCGGCGACGGGCGGTTCCCGGAGCGGATGCAGGTCGAGTCCACGCCGGGCTTCGCGCTCGAAGGCGTCTCCGACACCCGGAACCTGAGCGCCATCCACGTCCCCGCCGCGACCGCCGCCCACGACGGGCTGAGCATGCAGGCGGCCGTGGAGGTCCTTGCGCTCACCGGGCTCTCGGCGGAGGAGGTCACCGTCGGGTACTTCGACAAGCTCGACCCCTTCGGCGAGGAGGCCCTGCCCGCCGGGGGCGGTAGCGGGTCGACCGAGGGTGGCAGTGCGCCGACCGAGGGTGGCGTGTGACGGCGGACTTCGACGTCGCGGTGGTGGGCGGCGGCCCGGCCGGTACGGCCGCCGCCCTCGCGCTGGCCGCCCGGGGGCGCAGGGTGCTGCTCGCCCACGCCCCCGGCGGCCCGCCGCCGGTCGGTGAGGCGCTGCCGGCGGTCGCCCGGATGCTGCTGCGCGACCTGGGGGTGGCCGACACCGTCCCCGGCGACGGTCACCTGCCCTGCTACGGCAACCACTCCGCCTGGGGATCGCCCCGGCTCGGATCGGTCGACAGCATCAACGACCCGTACGGGCCCGGCTGGCACCTCGACCGCGCGCTGTTCGACCGGCGGCTGCGGGCGGGCGCCCGCGCGGTCGGCGTGGATGTCCGCGAGGGCGTGCTGCGGCCCAACGCTCCGTACCGTGAGGGAAGTTGGACCGTCAGCCTGGCCGGGCGGACGGTGCGCTGCCGCTGGCTCGTCGACGCCATGGGCCGCCGTGCCGCGCTCGCCACCACCCACGGCGCCCGCCGCATCCTCGGCGACCGCCTGGTGGCGCTGCACCTCACCCTCGACGCCCACGGCACCGCGGACGGCACCACGCTCGTCGAAGCCGCGCCCGACGGCTGGTGGTACAGCGCCCAGCTGCCCGGCGGCCGGCTGCTGGTCAGCTGCTTCACCGACGCCGACCTGCCCGCGGCCCGGATCGACGGCCGGGCCTTCGGGCTGCGCCTGGCCGCCACCGGCCCCACCGCCGACCGCGCCGCTGCGGCCCGGCGCGAACTCCCCGCACCCATCCGGGCACCCGCGCACACCGCACGGCTCGACCGCGTCCACGGCGACGGCTGGACGGCGGCGGGCGACGCGGTCGCCGCGTTCGACCCGCTCTCCTCCCAGGGCATCCTCACCGCCCTCTACACCGGCCAGGCCGCCGGGGCCGCCGTCCATGCCCACCTCGACGGCGACCCGCACGCACTCGACCGCTACACCGCCGACGTCGCCGCCGTCACCACCGCCTACCGGCGCCACCACGCCGCGTACTACGTCCTCGAACAGCGCTGGCCCGACCACCCGTTCTGGCACCGCCGCCACCGGGGAGCGGCTCCGGCCCCGGCCCGCCAGGGAGCGGCTCCGGTCCGACCGGTGACGTGACGGCCAGCCCGGCTGCTGCGGACTCGGGGCCTGCCCGCCCGGGGATCAGGGCCGGCCCGGCCGGGTGCCTGCGACGAGCCAGCGGGCGGGGAGTTCGATCCGGTGGCCGTCGGGGGTGGACTCGGTGGTGGTCAGCGGGAGGTCGCCGGAGGCGAGGACGGTGAGGCCGGCGGCGTGGAAGAGCTCGGTGAGGGCCGCGTCGGCGACCTCGGCGGGGGTGAGGCCGTGGGCGAAGACCGGGCGCAGCTTCGGGGGCGGTCCGGCGGGGGAGCGGGCGAGGTCGGCGAGGACCTGCTTGGCGGCCTCGGAGAGCTCGACGACGAAGGCGCGTCCGCGTTCGCCGACCAGGGTGGCGACGGCTTCGGCGACCGGTCGGCGGTCGGCGGGCTCGCTCTGGTGGATCACCCCGCGGACGTACACGTTGGCGTCGCCGAGGCGGTCGTGCAGTGCCCGGACGGCCTCGGGGTCGGTGGCGTCCAGACGGGTGAACTCGGGCTGCCCGGCGGGAGCCTGGCGGCGGGCGAGATCGAGGGCGGCGGCGGACAGGTCGGCCCCGACGACCCGGGGGAAGCGGCCCGCCAGGAAGCGGGTCTGGGTGCCGTTGCCGCAGCCGAGGTCGACCACGGGCAGCTCCGGGTCGGCGAGGTGGGGGTCGAACAGCGCGAGGTGGCGCTCCGCGGTGAGGGCGGGCTCCGCGTCCCAGATCACCGCGCCAGGTTCCTCCGGCGCATCGCGCCAGAAGCCCTCCCAGGCGTCCCGGTACCGACTCGTCACGCTCATGGCGGAGGCCTCCAGGTGTTCACGCACCGCGTCGGGACGGTAACACGGCGTCAGGCCTGGGCGCTCGCCTGGCGCAGCAGGTACGCCCCGGAGGCGGCGGCCAGGGCGGCCATGCAGGCGGCGAAGAGCAGGCCGGCGTGGGCCAGTCCGACCGGGCCGGAGAGCAGGCCCACCCCGATGACCGGGATCGAGATGCCGAAGTAGGCGACCACGAAGAGCGCCGAGAGGGCGCCGCCGCGGTGCTCGGCGGGGCTGGCGGCGGCGACCTCGCCCACCGCGCCGCGCAGTGCCATGCCCTGGCCCGCGCCGCCCACCAGGGCGCTGAGGACCAGCGGGGCGAGGGCGGTCCAGGCGAGGGAGGCGGCGAGCAGGGCCAGCCCGGCGATGAGGACCAGGCAGCCCAGCGGGATCGCCCGCGCGGTGCCCAGTCGGGGGACCAGGAGCTGGCCCAGGGTGGAGGCGAAGAAGGCGGTGAAGACGATCAGCCCGACGACGGCGAGGTTGTGCACGCCCAGGTCGGTGGCGAGGAAGGCGGGGCTGACCGAGGTGAAGACGCCCAGCAGGGAGAAGCCCGCGAAGGCGGCGATCCCGGCCGGGACGAACACCCGGCGCACCTCCGGCGGCAGGGACGGCCGGTTGGGCCGGGCGGTGCGCAGCGGGCGGGCCCCGGCGACCGTCTCCGCCAGCTGCCGGGTGAGGGCCAGGGACACGGCGATCAGCACCAGGTGCACGACGAACGGGAGGACCAGCGGGTTCGGCGCGTACTCGGCGAGCACGCCGGACAGCAGCGGTCCGCAGCCGAGCCCGCCCATGTTGGCGGCGGTCGCGGCGAAGGCCGCACGGGCCCGGTGCCCGGGCGGGGCGAGTTCCAGCACGTAGGCGGTGCCGGTGCCGGTGAACAGGCCCGCGGAGAAGCCGGACAGCAGTCGGCCGAGGAGGAGCAGGGGCACGGAGTCCGCGGCCAGGAAGACGACGGCGCTGCAGGCCGCGAACCCCAGTCCGCAGAGCAGCACCGGGCGGCGCCCCACGGTGTCGGAGACGTTGCCGAACAGCAGCAGGACGCCGATGACGCCGAAGGCGTAGACGGCGAAGACGACCGTCACCGTCAGCTCGGAGAAGCCGATCTCGTCCTGGTACAGCCCGTAGAGCGGGGTGGGCAGGGTGGTTCCGGTCATGCAGACGGCGAAGGCGGCGGCTGCCACGAGGTAGCCGTGACGGCTCGCGACGGGCCGGGCGGTCCGACGGTCGGTCATTCGCCCACGATAGGCAGGCCCGCCGGGCGGGGCCCGCGGCGTGCGGGGCAGCGCTGCGCCGAATGGCGGTCACACCGCCGACCCGCGCTGGCCCGCTCCGCCCGGCCCGGCGGCCCGCCCCGGGCCGGTGAGGGGGCCCGGGGCGGGTCGCCGGTGTCGGTGCCGGGGCGGGTCAGTAGGTGATGATCCCCGGGTCGGACAGGCCCGGGGCCCCGGTCTCGACGTGGCCGGCCAGGCGGCGGACGAAGTCGGCGGTCGCGGTGGAGGTGACGGTCACGTCGTACCAGTTGCGGCAGGCGCCGAGGTCGACGGTGTGGGCGACCGTGGTGCCCCGGCGGACGGTGACGGTCTGCGGGGTGCCGCCGTAGGCGTTGGCGACGGTGAGGACGGCGTCCGCGGTGCCCGCGTTGGTGAGGGTGAGGTCGAGGTTGCCGGTGGTCGGGTTGTGGCGGGCGGTGACCTCGGGCCCGGCGGTCTTGCCGGGGTTGCGGAAACGGCGCAGGAAGCCGTTGGGGCCGTGGACGGTCAGGTCGGTGACGCCCTTGGAATAGGTGGTGTTCCAGGCGTCCGAGGTCGACTTGCCCGCCTCGGCGGTGTACGTCCACGGGCCGTCGGTGCGGTTGGCGGAGGTCACCAGGAACTGGGCGCCGGCTGCCGCGCCGCCGCTGAAGGTGAGGCGGAACTTGCCGGTGGCGGTGTCGGCCGCCCCGTCCACGGACGGGGCGTACTTCAGCGGGCGGGTGGGCTTGGTGCCCGGCTCCTGCTTGGGCATGGTGCCGGTGGCGGGCGGGGTGGGCACGTAGTCGGGGTGCCGGTTGCGGTCCGGCGGGAGGTAGCCGGCCGTGGAGGGGAGCGCGGCCGGGGCGGCGTCGGAGGCGGTGAAGTCGAAGGCGGAGGTCAGGTCGCCGCAGATGGCGCGCCGCCAGGGCGAGATGTTGGGCTCCAGGACGCCGAAGCGGCGCTCCATGAAGCGGATGATCGAGGTGTGGTCGAAGGTCTCCGAGCAGGTGTAGCCGCCGGTGCTCCAGGGCGAGACGACCAGCATCGGCACCCGCTGGCCGAGGCCGTACGGGCCGGCCGCGTTGGAGATGTTCCCGGGGAAGTAGTCCGCCGTGGTGGAGACGGTGGACAGGCCCTGGGAGGCGGAGGAGGGCGGGAAGGGCGGCACGACGTGGTCGAAGAAGCCGTCGTTCTCGTCGTAGGTGATGAACAGCGCGGTGCGGGCCCACACGTCGGGGTTGGAGGTGAGCGCGTCCAGCACCTGGGAGACGTACCAGGCGCCGTAGTTCGCGGGCCAGTTGGGGTGCTCGGTGAAGGCCTCGGGGGCGGCGATCCAGGAGATCTGCGGCAGCGTGCCGGCCTGGACGTCGCGGCGCAGGACGTCGAACAGGCCGTCGCCCGCCTTGGCGTTGGTGCCGGTGCGGGCCTTGTCGTACAGCGGGTCGCCGGGCTTGGCGTTGCGGTAGTTGTTGAAGTACAGCAGCGAGTTGTCGCCGTAGTTGCCGCGGTAGGCGTCGGATATCCAGCCCCAGGAGCCCGCCGCGTCCAGGCCGTCGCCGATGTCCTGGTAGATCTTCCAGGAGACTCCGGCCTGCTCCAGCCGCTCGGGGTAGGTCGTCCAGCCGTACCCGGCCTCCTGGTTGCCGAGGACCGGGCCGCCGCCGGTGCCGTCGTTGCCGGTGAACCCGGTCCACATGTAGTAGCGGTTCGGGTCGGTGGAGCCGATGAACGAGCAGTGGTAGGCGTCGCAGAGGGTGAAGGCGTCGGCGAGCGCGTAGTGGAAGGGGATGTCCTGGCGGGTCAGGTAGGCCATGGTGGTGGCTGTCTTGGCGGGTACCCACTGGTCGTACTTGCCGTTGTTGAAGGCCTTGTGGCCGCCGGCCCAGTCGTGGTTGAGGTCCTGGACGAACTGCATGCCCAGGTCGTTCACCTGGGGGCGGAACGGCAGCACCTCCTTCTTGCTGCTGTCCGTCTGGTGCCACACCGACTTGCCGCTCGGCAGGGTCACCGGGCGGGGGTCGCCGAAGCCGCGGACCCCCTTCATCGCGCCGAAGTAGTGGTCGAAGGAACGGTTCTCCTGCATCAGGACGACGATGTGCTCGACGTCCTGGAGGGTGCCGGTGGCGCCCTGCGGGGCGATCGCCGCGGCGCGCGCGATGCTCTGCGACAGCGTGGTGAACGCGGCGGTGGCGCCCGCGAGTTGGAGGAAACGGCGGCGGTTCAGCTCTGCCATGGGTGAAATGACCTCTGGGTGTCACGAGGGTGGAGGACGGCACCCCTAAGGACAGCGGCTGCGGGGTACCGCCCGGCGGACCACTCATGACTGCCCGCTGTACGGCGGACGAACGCCTCGAGTTGTCTGAACACGTTCTGTCGGTCCCGCCGTCCATATCATCTGCTCGCACGCAGCGACAAGGGGGCAGGGGCGACGGGCCCGTACCGGGTGCTTGCCGAGCTGGGGCGTGGCGGGATGGGCCGGGTGCTGCTGGGGGTGTCGCCGGACGGGCGGCCCGCGGCGGTCAAGCAGGTGCACGCCGAGTTCGCCGAGGACGACGGGTTCCGGGTGCGGTTCCGGCGCGATGATCGGCTCGCCCGGCTACATGTCGCCCGAGCAGGCCGAGGGGCGTGAACTGACGCCCGCCAGCGATGTGTTCTCGCTCGGTACGAGCGTTCATGGGCTCCTCCTCGGTGGGTCCGTCGGGCGTTCATCGTCGCCGTCGGGCGGTCCGGGCGACCACGACGTTGGTCCGACATTGACCTGACGTTGACCTGACACTTCGGCTCGCTCCCGCTACGCTCGTCCGCGGTCCGCGCCGGAGGGGCGGGGCGACGGCAGGCTTGGCCGGGGTCTGGGGGACGTGTGGGGGCTGCTGAGTTCGCCGTGCTGTTGCGCGAGCGTCGCCTGTCGGCGGGGTGGAGCCAGGACGAGCTCGCCGAGCGCTCGGGGGTGTCGACCCGGTCGATCAGCGCGCTGGAGGCGGGTGGGCGCAGGCCCCGGATGTCCTCGGTGGTCCGGCTCGCCGAGGCCCTCGGCGTCGACCCGGACACCCGCGCCCGGTGGCTGGCCGCGGTCCGGGACGCGGATCCGCAGCAGCCGGAGGGGTCGGGCGGACCGGACGCCCCGCCGTTCCCGCGCTCCTCGCCCCGACCGACCGGACCGACCGTGCCACAGCAACTGCCCATGGCGATCCGGCACTTCACCGGCCGGTCCCGGGAACTCCAGTCGCTGGACGAACTGCTGGGCGAGCGGGTCCTCGGCTGCGGCGCGGTGGTGATCTCGGCGATCGCCGGCACCGCCGGCGTCGGCAAGACCGCGCTCGCCGTGCACTTCGCCCACCGGGTGGCCGACCGCTTCCCCGACGGGCAGCTCTTCGCCAACCTGCGCGGCTTCGATCCGGCCAGGGCCCCGGTCGACGCCGCCGACGTGGCGCGCGGCTTCCTGGACGCGCTCGGTGTCCCGGCCCCGCGCATCCCCGCCGACCCGGACGGGCGACTCGCGCTCTACCGCAGCCGGCTGGCCGGCACCCGGACGCTGATCGTCCTCGACAACGCCCGCGAGGCGGAGCAGGTCCGTCCGCTACTGCCCGGCTCGGACACCTGCCTGGTGGTGGTCACCAGCCGGAACCGGATGCCCGGACTGGTCGCCCTGGACGGCGCCGTCCCGCTCGCCCTCGACGTGCTCTCCCGCGCCGAGGCACGGCAGCTGCTCGCCCGCCGCCTGGGCCCCGCGGCCGTCGAGGAGCAGCCCGAGGAGACCGACGAGCTGATCGAGCTGTGCGCCCGGCTGCCGCTGGCCCTGAACATCGCCGCCGCCCGGGCGGCCGACCGCCCCGGCACCCCGCTCGGCGTCTGGGCGCGCGAACTGCGCGACTCCCGGGCCCGCCTGGACCTGCTGTCCACCGGGGACGGCCACGCGGACGTGCGGGTGGTGCTCTCCTGGTCCTACCGCGCCCTGGCACCGGCCGCCGCCCGCCTGTTCCGGCTGCTCGGCCTGCACCCGGGCCCGGACGTCGACGCGGACGCGGCGGCGAGCCTCGCGGGCCTGCCGCCGTCCGAGACCCGCCGGCTGCTGGACGACCTGCACCGGGCCCACCTGATCACGGAGACGGACCGGGACCGCTACACCCTGCACGACCTGCTGCGCGCCTACGCCGCCGAACGGGCGGCCGCCGACGAGCCCGCGGGGGAGCGGGCCGCGGCGACCCTGCGGATGCTCGACCACTACCTGCACACCGCGCACCGCGCCGGCTGCCTCGCGTACGCCGACGACGCCTCCTGGCAGCCGCTGCCCCTCGCCGAGCCGGCCGCGGGGGTGGAGCCGGAAGGCCTCGCCGACCGCGGGCAGGCGCTCGCCTGGTACCGCGCCGAGCAGCCGGTGCTCGAACGGATCGTCGACCTGGCCCACCGCGAGGGGCTCGACGCGCACGCCTGGCAGCTCGTCGGCGCGCAGGTGTCCTACCTGCTCAAGTCGGGGCTGTGGCAGCAGTGGCAGCGGGCGAGCGAGACCGCGCTCGCCGCCGCCGAGCGGACCGGGGACCTCGGCGGACAGGCACAGGCGCACCGCTGGCTCGGCCAGGTGCACCGCTCCCAGGGTCGCCAGCCCGAGGCCCGGCACGAACTGTGCCTGGCCCTGGACCTGTTCGAGACCCTCGGGGACCGGCCGCGCCAGGGCAGGACCAGGCTCGACCTCGCGCTCGCCCTCGGCGAGGAGCAGGCCGACGCCGAAGCGGTCGCGGAGTCCCACCGGGCGCTGGAGCTGTTCCGGGTGATCGGCGACCTCAACGGGCAGGCCCTCGCGCTCAACAGCATCGGCTGGTACCTGACGCACCAGGGCGAGCCGCGGGAGGGCCTCGGGTACTGCCGGCAGGCGCTCGACCTGGCCCGGGACACCGGCAACCTCCCCGGCCAGTCGTCCATCTGGGACAGCATCGGCTTCATCCACCACCACCTCGGCGAGTACCACGAGGCCCTCCCGGCCTACCGCGAGTCCCTGCGGCTGCGGCAGGCGGTCGGCGACTACTTCCTGCAGGCCGACATCCACACCCACCTCGGCGACACCCACCTCGCCCTCGGCGACGCCGAGGCCGCCCGGGCCGCCTGGACGCGGAGCCTCGCCATCCTGGACGACCTGCAGCACCGGGACGCCGACGCCGTCCGCGCCCGCCTGAACGCCCTCGCCGGCCCGGACGCCCGCCCCTGAACCGGACCGCCCCCGCCGCCCGTAGCACCGGAGAGGGGCGCGCGGAAGGCACGCCCTGAGGAGCGGGTGCGCCGCGAGGCCGGGAGGAACCGGATGCAGTCCCGACGCGACCAGGTGCAGGCGCACCTGTTCGTGATGAGCAGGCCGGCCACGACGAAGGGAACCCAGGCATGTCGCGCCCGGTGCTGACGGTCTGCGCGGAGCAGCGGGAGCCCGGCTCCTACCGCACGATCGGCGAAGCCCTCCAGGCCGCCCGCAGCGGCGCGGTGATCTCGGTACGCCCCGGCCGCTACGACGAGAACCTGGTGCTCACCAAGGTGGTGAGCATCACCGCCGAGGACGTCCGGGGCAGCGTGCGGATCAGCCCGCGGCGTGGCTCGGTGGTCCAAGTGCTCACCGAAGCCGTCCGGTTGACCGGTCTGGTGCTCCAGGGGCAGGACGACGAACTGCCCGCCGTGGACATCCCGCGCGGCCGACTCTCCCTGCAGGACTGCGAGGTGGCCGGCAACGCGTGGACCGCCGTGCTCACCCGCCAGCAGGGCGAGCTCGCCATGCGCGGCTGCCGGGTGGTCAACCCGGCCGGTGCCGGGCTGGTCGAGACGTCCACCGGCACCAGCGTCGTCGAGGACAGCGTCATCGAGCACCTGGGCACCTCCGCCCTGGTGATCGGCGAGCGGGCCAACCCGACCGTCCGGCGCTGCGTGCTGCGCGACGCCCGCGGCAACGGGGTGTGCGCCAACGGCGAGGCGCGCGGCGTCGTCGAGGACTGCGAGATCTCCGCCACCGACAAGCCCGCCGTCGCCCTGGAGGAGCAGAGCACCACGCACCTGCTGCGCACCGAGATCCGCGACAGCGCGCTCGGCGTGTTCGTCGGCTCCACCGCCCGGGTCGTGCTGGAGGACTGCACCGTCACCGCCGTCCGCGGCCACGGCTACGTGCTCACCGACGGCACCGATCCGCTGCTGCGCCGCTGCCGCGCCGTCCGGACCCAGGGGCACGGCCTGCACATCGCGGGCCGCTCCAGAGGCACCTTCGAGGACTGCGAGGTCACCGCCCCCGCCCAGGCAGGCATCCACGTCGGCGAGTGCGCCGGCCCCGGCCTGGTGCGGGTGGTGGTGCGCGACGCCGAGACCGACGGCGTCGAACTCACCGGGGAGAGCGCCGCCGAGTTCGACCGGCTGGAGGTCCGCGGCGCGGCCGGCGCCGGCATCGTGGTGCGCGAGGGCGCCGACCCGCTGCTGCGCCGCACCACCGTCACCGCGGCCGGCGGCCACGGCATCGAGGTGCTGCGCGACGGGCGCGGCCGGATCGAGGACAGCACCGTGCTCGACTCCGGCAAGCACGGCGTGCGGATCGCCGACGGCGCCGACACCTACCTCGGCGGCAGCCAGGTGCGCGGCAGCAGGTCCTGCGGCATCTCGGTGGGCCCCGAGGGCGCCGCCACCCTGCGCGACGTCGACTCCGCCGACAACGCCTTCGACGGCGCGAGCGTCGAGCGCGGCGGCGAACTCACCGCCACCCGCTCCCGGTTGCGGGCCAACCGCCGCCACGGGCTGCACCTGACGGCCGGCGCCCGCGCCACCCTGACCGCCTGCCGGCTCACCGACAACACCGTGGACGGGCTGCGCTCCGAGACCGCGGAGCCCGTCCGGCTCACCGACTGCCTGACCGCCGGGAACCAGGGTGCCGGGCTGCGGCAGACCGAGCCCACCGACCGGCTCGCGGTCGAGAACCTCGACAGCCGGGACAACCGCTCGCCGGACGCCCACGGTTCGGCGTCGGTCGCCGCCGCCGCGCCCGGTGCCGCCACCACCGCGGGGGAGGGCGCGCCCGCTGACGGCACCGCCCCGCCCGGACGGGCCGACGCCGGCGCGCAGGGGCCGCAGGCCGTGCTGCAGGCCCTGGTCGGGCTGGAGGGCGTCAAGGAGCAGGTCGCCACCCTGGTCAACCTCAACAAGCTGGCCCGGCGCCGCGAGCAGGTCGGCCTTCCCGCTCTCCCGATGAGCCGGCACCTGGTCTTCGCCGGACCGCCCGGCACCGGCAAGACCACCGTCGCCCGGCTCTACGGCGCGATCCTCGCCGAGCTCGGCGTGCTGCGCAGCGGCCACCTGGTCGAGGTCGCCCGTGCCGACCTGGTCGCCGCGATCATCGGCGGGACGGCCCTGAAGACCACCGAGATGGTCAAGGAGGCCCTCGGTGGCGTGCTGTTCATCGATGAGGCGTACACCCTGTCGGCCGGCTCCGGCGGCACCGGTCCCGACTTCGGCCGCGAGGCCGTCGACACCCTGGTCAAGCTGATGGAGGACCACCGCGACGACCTGGTGGTGATCGTCGCCGGGTACGAGGTGGAGATCCGCGGGTTCCTCGCCTCCAACCCCGGCCTGGCCTCCCGGTTCAGCCGCACCGTCGAGTTCCGGAACTACAGCGTCGATGAACTCACCACGATCGTCGAGCGCGCCGCCGGCGGCCACGGCTACGAACTCGCCGAGGGCACCCGCGAGGCGCTCGCCGTCCACTTCGACAAGATGCCCAAGGGCGCCGACTTCGGCAACGGCCGGGCGGCGCGCACGGTGTTCGAGGAGATGGTCGACCGACAGGCCTCCCGGCTCGCCGAACTGGAGCAGTTCGACAACGCCGCGCTCACCCGGCTGCTGCCCGTCGACGTCGGCGAGCAGGCTGCCGCGGCCCTCGCCGGGGACACCGCGGCGGGGGAGCCCGGGCTGGTCGACCGGCTGCGCGCCATGGTCGGCCTCGCCGCCGCCAAGGAACAGGTCGAGGACCTGGTCAACCTCACCCGGCAGACCCGCCGCCGCGTCGAGGCCGGCCTGCCCGCCGCCACCGTCAGCCACCACCTGGTCTTCTCCGGCCCGCCCGGCACCGGCAAGACCACCGTCGCCCGGCTGTACGGCGAACTCCTCGCCGAGCTCGGCGTGCTGCCCGCCGGACAGCTCGTGGAGACCGCCCGCGCCGACCTCGTCGGCCGCTACATCGGCCACACCGCCCAGCTCACCCGGGACGCCTTCGAACGCGCCCGCGGCGGCGTGCTCTTCATCGACGAGGCCTACACCCTGACGCCCCGGCACGGCGCCGGGGGCGACTTCGGGCAGGAGGCGGTGGACACCCTGATGAAGCTGATGGAGGACCACCGCGACGAGGTCGTGGTGATCGTCGCCGGCTACCGGGAGGAGATGCAAGGCTTCCTCGCCTCCAACCCCGGCCTGGCCTCCCGCTTCTCCCGGGAGATCACCTTCGACCACTACGCGGACGACGAGCTGGTCACCATCGTCCGGCTGCAGGCGGAGACCGCCGGGTACCGCTGCACCCCGGAGACTCTGACGGCGCTCGGCACCCTGTTCGGGTCCGTCCCGCGCGACCGCTCCTTCGGCAACGGGCGGTTCGCGCGGCAGGTGCTGGAGGCGATGGTCACCCGGCAGGCGGGGCGGCTGTCCCGGCTGGACGTGGCGGACCTCGACGAGCTCAGCCTCCTGCTGCCGCAGGACATCCCGGTCGAGCGGATCGGCGGCCTCGGGTGAGGGCGGGGGCGGTCGGCGAGTAGTCGCCGGTGCCCGGGCCGGGTGTGCCCGCGTCGCCCGGGGTGCCCTCGGAGCCCGCCATCGCCCGACCTCCCGGTCCGTGCCGTGCCCGACCGGTGCCTCCGGTCGGCCCGTCCACCCGGGACTACGGTCGAACGGCCCGTTCCGGTTCAGCTGAACCACTCCCGGCGGGGGGCCCGTTGAGCGGGGCAGGGCGCACCGCGTGCCCCTCGTCGTGTCGGGAGGACGTGTCGGGTGACCGTACCGCGGGGCCGCCCGTCCGGTCGTTCGGCACGAATTCCCCCGCTCGACCGGCCACCGCTCGGTACCGTCGTCCGTTGGCACCCGGCGCCCGCCGAGTGCCGGCGAGGTCGAACGAGCGCGAGTCCCGTGATCGGGACGGGGGAGGGGCACTGCATGGATGCGGACGGGCCGGAGGCGCGCGAGTTCGTCGCGGCCCTGGTGCGGACGGGCGCGCCGATCGTGGCGGGACCGACCGGGCTGGGGGTGCCGGAGGCGGCGGCGGACGAGGTGATCGCGGTCGCCCGGCGGCTGGCGCTTCGGGCGGTGCCGGACGGACGGTGGCAGCCCGGCTCGGCGCCGCCGGGGCTGCTGGGAGTGGCGGCCGGGCTGGTGGTGGACGAGCACCCGTCGGCGCCCGGGTGGTCGGCAGCGGAGCGGGAGCGGCTGGCGACCTGGGTCGCGATGCTGATCGAGCACCGCGGCGAGGACGGGGTGCAGGACCTGGTCCGGGAGCTCAACGGCGGCTGAGCGCAACCGGGTCGCGGGCACCCGGCAGGGCTTTCGGGCCGGGCGCCCCGGGCAGGGGTTCGGCGCCCGGCGGGGCGCCGCCCACGCGGCATCCGGCGGCGGTAACGGTGCCGTGGGCGGGGGCGTTGGCGGATCGTTGGTGAGGACTTGGCGGGCTCCGGCAGTGTGCTGTCGTAGCCGCCGGGAACCTCCGGCCGGTGTCCAGCGGTGCCCTGCCCGTACCGTGCCCCCTGCCCGACCTGAGAGGTAGCGCGTGTCGAAGCCGTCCGTCGCCCAGTCCACGCCCGTCGCCGAGCCCGTCGAGGGCCCGTCGGACGCGGCGGTGGCCGCCACCGCCCCGGCCCGTCCGACCCTCGACCCCGAGACGCTCGCCGAGATCCACCGGCTGCACGGCGGCTACCTGCTGCGCGCGCTGCTGCGGGCCACCGGCGGGGACCGCGGCAAGGCCGAGGACATCCTGCAGGAGACCCTGCTGCGCGCCTGGCAGCACCCGGAGGCGCTGAGCGCCGGGCCCGAGCAGAGCCGGCCCTGGCTGTTCACGGTGGCCCGGCGGATAGCCATCGACCACTACCGGATGGCCGCCGCCCGCGCCAAGGAGGTGCTCGGCGAGCCACTGGAGGACCGCCCGCTCGCCGAGGACCCGTACGAACGGGTCGTGGTCGCCCGGGACATCGCGCTGGCGCTGCGGCGGGTGCAGAAGCACCACCGCGAGGTGCTGGTCGAGCTGCACCTGAAGGACCGGTCGGTGCTGGAGGCCTCGGCCCGGCTCGGGGTGCCGCCGGGGACGGTCAAGTCCCGCAACTTCTACGCGATCCGGGCGCTGCGCCCGGTCCTGGCGGCGGAGCACGGGTACGCCCCGGCGGAACGCGGGCACGCCCCGGTCGACCGGGTGCCCGCCCAGGCCGAGCGCGGGCACGCCCCGGCCGGACACGCGTCGGCCGGACACGCCCCGAGCGGTCACGCCCCGGGCGGACGCGGCGCCGCCTCGGCGGCCCGGTAGGCGTCCGCGCGCCTCAGCGGCCCGGTGCCTCAGCGGCCCGGCGGTCGGCCGGTCGAGCGCAGGTCGAGCGACTCCTCCAGGCTGGTGGTGAACTCGCTCCGGCAGCCCGCCTCCCGGTCGTGGGCGCGGAACCGGTCGAGCGCCGTGCGCAGCCGGGCACCCACCTCCGGCTCTCGGCCGCGGGCCAACAGGTGCGCCGCGTAGGACTGTTCGGTGACCGCGTGCAGGTAGAGCAGGCCCGCCTCCTCGCACGCGGCGAGCAGCCCGTGCCAGGCGAGGTCGGCGGCCTCGTCGCGGACGGTCGGCGGCAGCGCCTGCGCCTCGGTCAGCAGCGACCAGAGGTGGACCTGGGTGACCGGGGCCGGTGGCAGCAGCTCGCGGGCCTCGCGGGAGCGCCGCTGCGCGCCCTCGCGGTCACCGGCCGCGAGGCTCACCCAGCCCTGGTGGACCTTGGCGTCCACCAGCCGCCGGAGGTTGCCCGAGGCGAGGGCGAGGGAGGTGGCGGAGGCCGCCAGCCGCTCGGCCTCGGCGGGGTTGCCGAGCATCGCGGTGACCAGGGCGAGGGTGGCGAGCGACCGGATGCGCGCGGACGCGGCCCGCGGCCCGTCCACGCCCTCGGTGGCGGCCACCGCCTTTCGCGCCGCCTCCGCGGATTCCTGCCGCCGTTCGAGCGCGACCAGGGCCTGCGCCCGGCAGTTGTGCAGCAGTGCGACCGCGACCGGGTCGCCGGACCGCTCGGCCGCCTCCTGCCCCACCCGGGCGCGGGCGAGCCAGTCGGTGAAGCGGCTGGCGCCGTAGTAGAGCGAGCCGGTGGTCAGGGCGAGCCGCCAGCCGCGTTCGGGGTCGGTGACGGCGGTGGCGTCGACCAGCGCGCGGACGGCGGGCTCCTCGGCGCGGAACCAGTCGAGCGCGCTGCGGATGTCACCGGCCGCCGGCAGGGCCTGCGGCGGGTGGGCGGGGGAGTCGGACTCCTCCTGCCCGGGGTCGAGGAAGGAGCCGCAGTGCTGGAGTGCCGCGAGGTAGTGGTCCGCGAGCCGCTCGCGGAGCAACCGGCGGCGCGGTTCCGGCTGTTCGGCGAGCAGGCCGGCGCTGAACAGCCGGACCAGGTCGGTGCGGCCGTAGCGTCCGGGGGAGGTGCCGGTGAGCAGGTGGTGGGCGGCCAGCTCGCCGAGTGCCCGGTGGGCGGTGGCGCTGTCGGCGTGGAGCAGGGCGGCGCTCGCCGGGGTGTCCACCTCGCCGCCGGGGTGGACGGCCAGGGCGGTGAGCAGTTCGGCGGAGCGTTTCGAGAGTTGACGATACGTCAGGTGCAGCTGGGATCGGACGCCGAGGGTTCCGTCGGCGTCCAGGACGGCCAACCGGGTGGGCTCGTCGGCGAGTTCCTCGGCCAGCTCGGCGAGCGTCCAGTCGGGCTGGGCGGCGAGGCGGGCGGCGGCGATCCGCAGGGCGAGCGGCAGGCGGTCGCAGTGGCGGACGAGGAGGGCGGCGGACTGCGGCTCGGCGCGCACCCGTTCGGGCGTCAGGGCGCGTTCCAGGAGCAGCAGGGAGTCCGCCTCGGACAGCGCGGCCAGGCGCAGCAGAGCAGCCCCTTCGAGGGCGACCAGCTCCTCCAGCGAACCCCGGCTGGTGACGACGGCGGCGCAGCCGGGCCCCTCCGGCAGCAGGTCGGCGACCTGGTCGGCGTCGGCGGCGTCGTCCAGGATGACCAACAGCCTTCGCCCCCTGCTGAGTTCGCGGAAGAGCGCGGCGCGTGCGGCGCGGTCGGCGGGGACGGTGTCCGCCGGGACGCCGAGCGTGTGCAGGAAGTCGGCCAGGACGGCGGCGGGGTGTGCCGGCCCGCCCGGGGCGAGGCCGCGCAGGTCGGCGTGGAGCCGGCCGTCCGGGAAACGGGCGGCGGCCCGGTGCGCCCAGGCGGTGACCAGTGCGCTCTTGCCGACCCCGGCGGGTCCGACCACCAGCACCGGGCCGTCTCCGGCGCGTTCGGGGTCGCAGGCCTGGTCGAGCCGGTCGAACTCGGCCTGCCGTCCGACGAAGTCCACCGGCCGGCGGGGGAGTCGGTCGGGGACGCGGGCGGCGGGCCCGGGCCCCGGCGGCGCGACGGGCAGCCGCTCGGAGTCGTCGTCGGCCAGCACCTCGGCGAGCGCCGCCTGCAGGGCCGGACCGGGCCGGATCCCCAGCTCCCGGTCCAGCTGCAGCCGGGCCCGGTGGTAGGCGGCCAGCGCGTCCGCGGGCCGGCCGGCCTGGCGCAGACAGCGCATCAGCAGCGCCACCAGCCCCTCGCGCAGGCCGTCCGACCGTACGTACTGCTCCAGGACGGCCACCGCCGCCGCACCCGTGCCCCGGCGCAGCCGCAGCGTGGCCCAGCAGAGCAGGGCGGCGGTGCGGGACTGCGTCAGGCTGTCCACCGCGGCGGTGCGCAGCGGGGTGTCGGGCAGGTCGTCCAGGGCTTCGCCGCGCCACAGCCGCAGCGCCTCCTCGAGCAGCGCGATCGCCTCGGCGTCCGCGTCGGCGTCGGCGTCGGAGCCGGAGCCGGAGCCGGAGCTGAAACCGGAGTTGGAGTCGGCGCCGGTACCGGCACCGCCCTGCTCGGCGAGTCCGGCGGCCCGGGCGGTCAGCGCCTCGAAGTGCAGCGCGTCCACCTCCTCGGACGGCCCGGTCAGCAGATAGCCCGACGCCCGGGTGTGCAGCTCGAACGGCGTCCCGGCGAGCACCTTGCGCAGCGCGGCCACGTGCCCCTGCACCGCCGACCGCGCACTGGCCGGCGGGTACTGCCCCCACAGCACCTCGCAGAGCCGGTCCACGGTGACGACGCGCCCGAGCCCCAGCGCCAGCAGCGCCAGGATCGCCCGCCGCTGCGCCCCCGCCAAGGTGGCGAAGCCGTCCGCCCCGGCCCGCAACTCCACCGGGCCGAGCAGCCGAATCCGCACCACGTACCCCCACCTCGCCACACACCACGCCCGAGGCGGCCCCGGGGTGGAGCAGTGTAGTGCGACGACCCGTCCGGGTAGCCCGGGCCCGTCGCCCTGCCCTCGGTGGACGCGGTCGGGGCGGCTCCCGGTTGCGTCGGCCGCCGACGAGCCGCTCCGACCGCGTCCGGACAGGGGCCGAAACCCGGAGGGCGCCCGGGCCTTCGTGTCGGACCGACCGGGTAGCGTGCGGGCATGACGGAGAGCCAGGACATCGACGGCCCGGAGCGGGGTGCGAGGCCCCTCGGACGGACCGTCCCGCCCGGCCCCGCGTGAACGGGCAGGTCGGGCCTATCCTCGGACGGGAGTCGGCGGGTTCGGCAGGTGGGGAGGAGAGGGGCGCGTGCACATCGATCTGCTCGGTCCGGTGGTCGTGCGGCGGGAGGACGGGACGGCGGCGACGCCCTCCGCGCCCAAACGGCGGGCGCTGCTGAGCGCGCTCGCCGTGCGGCTGAACCAGACGCTCGCCACCGAGGAGCTGATCGAGCTGGTCTGGGACGGCGCGGCGCCGCCCACCGCTCGGGCCGCGCTGCAGGGGCACGTCGCCGCGCTGCGCCAACTCCTGGACGGGACGCCCTTCGAGCTGGGCACCCGCGGCTCCGGGTACCTGCTGGCCGGCGAGCCGGACCGGGTCGACGCACTGCGCTTCGTCCGCCTCTGCGAGGAAGCGGGCGTGCTGCTGCCCGGGCCCGCCGCCCCGGGCGACGCGGCACCGGAAGGCCGGGCGCTGCCGCTGCTGCGCGCCGCGCTGGACCTGTGGCGCGGCCCGGCGCTCGCCGACTGCGGCTCCGCACGTCTGCGCGAGCTGATCCTCCCGCAGCTGACCGACCTGCGGCTGCGCGCCCTGGAGGGGTTCGCCGAGGGGCTCCTGCGGGCGGGTCGCGGCGGCGAGTCGGTCACCGAACTCGCGCAAGCCGCCGACGCCAACCCGTCCCGCCAGACGCTGACCGCCCGGCTGGTCCGCTGCCTCGAGCAGTCCGGGCGGCACGCGGAGGCACGGGAGCGGTACGAGCGCGCGGTGGCCCGGCTCTCCGGCCCGCCCGGCCCGGAACTGCGCCGCGCCGGTGAGCGGTTCGGCGCCCGGCCCGCCGCACCCGACCGCCGCTTCGTCGGCCGGAGCGCCGAACTCGCCCGGCTGGACGAGGCCCTGCCCGCCGCCCGCTCCGGCCGCCCGGTCCTGGTCACCGGTCCGGCCGGGGTGGGCAAGACCGCCCTGGTCCAGCACTGGGCGGCACAGCGCGGAGCCGGGCACTTCCCGGACGGCCTGCTCCGCGCCGAGCTGCGCGGCTTCGACCCGGACGGGCCGCGTGAACCCGCCGACATCCTGGGCGAGTTCCTCATCGCCCTCGGCGTGGCCCCGGAGGCCATGCCCGCCTCGACCGAGGACCGCTCCCGTCGGTTCCGCGAACTCGTCGCCGGCCGGCGGATGGCGATCCTGCTGGACGACGCCGCCTCCTACGAGCAGCTTGCCCCGCTGCTGCCCGACCCGCCGTCGGCGGACCCCGCAGACCGCGCGGACTTCGAGGATCCCGCCGACCCCGCGGACGGCGATGCACCGGCGCCCGTCGCCGTCGTGACCAGCCGCAGCCGGCTGCGTCACCTGCTGGTCCGCGCGGGCGGCGTCCCGATCCCGCTGGGCGTGCTCACCGGCGAGGACGCCGCCGCGCTGCTCGCCCGCACCCTCGGACCGGACCGGACGGACGGATCCGACCCGGAGGCCGCCACCGAACTCGCCGAACTCGCCGAGCGCTGCGACCGCCTGCCGCTGGCGTTGCGTCTGGCCGCCGCCCGGCTGGCCGCCCGACCCGAATGGTCCCCGGGCGACCTCGTCCGCGAACTCGCCGACGAGGAGACCGGATTGGCGGCCCTCTCCGGCGCCGGCACTTCCGGCATCGGCACCGGCGTCGGAGCGGGCTCCACCCGCGGCCCGATCGGCCTCACCACCGCCCTCGAGCGCACCCACCGGACGCTGCCGCCCGCCGCCGCCCGGCTGTTCACCCTGCTCGGCCTGCACCCCGGAGCGGTGATCGACACCGACACCGCCGCCGCCATCGCCGACCTCCCGCCCGTCACCGCCCGCACCCTGCTGGCCGCGCTGGACACGGTCCACCTGCTGGAGGAGACGGCGCCCGGCCGCTACGCCCGGAGTGAGCTGGTGCGCCGCTACGCCGCCCGGCAGGCCGCCGAACTCACCTGCGACGAACGGTTCGTCGCCCTCGACCGGCTGATCGCCCACTACCTGGACGTCACCGCCGGCTGGACGGCCGAGTGCACGGCGGCCGGCGCCGACGAGCGGGCGGCGGCCTGGTTCCGCCGCGAGGAGAGCGCCCTGCGGGCCGTCGTGGTCTGCGCCGAGCAGCACGGGCGGACCGCCGAGTCCTGGCAACTCGCCCACCGGATCGCCCTGTTGTACGAGGCCACCGGCCACGACCGGACGCACTGGCGGGCCGTCGTCGAGGCCGGGCTGAAGGCCGCGCACGCGGACGGCGACGACGCGGCCGTGGCCCGGCTCGGTACCGACCTCGCCGTCCTGCACATCGCCCGCGCCGCCCACCGCACCGCCGCCGAGCACCTGGAGCGCGCCGTCGCCGCGGCCGACCGGGCCGGCGACGCGGCGCTGCGCCACCACTGCCGCAGCCGGGTCGCCGCCGCACTGCTGCGGGCCGGCCGCTACGAGCGGGCGCTGCCGATGCTCACCGACCTGGTGGCCGCCGCCCGCACCCCGGCCACCGACCACCTGCTGGTGCACTCGCTCACGGGCCTGGCCGACGCCCTGGTCCTGGCCGGCGCCCCCGGCCCGGCCCTCACCCACGCCGACGAGGCCGTCCGTACCGCCACCACCCGCCCCGACGGCGCCGAGGCCGTCCTCGCCACCCACAGCCGCGCCCGCGCCCTGCACGCCCTGGGCCGTCGCGACGCCGCGCTCTCCTCGGCCCGGCTCGCCGTCGCCCTCGGCCGTACCGTCGGCGATCCCGCGCTCGAGGCGCGCTCGCACGGCCTGCTGGCGGACCTGCTGTGCGAGCTGGGCCGCAGCGTGGAGGGCGCCGAGGCCCGGCAGCGGGCGGCGGCACTCTCGGCGGGCAGCCACTGAGCGGCGGGTAACCACTGAGCGGCGGGTAACCGCTGAGCGGCGGGTAACCGCTGAGCGAGGGGCAACCGCTGAGCGGGGGGCAACCGCTGAGCGCCGGTCGAAGCCGTCCCGCCCGACCCCGGGAGCACCCGGTGAACCGCGGGCACCCGTCCAGCCGTTCACCGGAGAGCGGAACCACAGGCGGAACCACCGGCAGTTCCGGCGGGTGGAACCGCCGTCGCCGCCGGACCGCCCGACACCCGGGCGGCGCCCCTGAACTGGGACGCGACGTCGATGAAGGATCGGGTACGGGGAATTTCCGCCGCCTGGGCATACTTCTGCCTGGTACCGCCTGCCGGGTGCGGAGCCAGGCAGAGTCCAGGCAGAAGTGCGCAAGTGGCAGGACCGAGTGAGTGGGGGGCGGGGCGTGGCGGCAGGGGGCAGCGGGACGGGTGCGGACGTGGGCGAGTTCAGCCGGCTGCTGGCCGGTCACCGGGTGGCGGCCGGCCTGACCCAGGAGGAGCTCGCCGCGGCCGCCGGGGTCAGCCTGCGCGCCCTCGGGGACATGGAGCGCGGCCGGACGCGCGGGCCGCAGCGGCGCACCGTACGGGCCCTGGCCGTCGCCCTCGGCCTGGACGGGGAGCAGACGCGGCTGCTGGACGGCGCCGCGCAGTCCGGGCGCCCGCGCGGTGTCCGGCCGGGACCGGCGCGGGTCGTGGCGCAGACCGCGCCCCGGCAGCGGGAGCCCGCGGCGCCGCCCGTCACGGCGGGGCAGAGCGCCCTCGCCCTGCCGCGCGACATCGCCGACTTCACCGCCCGGGAGGGCGCCCTCGCCGCGCTGGCCGGCCTCGCCGAGGACGACCGGCCCGCCCACCCCCGGGTGGTGCTGGTGAGCGGTCAGCCCGGCCTCGGCAAGACGTCCTTCGCCCTGCACGCCGCCCACACCCTGGCTGAGCGCTTCCCGGACGGACAGCTCTCCCTCGACCTCGGCGGCATGTCCGGCCAGCCGCTGCCCGCCCGCGACGCGCTCGGCCAGGTGCTGCGCGCCCTGGGCGTCGAGGACGCCGCGGTGCCCGCCGGGACGGAGGAGCGGGCCGGCCTCTACCGCGCCCTGGTACGCGAGCGGCGGCTGGTCCTGGTGCTGGACGACGCCGCCGACGAGGGCCAGGTGCGCCCGCTGCTGCCGGGCTCCGGGCCGGCCGTGACCATCGTGACCAGCCGCAACGCACTGCCCGGCCTGGAGTCGGTGCACCGGCTGAGCCTGGATGTGCTCGCCCCGGCCGAGGCAGCGGGCCTGCTGGCCCGGATCGCCGGTCGTGAGCGGATCGAGGCCGCGCCCGATGCCACCGCCGAACTGGCCGGGCTCTGCGGCTACCTGCCGCTCGCGCTGCGGATCGCCGGGCAGCGGCTGGTGGCCCGGCCGCAGCAGCCGGTCGCCCACCTGGTGCGCCAGCTGGCCGCCGAGGAGACCCGCCTGGACCTGCTGGAGACCGGCGACCTGGCGGTCCGCCCGGCCTTCGAGCTGTCCTACCGCCGGCTGCCCGCCGAGTCCCGACTGGTGCTCCGGCGCTGCGCGTTGACGGCGGGACCGGACTTCACGGCGGTCGTCGCCGCCGCTTACGCGGGCCTGTCGGCGGCCCGGACCGAGCTGGTGCTGGAGCAGCTGGTCGACGCCGGACTCGTGCAGCCCGCCTCCTCCGACCGCTACCGCCTGCACGACCTGGTGCGGCTCTACGCGGGCGAGCGGCTGGCCGTCGACGAGACGGCCGAGGAGCTGGCCGAGGCCCGCACCCGGGCCGGGCGCCGGATCCTCGACCGGGCCGCCGCCTACGGACTGCGCTTCGACCCGGAGCACACGAGCCCGCAGCAGGCAGGCCCGCAGCACGCAGGCACGCCGCACGCGGACCTGCAGCACGCCGGCCCGCAGCACCCCAAGGACGGCGCCGAGCCGCCCGGCTCCGCGCCCGCGCACCTCACCGAGGCGGCGCGCTGGCTGGAGTACGAGCACCCGGAGTGGCTGGCCGCCCTGCACCACGCGCAGCGGTCCGGCCGCTACCGGGAGGTGATCGACACCGCCGAGGCCATGCACTGGTTCTCCGACCGGCTGCTGAGCTGGGGGATCTGGGCGGAGGTGTTCCAGCTGTCGGTGGACGCCGCCCGCGCGCTCGGCGACCGGCGGGCCGAGGCGGTGCACGTCAACTACCTGGCCTGGACGTACGTCACCTGTCTGCACCGCTACCAGCGTGGCATCGAACTGGCCGCCGAGGGGCTGGAGTTGGCGCAGGAGCTGGGGGACCGGGAGCAGCAGGGCTGGGCGCTCACCTACCTCGCCTCCGGGCTGCGCTACCTGCGGCGCCACCGCGAGGCGACCGAGGCCTTCGAGCGGGCGGCGGACGCCTTCGCCGCGGTCGACAACCGCTCCGCCATGATCGGCCGGCTGGGCACCCTGCGCGGCGCCGCCAACTGCCTGCGGGATTCCGGCCGGGCCGAGGAGGCCGCGGACACCCGCCGCCGGGCCCTGGCCGGCGCGCTGGAGCTGGTGGAGCGCTGGTCCTCGCCGCTGATGAACCTGCTGGCGGCCATGACCGCGCACGAACTGGGCCTGGACCGCGCGGCGTTGAAGCGCTGGCCGGCCGCCGAGAAGGCCTACCGGCAGGCCCTGGCGCACTACGAGGCGGTCGGGCGGCCGGACAGCACGACCAAGACCCTGACCGAACTGGGCACCGCGCTGATCGAGCAGGGCCGCGCCGAGGAGGCCCGCGAACTGCTCACCGAGGCGCTCACCGACCTGAGCGCGGACGGCCCCCGGCCGGGGCCGCCGAGGCGCTGACCCACCCGGGCGCAGCCCGTCATCGTCCAGCCCTCCGGCAGGGTGCCCTCGGGGAGGTAGTCGCGCAGCGGCTTGTCGAGGTCGATCCGGCCCTCCTGCGCCAGCTGCATCACGAGAACGGCGGTGAACATCTTGCTGTTGCGGCCGACCCGGAACCTCCACGAGGAGTTCATCGGGGTCCCGTCCAGGTTCGCCTGGCCGATCGACACCCGGCGGGTCCCCTCCCTGCCGCCGTGGTCGCGGATCACCGCGAAGGCGCCCGGGGCGCCGGCGCCGGTGGCGGCCTGCAGGGCGGCCAGCACGCCGGCGATGTCGGAGGCGGGCGGCGCGTCGGCGGTGCCCCGGTCGGCGGCCACGGCGTGCGCGGCGCCGGTGGCCACCAGGACGGCAGCGGTGGCGGCCACCGCGAGGGGACGCAGAAGGCTGTTCTTCGCCATGTTCCTCGGTCCTCTCGTCAGCTGACGCGGCGTCGGGCCGTGCCGTTCGCTGATCACCATCACCGGCGGGGCGGGCGAAGGCAATGTGAACCGGTTCGCCCGCATCGTCCGTCGTGGGCACCGGCCCGGCGGGCGCACCGTTCGTTTCCCGCTCCGGAGCCAAGGTTTTACCTGCTGTCGTCTACCCGCGTCGACGGCCCGGCCCTCATGCTGTTCGGGCGCTCGACGCGCGGTCCGGTGCACCCCCCGTGCCGGCCCCCGCACCGCCGGATCCCCTCACCCCCCAAGCCGAGCGGCTCGCCGGGCCGCTCCTCACCCGAGGATTGTCATGACTTCGTCCACGAAGCCCCTGAACCCCCGTTCCCGCCGCACCGCCACCGCGATCGGCTCCGCCGTCGCCCTGGTCGCCGCCTCCGCCGGCCTGTGGGCCGCGACCGCCACCACCGCGCAGGCGGCCGCCCTGCCCACGCCCGACCACATCGTCGTCGTCGTGATGGAGAACCACGCCTACACCCAGGTCATCGGCAGCAGCAGCGCCCCGTACATCAACAACACCCTGAAGGCCGGCGGCGCCAACCTCACCCAGTCCTTCGGCATCACCCACCCGAGCGAGCCGAACTACTACGCGCTGTTCTCCGGCTCCACCCAGGGCCGCGTCGACGACAGCTGTGTGACCGTCGGCGGCTTCCAGAGCGCCAACCTGGCCTCCGAGGTCATCGCCGCCGGCAAGACCTGGGCCAGCTACAACGAGTCCCTGCCGAGCCAGGGCAGCACCACCTGCAGCAGCGGCAACTACGCCCAGAAGCACAACCCGTGGTTCGGCTTCGGCAACGTGCCGCTCAGCTCGGCCAAGACCTTCGCGCAGTTCCCGACCGACTACACCACCCTGCCGAACGTCTCCTTCGTCGTGCCGAACCTCTGCAGCGACATGCACGACTGCTCGGTCAGCACCGGCGACACCTGGATCAAGAACAACCTCGGCGCCTACGCCACCTGGGCCCAGACCCACAACAGCCTGCTGGTCGTCACCTTCGACGAGGACAACAAGCTGTCCGGCAACCGGATCCCGACCGTGGTCTACGGCGCGCACGTCATCCCCGGCAGCAGCTCCGCCACCACCTACAACCACTACAACGTGCTGCGCACCCTGGAGGACCTGTCCGGTGCCGGCGGCCACGCGGGCAACGCGGCCACCGCGAGCGACATCACCGGCATCTGGAACTGAGCCGCGGTGATCAGGGCTTGACCCCGGTCCGAGCCCGATCCTGAACCAGATCCCGAGCCCGGACCGGTGGCTGCTGTTCGGTCACCGGTCCGGGCTCGCCCGCGGAGGCCGGTCGCGCGCGGTGCCCACGCACGCCGGGCACCGCCGCGGTGCCCGCGCAGACCAGCGTCACCAGCACCGCCGCCGCCAGCAGCGGCACCCGACTGCCCCAGGCGTCGGCGGCGAGCGGCGCCAGGACGTACCCGACCGGGGCGGCGCCCAGCGAGAGCAGCCAGTCGTACGAGGTGACCCGGGCCAGGGTCCCGGCCGGGAAGTCCTGCTGCACCACCGTCTGCCACACCGGGTTGAGGAAGCCCAGCCCGGCCATCGCCACCGCCTGCGCGGCCACCGCGACGGGCGCCGGGGCCGGGACGGAGAGCGCGAGCAGCGGCAGCCCGTACAGCGCGAGCGCGAGGTTGCCGGCCAGTACCGGGCGCCGGGGCCGGACCCGTCCGGCGATCAGCGAGCCGACCAGCAGCCCCACCGCCCCGGCCTGGGTGAGCGCCACCCAGACGCCGTCGCCGCCGAGGCGGGTGGCGGCGATCAGCGGGCCGAGGGTGAGCAGAACGGCGCTCGCGCCGTTCCACACGCCGTGGGCGATCAGACTGGTCCAGTACCAGTCCCGGGCGCGCACCTCGCTCCAGCCCTCGGCGAGGTCCCGGCGCAGCGAGCGCGGTCCGTCGGTGGCGCGCTCGGCACCCGTCTCACGGTCCACGGTGAGCCGGGCGAGCAGCGCGGCGCTCAGTACGAAGGACGCGCCGTCCAGCACGAACGCCCAGCCGGGCCCCGCGGTGTACACCAGCAGCCCGGCGAGCGCCGGGCCGCCGAGGCGCGCGGCGCCGTTCGCGGTGCCGAGCAGGGCGTTGGCCCGCAGCCGCTGCTCGCCCCGGACGGTGGCCGCGACCAGCGGCGTGGCGGTGGGGATGGCGAAAGCGGAGGCGACACCGCCGACCGCCGAGGCGAGGGCGATGTGCGGCAGGCTCGGATGCCCGCCGAGCAGTTCCAGACCGACGAGCAGCTGGGCGACGGCCCGGACCAGGTCGGTCGTGAGCGCGACCAGCCGCGGGTCGAAGCGGTCCCCGACGACCCCGCCGAACGGCAGCAGGAGCAGCCTCGGCACCATCGCGCAGGCCAGCACCAGGGCGAGCGCGGCGGAGGAGCCGGTGGCCCGGGTGATGGCGATGGCGAGGGCGGCGGGGACGACGGCGTCGCCGAGCGTGGAGATCGTCCGGCCGAGGAAGAGCAGGCGGAAGGCGGGGAGGCGCAAAGGGTGGCTCGTCACGCGCCGCACTGTATTTCGGTGTCGAAATTTTGGCAACGAATATCTTGGTGGCGGCGCTTCAGGGTTTGTAGACTCCTGCCATGGCCGAGCACCTCCACCAGCACGACACCCCGCCCCGCGACTGGACGGACGGCCACGTCGAGCGCTGGCGGCCGGTGCTGCCCGGCCTCGACCCGGACATCGAGGCCGCCGTCACCCGCATGTCCAAGCTCACCAGGCACTTCCGCCGGGTCCGCGAACAGGGCGTTGCCGACTACGGCCTGCAGAAGCACGAGTTCGACACCCTCCACGAGCTCGCCGGCCGCGGCGGCCACGCCGCCCCCTCCGACCTGCGCGCCGACCTCAACCTCGCCCCGGCCTCCATCACCGGCCGCCTGGAGACCCTGGAGCGGCGCGGCTTCGTCCAGCGCACGCCCTCCACGGCGGACCGCCGGAAGGTCGACATCGCACTGACGGACGCCGGGCGCGCCGCGTGGCACGAGGCCCTCGACGTGGTCGGGCGGGAGGAGCGCCGACTGCTGGGGGTGCTCTCGGAGGACGAGCGGCGCACGCTGTCGGACCTGCTGCGGAAGGTGATGCTCGCCCAGGAGGCGACGGAGGACGGCCGATCGGACCGACCGCGGTCGACCTGACCGCAGTCGGCTGACGGCGGTCAGTCCTCCACGCCGACGCGCCGGGCGATCTCCTTCAGGCGCTCGAGTTCGCGCTGCGCCGCGGGCAGGTGGACGAGGTCGAGGGCCAGCTCGGCCCGCGCGGTGACGTAGAGGATGTCCTCACGGGTGGCCTCGTCCAGGCCGGAAGCGCACCGGAGGCGGCGGCCGGTGACGCTCAGGAAGAGCTCGATCTGGAAGAGCCGTTCCCGCACGTGCCGCGGGAGCACCTGCGGGAGGGTGTCCTTGACGTAGTCGTGGGCCTGCCGGTCCGCCTCGCGCGGGCGGGGCCGCGCGGGGGCCCAGCGCAGGCCGGCCTCCCGGGCGTCGTCGTACAGCTGCGCCACCCGGGCGCGTGCCGTCCCTCCGTCGCCCTCGGCGGCGGCCGCGCGGGCCGACTCCAGGGTGGCGCGCAGCGCGGCAAGGGCCCGAGGATCCTCTTTCGTCCGGGCGTCCAGGTAGCCGGACCAGACGTCGAAGGCCTTGCTCAAATCGGCGTCCAGCATGATCGTGTACGGGTCCGGCACTCCGCCTCGTCCTTCCGTCGGGTTCCCATCGGGGCCGTCCGGTCCGGACGGCGGCGGTTCACGATAGGGCGCCGGACGGCGCACCGCCCGCGAATTTCGGCGGCGGTTCCGGTGGGCGGGGGTGCGGGCCCCGGGGTCGACCGGCCGTACCCGTCCCTGGTATCGATAGGGGCGTGCGATTCGAACTTGTGCCGATGCCGGACGGTGTGGGGGCACGGCCCCGGGACGGGCGGGGGTACCCGGTGCCGGCGATCACGCCGTGGCATGGGGGCGAGCCGCAGTTCGCGCTGACGGACCACGGGCGCAGCGCCGACTGCGCGCTGGAGCGCCGGTGTTCGGTGTGTGGCGGGTTCATGGAGCGCGGACCGGTGTGGCGGGTCGTGGGGGCCGCCGAGAGCGCCGCGATCGCCGAGGCCCTCGCGGACGGGCGGCCGTACCGCAACCTCGCCCCGACCATGGAGGGCCCCGGGCACCGTGCGTGCATGCTCTACGCGTCGATGGTCTGCCCCTACCTGGCGCGCCCGAACGCCCGGCGGCGGGTCACCGCCGAGGACGCCGCCGACGAACTGACCTCGGCCGCCGTCCGCGGGGCGGCGCGCGGCGGGCTGGGCGCGGTGGTCGGGTTCGGGGACTACGAATACGCCGTCACCGAGACCCGGGTGCTGTTCCGCTTCCTCGACCTGGTCGAGTACCTGCCGCACGCGTCGGCCGACGAGCACCTGGCCGAGCTGCGCGCGGAGTTGGCGAAGCCCGGCCAGGGGCGGTAGGCGGTCACCGACCCGCGAGGCCCGTGGGCCCGGGTCAGTGACCGCCCACCCGGGTCACGGCCGGTTGCCCGGGTTACGGCCGGTACGCGGGCAGGCCCTTGAGGGTGGAGACCTGGGTCGGTGCGGCGGAGCCGTCGGCGGGCAGGGTGGAGACGCCGTCCGGGGTGCGGACCGCGATGGTCTTGCCGTCGGGGGACCACGCGGGCTCGGTGTAGTCGGTGGTGGCCGACGGGGTGAGGTCCTTCTCGGCCTTCTGGTCCCACTGCGTGGAGCGGGTGAACAGGTGGTCGTGTCCGTTCACCGAGCGGACGAAGACCAGGTGCTCGCCGTCGGGGGAGAGGGCCGGCTGGGAGCCCTTGCCCATGTCCCGCGCGGCGGGCCGGATGTAGTCGTCGTAGATGTAGACCTCGTTGGCCGGGGTGTTGGCGTACGCGATCTCGCCGCGGTGGCCGCCCGCGTTGGCCCAGGCGTTGCCGGTCTGCGGCGGCTGCGGCAGGTTGTCGTTGCCGCCCTCGGAGCTGTGCGGGGTGAGCACCTCGGGGGTGGCGCCGGGGGACTTGGTGGGGACCTTCTCCAGCTTCAGCACGCCGCCCTTGCTGCTCGCGAACACGATGGTGTCGAAGCGCTCCAGGGCGCCGGGGACGCTGGTGACACCGGGGTCCGAGGTGGCGCGCTGCCAGGTGGGATGGGACCAGGTCTCCCCGCCGGGGTTCTTGGCGAGGGTGACCTTCCCGGTGCCGTCCGGGTTGGCGACCACCAGGTCGCCGTTGCCGTTGACGAAGGCGGCCTTCTTGCCGTCGGGGGACCACGCGAGGTCGCGCACGGCGGTGCCGAAGTCGACGGTGGCGCCGTTCATCGCGACGGTCTGGGTGCCGGTGCTGATGGTCAGGTGGTTGGCGGCGGAGGTGCCGTTGACCTCCTTGCCGCCCGGCGCGGGGCTGCCGGAGCGGGACGGGGCGGCGGGCGCGCCCGTCCCGGGCGCCGCCGACCCGGGGGCGGCGCCGGTCGGGGCCGTGGTGGGACCGGAGTCCGTGGTGTCAGGACCGCAGGCGGAGAGCAGGACCGCGCCGACGGTGGTCATCAGGGCGATCGCGGCGGCGGTGCCGAATCTGTTGCGCACGGACATTTCCAGGTCCCCCTCGAGTGCTGTTCGCTTTCGAGATGAAGCGTCCCAGCGCGAGGTCGAAGGCCTGTTCGCGACGTGTCACAGGCGTGGAACAGTCCCCGTGCGATGCCCTGACGACCCGGTACCCCGACGCGGCGACAGATCCGGTCCGAGCCCTCGGAACCCTCGGAGCCCGCAGAGTCCCCGGAGTCCTCGGCGTCCTCGGAGCCCTCAGAGCCCGAGTTCGGTGAGGCCCGGGTGGTCGTCGGGGCGGCGCCCGAGCGGCCAGTGGAACAGGCGCTCCTCGGCGGTGATCGGAACGTCGTTGATGGAGGCGTGCCGCCGGGCCATCAGACCGTCCGGGGCGAACTCCCAGTTCTCGTTGCCGTAGGAGCGGTACCACCGGCCCGCGTCGTCCTGCCACTCGTAGGCGAAGCGGACGGCGATGCGGTCGCCGTCGTACGCCCAGAGCTCCTTGATCAGTCGGTACTCGAGCTCGCGGTCCCACTTGCGGGTGAGGAACTCGGCGATCCGCTCGCGGCCGGTGAGGAACTCGTCGCGGTTGCGCCAGCGGCTGTCGGGTGTGTAGGCGAGGGCGACGCGCCGCGGGTCGCGGGTGTTCCAGGCGTCCTCGGCGGCCCGGACCTTCTGCCGGGCGGTCTCCTCGGCGAACGGGGGCAGGGGCGGGCGCTGTCCGTCGCGCTGTTCGGGCATGGGTGAGCTCCTCGAGAACGGGCGTTCCGCCGGCGAGAACGATCGTTCTCACGGTAGTGGCTACGATAGGAGAACCATCGTTCTCACGCAAAGGGCACGGCAGATGGACCTCGAAGACCCGCGGACCCGGATCCTCGACGCGGCCGAGGAGCTGTTCTACGGGCAGGGCATCCAGGCGGTGGGCATGGACGCCGTCCGGGCCGCCTCCGGCATCACGATGCGCCGCCTCTACCAGCACTTCCCGTCCAAGAACGACCTGGTCGAGGCCTATCTGCTGCGCCGCGACGGCCGCTGGCGGGCGAGCCTCGCCGTGTACGTCTCCCGCGCGGGCGGCCCGCCCCGGGAGCAGCTGCTCGCGGTCTACGACTGGCTCGGCCTGTGGTTCGCCGAACCCGGATTCCGCGGCTGCGCGTTCGTCAACTCCTTCGGTGAACTGGGCGCCACCACGCCCGTCGTCGCTGCCGCCGCGCGGCACCACAAGGAGGAGTTCAGCGGCTACCTCGCGGGCCTCGCCGAGGCCGCCGGCGCCCCGCCCGCCGCCGCCACCCACCTGGCCCTGCTCGCCGAGGGCGCCATCACCACCGCCGCCATCCACGGCGATCCGGCGGTCGCCGCCGACGCCAAGGAGGCCGCCCGGCTGCTCCTCGATGCCGCGTCGGTGCGGTAGGGCGAGTCGCAGCCGGACGGCCGACGTCCGACCGCCCGTCGGTGGCGGCGGCCGGATCGGGGCCCGGTCCCACATCCCGGGCCCCGGGCCCCGGGTGTCAGCCGATCGTGTGCGACCAATCGCGGCGCGCCCCGACCGGCGGACGGTCTGATGGCCGCACCCATCCCGTTTCCGAGAGGAATCCGATGATGCGTACCCGTGTGCTCCACTGGGCGGCCGGGCTCGCCGCCGCCGCGCTGCTGGGCGGCGGCGCCGGCGGTGCCGTGGCGGCCCCCGCCGACGGCCTCCTGCCCGTACCCGGGCCAGATCCCGATCGTTCCCTGCGCCCCCGGGCAGACTCCCGGGTTCGACCCGGTGACCGGGAGCATCTGCATCCCGGTCCCGGCGGTCTGAGCGCCCGGCTCCGAGCCGCGTTCTTCAGGGCGCGTTTATCGGCCATTGATCGTCACCGCCTAGCGTCGTGCGCATGGACGAGAGAGCGGCCGAGCGGCCGGGGGCGGTGCCCGAGGGGCGGATGACGGAGCAGGACGCCGAGCGGTTCCGGCAGTTGCTGGCGAGGCTGGAGCACTCGCTGGCGGCGGACCGGGAGGCGGCACGGCGTGATGCCTGAGAGAGCGCCCGTCCTGCCCGGGCCGCGCCCGGTGGCGGTGGTTCCGCTGTGGCGGCGCGGCGAGGGGGGCGGTGCGCGGAAGGAGCGCGGGGGCGCGGACCGGCCCGGGGTGCTGCGGGGGCACCCCGGGCCGGTGGCGGTCGATCAGGAGGGGAACGCGGGAGTCCAGGCGTCCGGCTGACGGAGGATCAGCAGTCGCACCCGCAGTCGCAGCCGTCGCACCCGTCACAGCAGCTGCAGCAGTCGCCGCAGCCGTCGCAACCGCTGCAGCAGTCGCAGTCACAGTCGCAGCAGTCGTGCCGGTCGCAGAAGCCCTTGCGGCGCTCGCGGCTGAACGGGTCGTTGTGCTCGCAGCAGAGCAGCTGGCAGGTGCAGGCCATCAGCGCCCACACCGCGCACCCGGCGAGCAGGTTGCGGGGGTGCGGCGGCTTCGAGCCGGGCGGGGTGAAGCCGGGGCCCTGCGGCACCCACGGCGGGACGGGCGCGCCCGGGTCCTGACCGGGCGGTGCCTGGTGCGGCGGCGCCTGGTGCGGGTGCTCGGCCGAGGCGCCCCCGGTCGCGCCGTGCCCCGCACCGCCCTTGGTGCGGCAGCTCGCCGCGTGCCGGGCTCCGAAGACCCGGTCGACGGCGCTCTCGGTCTCGTGGGCGAGCAGGACGTGGACCAGCGCCCGGTCGGTCAGCTCGACCTCGCGCAGCGCGAGCCGGATGCCGTGGACGGCGTCGCGGCAGAGCCGCTCGGCCTCGGCGCGGTCGGTCCCGGTGGCGGTGAGCGGGTTCCAGGCGCCGGAGGCGGCGTCGGCGGTCTGGTCCTCGGCGGCGTCGAGGAGGTGGGCGAGCCGGCCGAACAGCCGCCCGGCCTCGGCGAGCGGGGCGGCGTTGCCGGGGCGTCCGGCGATCACGGCGGTGTGTGCGAAGGCGGCCGAGGTGGCGGTCTCGGTGGGCTCGGTGACCAGCAGGACGGAGCCGCCGGGTTGCAGGGAGCGCTCCAACTCGCCCTGTCGGGAGGCGGCTTCGAGCAGGACGGCGGTGTCGAAGCCGACCGTGGAGGCACTGCCGGCGCTCTGCCGGTCCCAGCGCCGGGTGACCGCCCGGGCGCCCGCGGCGACCGGGCGGCGGGCGAACACGCCGTCGCGGTCCTCGACGTGGTCGCGGATCTTCACCGAGGCGAGCGCCAGCGATACGGCGGCGGCGAGCCGGGCGCCCTCGCCCTTGGCCACGGAGGCGGTCCGCATGCCGCGCAGCGGGCACGGCCCGGCGGTGCGGCGCCAGGAGGAGTCCTCCCGGCCGGCCTGGGCCTCGACCAGGACGGAGATGATCAGACCGTCGTAGTTGGTGGCGGTCCGGGCGAGCTGGCCGTGGTCGTCGCGCAGTGCGAGGCAGAGCCCGCACAGATGGGCCATCCAGGAGGTCTGCAGTCGCTCGGACAGCCGGTGCCTGCATGGTCTGATGATGCCGAACACGATCGTCCCCCTCGCCGTTCGGGCCGCTGACCGGCCACGATTCGCCGCACATCATATGATCAGCGACCCGCCTGGGCCGACCCCCTGACGAGAACGGACACTCGCCGAGCGAGCGATCCGGTTCCCGATGGGGCGATCACGGGACGCCGAAATCCGGGAGAGTGGATCTCATATCCGGGATAGCATCGCGAATATGGGAATCGACACGGCCGCCGACGACCGGCTGGCACAGCGGCTCGCCGAGCTGAGGCTCGAACGCGGGTGGACCTTGGAGGAGTTGGCGCGGCTGGCGGACGTCAGCCGGTCGACGCTGTCGCGGGTGGAGCGGGCGGAGGTCAGCCCGACGGCCGCGCTGCTCGGGCGGCTGTGCGCCGTGTACGGGCGGACGATGTCGCGGCTGCTCGCCGAGGTGGAGGCGGGCCCGGCGCGGCTGGTGCGGGCCGGGGACCAGCAGGTGTGGCGGGACGCGACGACCGGCTTCGTGCGCCGCTCGGTCTCGCCGCCGCACGGCTCGCTGCGGGCGGAGATCATCGAGGGGCGGCTGCCCGCGGGCGCCGACATCGCCTACGACCGGGCCTGCACGCCCGGCCGGGAGCACCACCTCTGGCTGTTCGAGGGGCGGTTGGAGCTGACCGTGGACGGCGAGGCGCAAGCGCTCGCCCCCGGCGACTGCCTGCGCTACGTCGCCGGGACCAGCCGCTTCCGCAGCCTCGGCCCGGGCGACGCCCGGTACGCGCTGGTGGTGGTCGAGCCGTGAGCGCCGCCACCGGTCCGATACCGAGGGAGCGCTTCGACGCCGCGGGGCGCCGGGTGCTGCTGGTCTGCGTCGCGGGCGGCTTCACCACGCTGCTCGACCAGTCCGTGCTCAACACCTCCGTCCCCGCCCTGCGTGAGACCCTGCACGCCGGGCCCGCCGACCTGTAGTGGATCGTCGCCGGGTACTCGCTCGCCTTCGGCCTCGCGCTGATCCCCGGCGGGCGGCTGGGCGACGTCAAGGGCCGCAAGTGGTTCTTCGTCTCCGGACTCGCCCTGTTCACCCTGGTCAGCCTGGTCTCCGCGACCGCCACCGGGCCCGGGGTGCTGATCGCCGCCCGACTGCTCCAGGGCGCGGGGGCGGGTCTGGTCAACTCCCAGATGATCGGCACCCTCCAGGACGTCTTCGACGGCCAGCTGCGGGCCCGCGCCCTCGGCATGTACGCCGTCACCGGCGGCCTCGCCTTCGCCCTCGGCCCGCCGATCGGCGGCGCGGTGCTGGCGGCGGCTGGCCCCGAGCAAGGCTGGCGGCTGACCTTCCTGCTCAACGTCCCGTTCGGTCTGGCCACCGCCGTCCTGGCCGCCAGACACCTGCCCAAGCCCCGCCCCAGCGCCCGGCACGCCGATCTCGACATCCTCGGCCTGCTGCTGGTCGGCGCGCTCACCCTCGCCCTGATGCTGCCCTTCGTCCAGCCGCCCGGCTGGCTGGGCTGGCTGGCCTTCGCGTCCGCCGCCCTCCTGCTGCTCGGCACGCTCGCCGGGTGGCAGCGCCGCTACGCCCGTGCCGGCGGCCATCCGCTGATCCACCCCGCGCTCACCCGCTCCGCGCCGTACGCGCTCGGCACGGCGACGGCGATGGCCCAGTTCGGCTCCTCACTGGCCGCCTCGCTTGTCCTCACCATGTTCCTCCAGGACGGCCTCGGGCTCTCCCCGATGGGCGCCGCGCTGGTCGCGCTGCCCTCTGCGGTCGCCATGGGCGTGGCCTCCGCGCTCGCCTGGCGGGTCGTCCAGCGCTTCGGCCGACGCACCGTCACCGTCGGCATGGCCGGATCCGCCCTGACCATGCTCGCCGGCGGGCTGGTCGCGCACTGGGCGTCGGCCGCCGTGCTGCCCTGGCTGCTGGCCCTCCTGCAGCTCCTCGGCGGCGCCTCGATCGGCCTGATGGGCTCGACCAACCAGGCCTACGTGCTGCGCCACGCACCCGCCGAGGCGGCCGGGGTGAGCGGGGCGATCCTGCAGATGACGCAGCGGATCGCGGCAGCCGTCGCGGTCTCGGCGCTGTCCGGCGTCTACCTGCGGCAGACCGCCGGAGGCGGCGGGCACCGCTCCGCCTACCTCGCCGCGAGCGCGGTCTGCGCGGCGGTGGCCGCACTCGCCGTGCTGACCTCCGTCCTCGCCGGCCGCACCGCCGCCCGGGAGCGGCTCGAAGGGGAGCCGACAGCCCTGCGCCGAGGGCGAACACCCGTCCGCTAGCCGTTCCCAGGCCCCTACCGTGGTCGGCATGACCGACGTACGGAGCGTGGACCTGCCCGAGGTGACGCTCGCCTACCGCGAGAGCGGCCGCGCCGACGGCCCGCCGCTGGTGCTGCTGCACGCGCTCGGCGAGCGCGCCTCCGACTGGGACGTCGTCCTGCCCGCCCTCGCGCCCGGCCACCACGTGTACGCGCTCGACCTGCGCGGCCACGGGGACAGCGGCCGCACCGGGGCGTACAGCCTGCAGGCGATGCGCGACGACGTGCTGGCCTTCCTGGACGCGCTCGGGCTGGACCGGGTCGACCTGGTCGGCCACTCGATGGGCGGCGCCGTCGCCTACCTCCTCGCCCAGGCGGCACCGGAGCGGATCGGCCGGCTGGTGCTGGAGGAGATCCCCGCGCTGTACCCGCGCCCGGCCGGCGCGGTGCCGGACGACCCCGACGAGGACGTGCACTTCGACTGGGCGATGGTCCGGGCCGTCAAGGCCCAGCTGGACACCCCCGACCCGGCCTGGCGGGAGGGGCTGGCGGGGATCACCGCCCGCACCCTGGCGGTCGCCGGCGGTCCGAGCAGCCCCGTCCCCCAGGAGCGGATCGCCGAACTCGCCCGGCTGATCCCGGACTGCCGCCTGGTCACCGTCGAGGCCGGGCACCTGGTGCACGGTGCCCGGCCCGGGGAGTTCGTCGCCGCGGTGGCGCCGTTCCTGTCCCGCTGACGGTCAGACGCCGTGCTCGGCGGGCAGCCGCCCGCTGCGCACCGCGGTGAGCAGATCGGCGTGGTCGGCCTCGGTGCGGTCCGCGTAGGCGACGGCGAAGGCCCCGACCGCCTCGTCCAGCGCCTCGCCCTTGCCGCAGTACCCGGCGAGCAGGCCCGGGTCGGCGGTGTGCGCGTGCGCCCGGGCCAGCAGGGCACCGGTGATCCGCGCGTAGTCGTCCAGCTGCGAGGGCTGCAGCGCGGCCGGGTCGACGCTGCCCTTCCGGTTGCGGAACTGCCGCACCTGGTACGGGAGTCCGTCGACCGTCGTCCAGCCCAGCAGGGTGTCGCTGACCACCTGCATGTGCTTCTGGCCGAGCACCACCCGGCGGCCCTCGTGCCCGTCCTGGTCCACCCGGCCCGCCTGCGGCAGGTACGGCAGCAGCGCGGACGGGCGGGCCTCCTTCACCTGCAGCACCAGCGGCTGGTCCCGGTGGTCGGTCAGCAGCACCACGTACGAGCGGGTGCCCACGCTGCCGGTGCCCACCACCCGGAACGCCACGTCCTGCACCCGGTAGCGGGACAGCAGCGTGCGCACCTCGGCGGGCACCGTCTCCACGTACGGGCCGAGCGCGTGGGCGACGGCCCGGGCGGTCGCGTCGGTCACCTCGGTGAGCACCGGGGGAGCGGCGGTGAAGCGCCACCCGCCGTCCGCCGTACGGTCGGCGCTACGGGCGGCGAACTTCGCGCTGGTGTTGCCGAGCGCCTTGGCACCGACCTTGCGCAGCACGTCCGCGAGGTCGTGCGCCTCGGCGAAGGACACCAGCTGCTCGTCGGCGACGGCGTTCCAGGCGTCCAGTGCGGGCAGCTTGGCGAGCGTGCGCATGGTGCGGCGGTACGCGCCGGCCACGTGCTCGGCGGCCTCGCGCGCGGTGCTCTCGCTCGCGCCGGTCTCCCGGCCGGCCAGCACCAGGCTGGCGGCCAGCCGCTTGAGGTCCCACTCCCACGGGCCGGGCACGGTCTCGTCGAAGTCGTTGATGTCCATGACCAGTTGGCCGCGCGCATCGCCGTACAGGCCGAAGTTCGCGGCGTGCGCGTCGCCGCACAGCTGCGCGTTCACCCCGGTGACCGGCGTGCCCGCGAGGTCGGCGGCCATCAGCCCGGCCGACCCGCGCAGGAACGCGAACGGCGTGGCGGCCATCCGCCCCACCCGGATCGGCACCAGCTCGGCTATCCGGCCCGCGTTCGACGCCTCGATCGCCTCCACGGCGGTCGGGCGCCCCGGGGTGAGGGCGAACTCCGCGTGCCGCTCCCGGGGCACCCGCGCCCGCAGCTCCTTGCCCCGCTCCCGCGCCCGCCCGTCCTGCGTCGACGCGAACCCGGCCACCGCGAAGCCGCGCCGCGCCTGCCCGCCCGGGCCGTCCGCACCGGCCGTGCTCCGCTGTGCCACCACGGTCGGCCTGCCCCGGCCCCCCGCCGTTCTCGGCCCCGACCCGTCCACTGCCTCGGTCATCCGCGCCACCGCGCCCCGCCCGTCCCTTCCGGTCCTCACCCGCCCGCGACCTGCGCGGATGGTTCATCGGGGGGAGGGACGTCCGACGCGCTGCGGTGGTTCCTGCGGGACGCGTGAGATGCGTCGGCGTCCCGGGGCGGGGGCGCGTGGGCGGACGTGAGCGGCGCCCGGTCGGAGCCGTGGGGTGTGCGTGGTGCACCGGGTGCTGCGGGCTGCCCGGACCGCAGCACCCGGTGGTGTGTGACTCCCGAGGACCGACGAACCGTCAGAGTGGCATCAGCTCGGGCCGCTTGGGCTCGACGTGGTCGCCGGAGGACTCGCCGCGCAGGCGTCGGCCGACCCAGGGGATCAGGTGCTCGCGGGCCCACTGGATGTTCTCCCGCCGCTGGTCGGCGGAGGTGAGCACGCGGGCGTCCGGCCAGGGCGCCTCCGGGTCCTGCTCGGTGGCCAGGCCCAGCGAGCGGGCGGCCAGCAGGGCGACCCGCTGGTGGCCCTCGGGAGACAGGTGCAGGCGGTCCTCGCTCCACGCGCGGCGGTCCTGCACCGAGCGCAGCGACCACAGGTCGGCCACCTTGCAGCCGTTGCGGTCGGCGACGGCCCGCATGTGCCCGTTGTAGGTCGCGATCTTGCCGCGCAGGTGCTTGAGCAGCGGCACGTCTCGGGTGTCGAAGCCGGTGCAGATCAGCACCGTCCCGGCGGATTCGGCGAGTTGGACGACGGCGGCCTCGAAGCGCTCGGCCACCTCGTCCGGGTCGGCGCCCGGTCGCAGGATGTCGTTTCCGCCGGCGCAGAAGGTGACCAGGTCGGGCTGGAGCCGGCGGACCTCCGGCACCTGCTCGGCCGCGATCTGGTCCAGCAGCCGGCCGCGCACCGCCAGGTTGGCGTAGCGGAACGCGCCCGGCGGACGCCCGTCGGCGAGCAGCCCGGCCAGGCGGTCGGCCCACCCGGCGAACCTGCCGTCGACACCGGGGTCGTTCAGGCCTTCGGTGAAGCTGTCCCCGAGGGCGGCGTACGAACTGAGGTCAAGGGTCTCCTGGAGGTTCGGCATGAAAGAGATAGTTCACCCAATCAAGTGACCTACGCCACCGTAGGTGACCCCGGTGGCACGTGAGATGGACCACGTACCCTCTTCGGCCCCCGCGCGCCGCCCGGAGCGCCGGGCCCCGGAAAGCACAAGATCCGTACCCCCTTCCGCTTTTGGGGCCGCCGGGCCGATGCTCGAAGGGAGCGACCGCCCCGGCCGCCGTCCTTCTGGGGGAAGACATCCATGGCTGCGAACCCGCGCTCCGACGCGCCCGAGAACTGGTCCATCGACGACCGCTGCACCAACTGCGACGTCGCCCGGCAGCTCGCACCCGGCCTGGTCCGCGAGCACGCCGGCCGCTCCGAGCTGGTCCGCCAACCGCGCGACGAGGCCGAGCGCCGACAACTGCAGGCCGCCGCCCACGCCTGCCCGACCCGCTCCATCCGACCCGGCACCGGCCCGCTCGACCCGGCCGCCGACCCCTTCCCGCTCGCGCTCGACGACGAGGTGCTGCTGCTCGGCCACAACTCCCGCCTCACCGCGGGCGCCAACTCCTACCTCTGCCGCCGCCCCACCGGCTGGGTGATGATCGACACGCCCCGCTACAGCGAGGCCCTCGCCGCCCGCTACGCCGCGCTCGGCCCGGTGACCGACGTCCTGCTCACCCACCGCGACCACGCCGCGCACGGCCGGGAGTACGCCGACCGGCTGGGCGCCCGGCTCTGGATCCACGAGGGCGACCTCGACGCCGCCCCCGGCGCTGACCGGGTGCTGCGCGGGACAGAGCCGGTGGAGATCGCCCCAGGCCTGGTCGCTCACCCCTTCCCCGGTCACACCCGGGGCAGCGTGCTGTTCGTCGTCGAGGAGCGGTACTGCTTCAGCGGCGACAGCCTCTACTGGTCCCGCACCACCGAGGACCTGGAGGTGCACGAGGCCATCACCTGGTACTCGATCGAGGAGCAGGCCGCCTCGCTGGGGCGCAGCCTGGACGTGCTCCGCTTCGAGTGGCTGCTGCCCGGCCACGGCGACCGGCGCCGGATGCCCGCCGAGGAGACGGACCGGCGGCTGCGCGCCCTCGCCGAGCGCTGCCGGGAGCTGCGGTCCGCGCCGGTGGACTTCACGGCGGTCCGCTGGTAGCCGCGCCGGCAGCCCGCTGCGGAGGGCCCGTGCGCCGGGGCTCGCGCCGGGTGCGCGGGGGCGTGCGTCCAGCCGGGGCGCCCGCGCGGGTGTGCGAACGGTGTCGCCGGGGCAGCCGCCTCTGGAACAGAGCGGCGTTCCGCACCGGCGTCCCGGTGCACCGGCCGACCGACGCACCGATCCACCGGCGTACCGGCCGACCGGCCCACCGGCGTACCGGCGGAACTCCGGAAACCCCGGACCTCCCGCGAGCCAAGGACGGTTGAGCCATGCCCCCGCAGACCCCGGAGCGCACCGCCCGGCCACGCCGCTACCTGATGTGCAGGCCGACGCACTTCACCGTGGACTACGCGATCAACCCGTGGATGGACCCGGCCCAGCCCACCGACACCGCGCTCGCGCTGCGTCAGTGGGAGCGGCTCCACCGGACCTACCGCCGCCTCGGCCACACCGTCGAGCTGATCGACCCGCTGCCCGGCCTGCCCGACATGGTCTACGCCGCCAACGGCGCGACCGTGCTGGACGGCCGGGCCCTGGTGGCGACCTTCCGCCACCCGGAGCGCGCCGCCGAGTCCGACGCCTACCAGGCCTGGTTCCGGGGGCGCGGCTACCGCGAGGTCCGCCGCGCCGGCCACGTCAACGAGGGCGAGGGCGACCACCTGGTGGTGGGCCGCCGGGTGCTCGCCGGGACGGGCTTCCGCAGCTCGCGCGCCGCGCACGCCGAGGCGGGCGAGCTGTTCGGCGTCCCGGTGGTCACCCTGAACCTGGTCGACCCGCGCTTCTACCACCTGGACACCGCACTGGCCGTCCTCGCCGACGACCACGTCATGTACTACCCGGAGGCCTTCGACGCCGACAGCCGCGCCCTGCTGCGCACGCTCTACCCGGACGCCATCCTCGCCGACCGCGCCGACGCCGAGGTGTTCGGGCTCAACGCGGTCTCCGACGGCCGCCGGGTGCTGCTGCCGGAGACGGCCAAGAACCTCGCGGGCCGCCTCGCCGAGCACGGCTACCAGCCGATCCCGGTGGACGTCTCCGAGCTGCTGAAGGGCGGCGGCGGGGCCAAGTGCTGCACCCTGGAGCTCAGGCCGGCCTGAACTCCCGCCCGACGAGGAGCACCTCCAGGGTGCGCGGACCGTGCACCCCCTCCACCCGGTCGAGTTCGATGTCGCGGTCATGCGCGGTTCCTCCGCCACCAGTCGCGGAACGGTTCGGCGGGCACCTCCGGCAGGTCCCGGGTGTCGGTCCAGGCCCGTCCGGGCCCGGGCAGCCGGCGCGGGTGCAGCGCGCGGGTGCGCCCCTCCTGGACGAATCGTCCGGACTGGACGTAAAGTCCAGACATGCCCTTGGAGAACCCTGACCCGCGCGTGCGGACCTTCGCCCCGGTCTGCCGCGCGGTGGCCCTGCTGCTCGGCCCGTACGCCGAGGTGGTGCTGCACGACCCGGCCACCGACCGGGTGCTCGCCATCTGGAACCCGATGACCCCCCGCGCCCCCGGCGACCCGTCGATGCTCGGCGAACTCGACGAGGTCGACCCGTCCGCGCCCGACGTCTACGGCCCGTACGAGAAGGCGCTGCCCGACGGCCGCCGGCTCTCCTCGGTCAGCGCCGTCCTGCGCGACGACGCCGGACGGCCCTCGGCGGTGCTCTGCGTCAACCTCGACCGGGGCCCGCTGGAACAGGCCGCCGCCCTGTTGGCCGGCTTCGCCGCCCCCACCGCACCGCGCCCCGAACCGCTCTTCGAACGAGACTGGACGGAGCGGATGAACGACGTGATCGGCGGCTACGTCCGCGCGCAGGGCCGCCCGCTGGAGCGCTTCACCCGCGAGGACCGGCTGGCCGTGCTGCGCGAACTCGACCGGGCCGGGGTGCTCGCCGTCCGCCGCGCCGTCCCCGTCGTCGCCACCGCGCTGCGGATCTCCCGCTCGACCGCCTACAGCCTGCTCGCCGAACTCAAGCACCCCGCGGGCCCGGCAGCTCCCTAAGGCGTGTCGGACACGCCCCGGACCCCGCCGGCCCCGCCCGCCCGCCGGTGAACCCACGCCGGCCTCAGGAAGGAACAGCCCCCATGCCCCAGCTCCCCGAGTTCAGGCTCGAAACCCACCTCTCGCGCTGGGAGTTCACCGCCCGGTACCACCTCACGGCCTCCGACGCCCAGACCATGACGCTGGCCGAACTGCTCGCCCTGGCCGGCCCCGAGGACCGCGAGGCCTGGGACACCCTCGCCCTCGGCTACACCGAGACCTTCGGCGACCCCGGGCTGCGCCGGGCGATCGCCGGCATGTACGAGCACGTCGACGCGGACGACGTGATCTGCTTCGGTGGCGCCCAGGAGGGCCTCAACCTCGCCATGCGGGTGCTGCTCGAACCGGGCGACCACGCGGTGGTGGTGACCCCCTGCTACCAGTCCGCCGAGACCATCCCGCTCTCCCTGTGCGAGGTCACCGGCGTCGCGCTGGACGAACGGCAGGACTGGGCGCTCGACCTCGACGCGGTCGAGGCGGCGCTGCGCCCGAACACCAAGGTGCTGTCGGTCAACTTCCCCAACAACCCCACCGGCGCGCTGATCCCCGCCACCGATCTCGCCAGGCTCGCCGAACTCTGCGACGAGCGCGGCATCCGGCTCTTCTCGGACGAGGTCTACCGCGGCCTGGAGCGTGACCCGGCCCGCACCCTGCCGCAGGCCGCCGACCTCTCCGAGCGCGCCCTCTCGCTCAACGTCACCTCCAAGGCGCTCGGCCTTCCCGGCTTGCGGATCGGCTGGATCGCCTGCCGGGACCGGGAGTTGCGCGCCCGACTGGAGCGTGCCAAGCACTACACCACGATCTGCAACTCGGCGCCGAGCGAGGTGCTGGCCCGGATCGCGATCACCGCCCGCGACCGGATCCTGGCGCGCAACCGCGGCATAGTCGCGGAGAACCTCCCGCTGTTCGACGCCTTCTTCGCCGACTTCGCCGACCTCTTCGAGTGGCGCGCCCCCGACGGCGGCGGCGTCGCCTTCCCGCGCTACCTCGGCGCGGACGGGGTGGAGGACTTCTGCACCGACCTGGTCGCCCAGGCCGGCGTCCTCCTCCTGCCCGCGAGCGTCTTCCGCTCCGAGCTCACCTCCGTCCCGACCGACCGCTTCCGCATCGGCGTCGCCCGCCGCGACCCGGCCCCGGCCCTGGAGGCCTTCGCCGGCTGGCTCCGCAAGCGCTGACCGGCGCCGCGACGGACGCCGACGAGCCGGGGTGCCGGCCACCGGCGGGATCGGTGGCCGGCACCCCGGCTCGTTCGCGCGCTGCGCGGGAGGCTCAGAGCTTCTGCCAGGCCGGCTTGGCGGCGTAGGTGTCGCGGAAGTAGTCGGCGAGCTTGAGACGGGAGGCGGCGGCCTCGTCGACCACCACGGTGGCGTGCGGGTGGAGCTGGAGGGCCGAGGCGGGGACGGCGGCGGAGAGCGGGCCCTCGACGGAGAGGGCGACCGCCTCGGCCTTGGCCTCGCCGGTGGCGAGCAGGACGAGGTGGCGGGCCTCCAGGATGGTGCCGACGCCCTGGGTGATGACGTGGTGCGGGACCTCGTCGATGCTGTCGAAGAAGCGCGCGTTGTCCTCGCGGGTCTGCCGGGTCAGGGTCTTGATCCGGGTCCGGGAGGCGAGCGAGGAGCAGGGCTCGTTGAAGCCGATGTGGCCGTCCGTGCCGATGCCGAGCAGCTGGAGGTCGACGCCGCCGGCCTCGGCCAGCGCGCGGTCGTAGGCGGTGGCCGCGCCGGCGATGTCCGTCGCGTTGCCGTCCGGGCCCAGGAAGGAGTCCTCGGTCAGGCCGAGCGGCTCCACGACCTCGCGCAGCACCACCGAGCGGTAGGACTCCGGGTGGCCGGCCGGCAGGCCCACGTACTCGTCCAGCTGGCAGATGCGCGCCCGGGAGGCGTCCAGGCGGCCGTCGGCGACCCGTGCGGCGAGGGCCTGGTAGATCGGCAGCGGGGTCGAGCCGGTCGCCACGCCGAGCAGGGCGTCGGGCTTGTCGGTCAGCAGATCGGTGATCGCCGCGGCGATGAGTTCGCCGGCCGCTGGGGCGTCAGGGACGATCACGATTTCCATACTGGGTCCACCGTTCTGAGGCGAGTCTGAGGTCTAGACCTCCGAGGTCTAGACCAGTTTGCCGTGAACGGGGCCCCAGGTCCACCCGGGCCAGGTCAGCCGCCCTCTCCGTCGCCCTGTCCGCCGGTGCCGGACCCGGCGTGACGGCGCGCGAACGCGGGCGGGCCGGCCGCCGGGAGCGGGGGTCCCGGCGGCCGGCCCTGAAGGCGGTGCCCGTGCTCAGCGGGTGGTTCAGAACGGGCCGGTACAGGTGGTGACCTGCTTGGCGGCGTCCAGCGCCGGACCGGCGGTGGCGCAGACCATGCGCAGGTCGGTGGTGGTGACGCGCGGGGTGACGGCCTTCGCGGAACCTATCCGCACGGTGGTGGCCGAGGCGGCGGTCTCCCACGGGCTGCCCCAGGCGGCCTGGGTGCGGACCTCGACCCTGACGACCGTCAACTGGGCCGGGTCGGCGGTGACCCGGGCGACGCCGACGATGCCGTTGCCGTCGGCCTGGTACGAGGTGCAGGGCTGGTTGAGCACGGTGGCGCAGACCGTGGTGCCGGTCTCGGACGTTGCCGTGGCGGCCATCGCCGGGCCTGCCGTCAGTCCGGCGATCCCTGCCGCCGTCATCATCACAGCTGCGATCCGAGCGCGCATGATTCGAACCTCCTTGGAAATTAAGGGGATCTCACTCCTTGAGATGAGTCTTGCACATGTCGTGAACATGTTGCGTGTGTGTTACGTCACACTCATGGTGACCGTTCAACTACGTGCTGCAACCATTCGCCGAGTGTTCGATATCCGGTCAGCTGGGGGCCCGATGGCGGATCGGTTCGTGGGCGACACCGGCTCGCCGCTCCGGCTCTGGTGCTGACGCCGACCCCGGCGCTGCCGGCTGGGGCCGGCGATGTCCCCTCACCCGTCCGAGTGGCGCGGCTTGCCGCCGGGGCGAATCGGGCGGATACCATCGACCCCGATCCCACGGAGGTGGCTGCGTGGACACCGTCATCGTGCAACTTCCCTGTCCGGGGCCCGAGATGACGCCCGGACGAGCACCCGAACTGCTGCGGATGGGCCCGGGTGAGGCTGCCGTGTTCGGGCGCGGCGAACCCGGTCGTCCGGTCGCCATCCCGCTGCCCGACCAAGGGGTCTCCCGGAGCGCGGGCGAGGTGGTCGCGGCCGAGGACTACTGGCGGCTGTCCAACTTCAGCGCCTCCGCCACCTACGTCGTGGAGAACCTGGAGGGCGCGGGGGAGCACGTCAAGGTGGCGCCCGGGCGGCTCGGTGCGCCGGTGCCCTTCGAGCTCTCCCGGGTGCTGCTGCCCGCGCTCGGCGAACCCGCCTCCTTCAAGGTCTTCGCCCCGCAGCACGCCTACCTGGACGGCCGGCCCGGCAGCGCCGACGGCGAGCACACCGTCAGCCCCTTCGCCCTGGACCCGACCGCCAAGTACTTCCTGGTGCTCCTCGCGCTCTGCGAGCCCCGGCTGCGCTCGCCCTCCGTCGCCGCCGTCCCCGGAGTGACCGAGGTGCTGGCCCGGCTGCGCCCCCTGCCCTCCTGCCGCGGGCTGACCCGCTCGGCGGTGAACTACCACATCGACTACCTGGTGGAGACCAAGCTGCGGCTGCGCGAGCCGTACGAGGAGAGCCCGGGCGGCGGCAAGCGCGAGGAACTCGCGGCCCTGGCGCTGAGGTTCGACCTCGTCCGGGAGGAGCACCTGGCCCTGCTCCCGCCGCGGCGCGCGGCCGCCCGGTAGTGGAGACCGTGCAGCCCGCCGCCCCGGACGCGGAGCCGCCCGGGCGGCGGCCGCCGCAGGGCCCGCCCTGCGAGGTCCCGGACGGCTACCCGATCGCGGGCTACCGCCTCGGTGCCCTCCTCGGCGCGGGCGCCTGGGGCAGCGTCCACGCCGCCGAGGGCCCGGACGGCACCCAGGCCGCCGTCAAACTGCTCGGCGCCGCCCGGTTCAGCCCCGGTCAGCGGCGGACCGTCGCCCGGATGGCCCGCAGCGAGCAGCAGTTCAGCCTCCGCGCCGACCACCCCCACCTGATCCGCACCCTCGCCGTCGCCACCGTCGACGACCCGGACCACCCCGGCCTGGACGGCGCCGTCGCGCTGGTCATGGAGCGCGCCGCCCGCAGCCTGCAGGACCTGCTCTCCGCCGCCCGCCCGGGCGCGGCGGTGCCCGGCGCCGAGCGCATCCTCGCCGAGGTCTGCGCCGGGCTGGCCCACATGCACCGGGCCGGCTGGGTGCACGGGGACCTGAAACCGGCCAATGTCCTCCTGATGCCCGACGGCACCGCCAAGATCGCCGACTTCGGTCTCACCGCCGAGCTGGAGGGCACCCACGCCTACGCCCCGCCGCTCGGCTCGCCCGACCACGTCCCGCCCGAGTGGTGGTCCCAGCGCACCGGCGCGCGCGGAGTCGTCGTCCGCCCCAGCGCCGACGTCTGGGCCTTCGGGGTGATCGCCCACCAGCTGCTCACCGGCGGCCTGCACCCCTTTCTCGGCGCCACCGCCCGGGCCCGCTCGCTGGCCGCCCAGGCGTACGCGCGCGGCGCGGCGCCGCTGCGGCTGGACGACTCGCTGCCCGAACGCTGGCGGCCCGTGGTCGCCGCCTGCCTCGCCCCCGGGCGGGAGGAGCGGGCCCGCACCGACCTCGTCGCGCTGGTCGCCCGGGCCACCGCCCGTCCGGCCCGGCGCCGCCGCACCGCCGTACGGGCCGGCGCGGGCCTGCTGGCCTGCGTGTGCGCCGTGCTCGCGCTGACCGGCGGGCCCGAGCCCGCCGCACCGGGCGCCCACCGCGCCCCGCCCCCGCGGCCGGGCCCCGGTGCGCCGCCCGGCCCCGGAGCGCTGCCGGTCCCTGGTGCGCTGCGGGGAGCGATCCCGCCCGGCTCGGACGTCCCGCCGGCCTACCGGGACATGATCCTGAACGCCGCCCGGCGCTGCCCCGAACCGGAGGTCACCCCGGTGCTGCTGGCCGCGATGCTGAAGGCCGAGAGCGGCTTCGACCCCGACGCGGCCCGCCCGGAGACCGGCGAGTACGGCATCGCCATGTGGACGCCCGCCGTCTTCGAGGCCTGGGCCAAGGCGGCCACCCACGCCGGCCCGAAGTCCTACCTGGACCCGGGCGACGCGATCGCCGCGATGGGCAACTACGTGTGCTGGCTCGACCAACAGCTCAAGCGGGCCGGCTTCACCCGCGACCTGCCCGCCCTGGTCACGGCCGCCTACCGGACCAGCGACAAGACCGTGGAGGCGGCCGGGGGCGTTCCGGACCGGGTGCGGGCCCACGTCGACACGGTGCTCCGCTACCTGGCCGACTACGGAGGGTGAGCGGGCGCACGGGATGCGTGGGGCACCCACATGGTCCTGCTGACCCTGACGGTCGTGCTGGGCATCCTCACCGTGATCCGCGCCGGGCGGGCGACGCCGCTGCAGGGCGCGGTGCACCTGGCGGTGCCGGCGGGGTACGTGGTCCTGGCGGTGAACCCGTGAGGGCCGGCCGCCCGTAGTCGGGAGTGGAAGCCCCCTGGCCCCCGTTCCCCCCGTGCGGCCGGGGGCTTCCGGCGTTCCCGGGCCGGTCGGACCGGTCGGACCGGTCCGGATCGGTGGGGCGGGTGGTGAACCCGGGCGGGCGGACCGTCCGTAGAGCCGGATGAGGGCCCCCGGTTCCACCCCCGTACCGGGGGCCCGCCGACGTCGGCGGCGCCTTTCGGCCGCGCCCCCTCCGGGAGGCGCGGGCGCCGCCGAACGGCATCGAGCCCCTGGACCGGCAGCTGCTCGCCGGGCCAGGGGCTCGATGGGTGCCGCGGCCTAGGGTCCGTCCGGGGCGGGGTCAGCGCCCCGGACGGGCTCGGTGCCGCAGCAGTCGGTGCCTCAGGAGGTGCGGCGACGGCGGGTGTAGACCACCGCGCCCGCACCGGCGACCAGCAGGGCGGTGCCGGCGCCCGCGTACAGCAGGGTGCCGTCGCTACCGGTGCTGGCCAGCTTCTTGCCGTCCGAGTCGGTGCCCTTGATCGGGGTGGGGACGCTGACCTTGTCGGGCAGCTGCAGCGGCTCCTCCGGGCTGACCGGGGTGTCGGTGGTCGGCTTGTGCACCGGAACGGTGCCGGTCGGGGCGGTCGACGGGCCCGGGGTCGGGGCACCGGTGGGGGCGCCGGTCGGCTCCTCGGTCGGCTCGTCGGTCGCCGGGCCGGTGGGAACCGGGGTGGCGGGGGCCGAGGTGGTGGGCGCCGGGGTGGTCGGAGCCGGGGTGGTCGGGGTGGCCGTGGGCGAGGCCGGAGCCGAGGGGCTGTGCGACGGCGTGGTCGGCACGGCGGTCGGGCTGGTCGACGGGGTCTTGGTCGGGGTCGGGGTCGGCTTCCCGGTCGGCGAGGGCTTGCCGGTGGGGGCCGGGGTCTGGCCGCCGCAGTCGACCTTGAAGACCTTGTGCTTGGGGTTGTTGAGCTTGGTGTCCTTCGGCAGCTCGCCGTTGACCAGCTCGACGGACTGCCAGTACAGCTTGTAGTGACCGTCCGGCAGGTGGATGTCCTCGGTGCGGACGTGGCCCTTGCCGTCGACCGGGAGGTCGCCGTACGCGACGAGCTTCTCCTTGGGGCCGCCGCCGACGGTGGTGATCGCCCAGATGACGTCCTGGTTGGCGTCGAAGCCGAAGGAGTCCAGGTAGAAGGTGCAGACCTTGGGCTCGTTGCGGACGTCCTCCTGGCCGGTGGCGGCGTCGTGGATCTTGACGGTGCCGTTGTTGCCGGGGGCGCCGCCCTTGCCGCCCGCGGTGGCGTGGGCGGCTGCGGGCGCGAGCAGCATCAGGGCGGCGGCGGTCGGGACGGCCACCAGGGAGCGCGCGGCGGTGGAGCGGATGTGCATGTGTGTTCCATCGGGTACGGCAGGCCGGGACGAGCCTGCGCGGTGGGAGGGAGCCTCTGGTCGGCCGTTCGGTGGGAGCCCGTGCCGTACGACAGGAGGGGCACAAAAGTTCCCGCAGTGGGAAACGTGACGCAAGGGAGGTTTGGCCGAAATGCGTCCCTGCGCACGATTGGTCCGACTAGTTCGTTACAACGATCCGATCACCCGGTTGTCATGGATTCGTGTGCGCTCCAGCCGGTGGCGCGCTCGGGTCCGGTCAACTCCGGACCCTGACCCGGCGGGTGAACCCGTGCAACCCACGTGGCCGGTATTGACCGCTCCGCGAGGACGGCCTGCGTGTCGGGGCGGCGGGCGGGCGCCAGGTTTCTCTATCGTCCGTCTGGAACCGCCCAGTCCGCCGATTCCGTTGCGTGTTGCGTGTGCAGCCGATCCGACCCGTGGGAGAGTGCGATGCCCGGCCCAGAGCAGACCGCGGAGGAGAGCACCGCCGAGCAGAGCGCTGCCGAGGAGAGCGCCGACGTCATCGTGGTCGGCGCGGGCCCGGCCGGCTCCACCGCCGCCGCCCACCTCGCCCGCACCGGCCTGGACGTCCTGCTGCTGGAGAAGTCCGCCTTCCCGCGCGAGAAGGTCTGCGGCGACGGCCTTACCCCGCGCGCCGTCAAGCAGCTGACCGACCTCGGCATCGACGTCTCCGAGGAGGCCGGCTGGCTGCACAACCGCGGCCTGCGGCTGATCTCGGGTCGGCGCACGCTGGAGTTCGACTGGCCCGAGCTCTCCGCCTTCCCCGGGTACGGACTGGTCCGCCGCCGCGCCGACTTCGACCAGCTGCTCGCGCAGAAGGCCGCTTCCTACGGTGCCCGCCTGATCGAACGCGCCAACGTGGCGGGCCCGTTGGTCGACGAGCGGACCGGCCGGATCACCGGCGTCACCGCCAAACTGGGCGACGAGCGCCGACCCGTCGCCTACCGGGCCCCGATCGTGGTCGCCGCCGACGGCAACTCCACCCGGCTGTCCGTCGCCATGAAGCGCTACCGCCGCACCGACCGCGCGATGGGCGTCGCCTACCGGACCTACTTCACCACCCCGCGGCACGAGGACCGCTACCTGGAGGCCTGGCTCGACCTGCGCGACCCCAACGACCCGGCTCGGCGCCTGCTGCCCGGCTACGCCTGGGTGTTCGGCATGGGCGACGGCACCGCCAACGTCGGGCTCGGTGTCCTCGACACCGCCAAGGCCGAGGTGGACTGGCGGGAGCTGCTGCGCCGCTGGTGCGAGGACCTGCCGCCCGGGTACGGCTACACCCCCGACGGCGTCACCGAGCCGATCCGCGGCGCCGCCCTCCCGATGGGCCTCAACCGCCGACCCCATTACGCCGACGGCCTGTTGCTGGTCGGCGACGCGGGCGGCACGGTCAGCCCGGGCACCGGTGAGGGCATCGCCTACGCGATGGAATCCGGCCGCTACGCCGCCGAGACCATCGTCCAGGCACTCGCCCGCCGGACCGACCGCGGCCGCGAACTCGCCCTGCGCGCCTACCCGCAGGCGCTGCGCTCCGCCTATGCCGGCTACTTCGCGCTCGGCCGCCTGGCCGCCGACCTGCTCGGCCGCCCCAAGCTGCTCGGTGCCGCCGGGGCCGCCGGGCTCGGGAACCCGGCGCTGCTGAAGGTCGCGTTCCGGCTGATGGTCAACCTGACCGAGCCCAACTCCAAGGACGCCCTCGACCGGCTGCTCCACCTGCTCGGGCGGGTCGCCCCGGGGCGGTGAGCGGAAGAGGCGCCGGACCGGCCATCCTCCACGCCGGGCGGCCGCGGCGCCCCCGTTTCGGCCGAATACGCGGAGTTCAACAGGCAGTTGTTCTGATCATGTTGACGAATGATCAGACGATCCGATTGCCTGGTGTCGAACCAGCCACGGAGGGTGAGCGAAACGCCCCTCCGTGGCTCCTGTTTCGACCGCTGACCGTTCGACGGAGACACCGTGCGCCTTCGCCTTCGCCTGCTCGCCGCACCCCTCGCCGCGGCCGCGGCCGTACTCGCTTCGAGCATCCCGGCCGCCGCGGCCGCCCCGACCACCACTGCCGCGACCACCACCGCCGGGTGGACGGCCGCCACCCCCGTCGACCAGTGCTCCACCGCCTTCCGCCACGACGACGCCCGCCTCGGCCCGCAGGACCTCCCGAGCACCGGCCGGGTCGGCCGCCAGCTGATCGGCTACCAGCGCACCGGCGGCGCCGCCGACCAGGACTTCCTGGCGAAGTACTACGACGCGGCCGCCAACGGCGGCAAGGGCGGCTGGATCTACCCGCCCGCCGACGGGTACGTCACCCTGCCCGACGGCAGCCCGGTCGAGTTCGACATCACGCTCTACCCCAACCAGAACATCGACCGCTACGGCAGCGAGTACGGCGCCTTCCTCGCCCCCGAGGGCCTGCCCTACGCCAACCGCGCGATACCGCCGCAGAGCCTGGACGGCAACCCGGCGGCCGCCTGCAACTACCACGACTACAAGGTCGTCAACGCGTTCAAGGTGCACGCCGGCCCGATCGCGCCCTGGTTCAACCAGCCCGGCTGGGGTCTGCAGTACCAGCTCGACACGGCCCTGGTGCCCGGCGGCCCGGCCAAGCTGAACGTGCTCTGGCTGGTGGAGAACGGCTACCTGGCCCGGATCTGAGCCGACCTCACGGGCGGTGGCGTCCGGTCCACCCGCCCCGCGCGGGTGTCGCCCTCGAACACATCGACCAGCAGGGCCTGCGCCTCGTCGAGCACGGCGCGCTCCAACTCGGCCGTATGGGCGGTCAGCAGCTCGATCACGGGCCGATCCTCGCACCCGGACGGGAAGCCCGGAACCGATTGTTCGCCGGCGGGCACCGGAGGTCAGGGACAGCAGGACCGGGGCTACCGGCCGGTGCCGTCCGGGGTCCGGGTGGGCCGGGGGATGCGCAGCACCGGGAGAGCGCAGAGGGCGGCGGCCGTCGTGGCGCAGACGGCGGCCATGGCGAGGAGCGTCCAGGTGGAGGGGGCGCGGGCGATGCCCGCGCCGATGCCGCTCAGCTCGCCCTGCCGGTCGATGAGCCGGCGGACGAGGGGGACGGCGAGGGCCGAGCCGACGGCGACGGTGACGAGGGCGATGGCCGTCCCGCGGACGGCGAGCACGACGGCGCACTGGCCCGGCGTGAGGCCGATCGCCCTGAGCAGGCCGAGGTCCCGGCGACGCTCGTGGAAACCGGCGGTGGCCGTGGTGAGCAGGTCGACCAGGCCGATGAGGGCGAGCAGGAGCAGGAGGCCGACCACGCTGGCCCGCAGGGCGCCGGGCCTGGTGACCGGGCCGGTGGGGAGGCGGATCTCCGTCTGGCCGGCGAGGCCGGCGCGGGCGGGGAGGTCGCGCTGGACGGCGGCCGGGTCCTGGCCGGGACGCAGGGTCAGTTGCCAGAAGTCCGGGTGGGTGGGGTCGCCGGGCCGGTCGAGGGTGTCGAAGCCGGTGGACAGGACGCGGCCGCCGTGTTCCGGTTCGAGGTCGCGTCCGACGATGTGCAGGATGCGCGGGGTGCTCCCGGTGGTGAGCCGCACCCACTGGCCGACCCGGGCGCCGAGCAGGTCCAGGGCGCCCTGTCCGGCGACGGCCTCGTCGGTGGCGCTGATCGCCCGGCCCTCGACGACGGTGTACGGGTACGGCGCGTCGGTGGTGCCGACGGCCCGCAGGGTGAGTGTCGCGGACTGGCCGGGTGCGAGGGCCTGCATCTCGGTGCCCGGGTAGACGCCCCGCACCGCGGCGTCGGCGGCCAGGGCGGCGGCGAGCTGCCCGTCGCCGGACGTCCGGTCGGGGGTGGTGCGGCGGGCGGTGACGGACGGGACGGTGGCGCCGTGATCGGGCCGGGTGACGGCGTCGAGGGTCGCCCAGGTGCTCAGGGCGAGGGTGCAGGCGACGACCGGGACGGACAGCCGCAGGGCGCTGCCGAGCAGGTCCGAGCGTCGGCGCAGGACGCTGCCGAGGCCGAGCGCGAGGGCCGGAGGCAGCCGTCGGAGTGGGCCGAGCCGGACCGGTCGGGCCGTCATGGCGGGTGGCCGGGTGCCGTCGGTCGGGGGCACGGGGGTGACCCGCGAGGCCCGCAGGGCGGGCAGTGCGGCGGCGGCCCCGACGGCGAGGAGTGCGGCTGCGACGACGGCGATGGTGGTCACCGTGCCGCCGGGCACGAGTCCGTGGAGTGCGTCGGTTCCGCCGCCGAGGGCCGGTACGGTCCGGACGGCGATCGCGGCGCCGCCGGCGCCGAGCAGCACTCCGGTGCCGGCCAGCAGGAGCTGTTCGGTGATGAACATCCAGGCGACCTGGCCGGCGGTGAAGCCGAGCGCCTTGAGGAGGGCGATGTCGCCGGTCCTGGTCCTGATCCGCCCGCCGGCCGCGCCGGCCACCGCGAGGGCGGCGGCGAGCAGTGCGGCGAGCCCGCTGAGTCCGAGGAGCAGGCCGGTCAGTCGGTTGTCCTGCTGGCGGGCGGCCCGGGCGTCCAGCCAGGTGGTGATCCGGGAGACCCGCTCGGCGCCGAGGACGCTGACCACCCGCTGGGCCGTGTACGCGGCGTCGGAGGGGTGGGCCAGGTGCAGTCCGAGGGTGAGACCCCGGGCCGCCTGGTCCGGCTGGACCAGGTCGAGGGTGGCGGGGAGCGCCCAGCCGAGGTCGTAGCCCGCAGCCTGGCTGGGCAGCTGGTCGGGGCTGTCGGCGATGCCGAGGACCTGTAGTTCGACGGTCGCGCCGCGGCTGTCGAGGACGGTCAGGTGGTCCCCGGGGTGGGCCCAGACGGCATCGGCCGCGGACTGTTCGAGCACGATGCCGTGGCTGTCGGCCGGGTCGAGCCAGCCACCGGACCGCAGCAGGGGGCGGGCCGCGCCCGGGGTGTCGCCGCGCAGCACCAGCGCGGTGCGGCCGGGCGGGCCCGCGGTGGCGGCGCCGTCGGCGCGTCGGCCGACCAGCGTGGTCTCGGCGGTGTGCTGAGGCGGTGAGACGTCGAGCACGCCGGGTTCGCGGGCGAGCAGGGCGGCCGAGGGTTCGTCGGCGCCGCCCCGGGCGGTCGCGGACGGGCGCAGGTCGATCCGGATGTCGGGTGATCCGGCGGCTCGGAACTGCCGCTGCCACGGGTCGGCGGCGGCGCCGAGCAGGGTGCCGGCAAGGAGGAGAGCGGCGGTGGTGCCGCCGGTGGCGAGGACGATCAGAAACGCGTGGACGCGGTGCGAGCGCAGGTCGGCGCGGATCCAGCGGAGCAGGGCACGCACCGGCTCACCCGCCGAAGTCGATGACGTCGCGGACCCCGACGGCGCGCCGCGCGGCCGGGGGCTCCTCCACCCGGGCGTCGTCGGCGATCCGGCCGTCGAAGAGGCTGACGACCCGGTCGGCGGTGCTCGCCGCCCGCGCGTCGTGGGTGACCAGCACGATGGTGGTGCCCTGTTCGTGATAGCGGCTGAGCAGGGCGAGGACGTCGCGGGTGCTGCGGCTGTCGAGGTTCCCGGTCGGCTCGTCGGCGAGGAGCAGCTGCGGCCGGTTGACCAGTGCGCGGGCCAGGGCGACGCGCTGGCGCTCGCCGCCGGACAGCTCCCCGGGCCCGGCGGTGGCCTTGTGGGCGAGGCCGAGGTCCTCCAGGAGTTCCTCGCGGCGTTCCCGGGCGGTGCGACCGGACATGCCCGCGAGCACCGCGGTCAGTTCGATGTTGTCGGCGACGGAGAAGTCGGGAAGCAGGTTGCCGCTCTGGAAGACGATGCCGTAGTGCCGGCGGCGCAGGCGGGCCCAGGCGGACTCCCGGAGGCGGTCGACCCGGCGGCCGTCGAGCCACAGCTCGCCCTCGTCGGGCCGGAGCAGGCCGGCGAGGAGGTGCAGCAGGGTGGACTTGCCGGCGCCCGAGGGGCCGGTGACGGCGACGAACTCGCCCCGGTCGATCCGCAGGCTGATGCCGCGGACCGCGGGTATCAGGGTCGAGCCGCTCAGGTGCGAGCGCACGACGGAGTCGGCGGCCAGCAGTGGCGGTATCGGCTCCGGGCCGGTCACGTGAGCTCCTCCTGGCAACGCTCCAGCCAGTCGAGGTCGGCCTGCAGGTGCAGGACGGCGCCCTCGATCAGCAGCAGCGAGGTCCGGTTGCCGCGCTCGGTGGCGGCCAGCTTGTTGAGTCCGCGCATCGTGTTGATGCAGTGCCGGCGCTGGTTGTTGATCAGCGTCAGCCGGTCGGCGAGGTCGGTGCCTTCGGCAAGGATCAGCTTCATGAAGAACTCGTCCCTGACCCGGGGCCCCTCGGTGGGCGCCTCGAACCAGCCGGCGAGTTCCTCGGTGCCCTTCTCCGTGATCTCGTAGACCTTCTTGTCCGGCCTGCCCTCCTGCGTCACCTCGGTGCCGCGGATCAGTCCGGACTTCTCCAGTCGGCTCAGGGTCACGTAGATCTGGCCGATGTTCGGCTGAGGGTACGCCGCGCCGAAGGTCTGCTCAAGCCCCTGCTTGAGCTCGTACCCGTAGGCGGGCTGCCGGGCCAGCAGCGCCAGCAGCTGATGGCGCACCGGGCGTCACCTCTTCCTTCTCGTTCCTGTTCGCTGGTCACACCTCGGTCACACAGTACGGGCAGGCGGGCCCCCACCAGCAGGGAGGCCGTATAAAGGGACGTGCGTCGGCGCCCACCCGTGCCGGCGGATCGAAGGAGTTCCATGGAAGACCGGCCGCCCACCGGGCCCGACGCGGGCCGTCGGCGCGTGGTGCGCGCGCTGGTGGGCGGGGCGGCGGTGCTCGCGGCCGGGGGCGCGTCCGCCTGGTACGGCCTGGCCGACGGTGCGCGGGCGGCGGGCGATCCGGAGGGCGTCGGGCCGGTCACGCTGGCCACCGGCCGGGACACCACCCGCTACCTGCGCGGGCTGCTGGCCGACTGGAACGCCGAGCACCCGGACCAGCCCGCCGAACTGGTCGAGCTGCCGGAGGCGGCGGACGAGGTGCACGCCCAGCTCGCCGGGGAGCTGTCGGCCGGCGGCAGCCGCTTCGACGTGCTCAACCTCGACGTGGTGTGGACGGCCGAGTTCGCGGCCCGGCGCTGGACCGTGCCGCTGGACGGGTCGGACTTCGCCCTGGGCAGCTTGCTGCCGCCGGTCGTGCGGACCGGGCAGTACGACGGGCGGCTGTACGCGGTGCCGTTCGTCGCCAACGCCGCCCTGCTGTACTACCGCAGCGACGTGCTGGACGCCGCCGGCGAGCAACCGCCCACCACCTGGGCCGACCTGGCACGGCAGGCACGGACACTGGCCCCCGCGCACGGGCTGTCCGGGTACGCGGGGCAGCTGAGCCCGTACGAGGGACTCGCCGTCAACGCCCTGGAGGCGATCCGCTCGGCCGGCGGGGACCTGCTCGCCGGCGACGGAACCGTGGTGGTCGACAGCCCGCAGGCCCGGGCCGGCCTGGAGTTCCTGGCCGGCGGCGTGCGCGAGGGCTGGATCCCGTCCGAGGCGCTCGGCTACCAGGAGGAGGAGTCCCGCGCGGCCTTCGGCCGGGGCGGCCTGCTCTTCCTGCGGAACTGGCCGTACGTCTACCACGCGGTCGGCGCCGCCGGTTCCCCCGTGGAGGGGCGGTTCGGTGTGGTGCCGCTGCCCGGCCCGAACGGGCCCGGCAGCGGTGTGCTGGGCGGCTCGGGGCTGGCGGTCAGCCGGTTCTCCCGGCGCCAGCGCACCGCGCGGGCACTGATCGGCTACCTGACGAGCCGCCGGGCGCAGTACCGCGTGCTGACCGAGGGCGGGCTGCCGCCGGTCTGGGCCGACCTCTACGCGGACCCGGACCTGACGGCGCGGTTCCCGTACCTGCCCGTGCTGCGCACGGCGATCCTGGCGGCCGGGGCGCGCCCCGGCGTGCCGCAGTACCAGCAGCTGAGCCTCGCGTTCAGCGAGACGGCGTTCGAGGTCGTGTCGGGCCGTCGGACCGCCGAGGCGGCGCTGCCCCGGCTGGCTGCGGAGCTGCGCGCCATTGTCGGCTGAGTCGACGTCGACCCCGGGGCGCTCGGCCCCCGTTTCGCGAGCCCTACCCGCTAGTACCTAACACGTATCTATGTCCGGCCGGTCGCGTCTCCGCGTAACTCCTGGGAAACGCCGCCAAACAAGGGCTTAACAACGTCAGCATCTGCCTGCTATACCTAACGCGAATGCATAACCGTTGGAGTAGCGAGATGCCCAACCCCACCCTCCCCGACGGCGACGCGGTCACCCTGCCGCGCGCTCGTTCGCACGCCCCCACGACCACCCCCGCCGCCCGTCCCTGGTGGCGCGACGCCGTGATCTACCAGATCTACGTGCGCAGCTTCCGTGACACCGACGGCGACGGCGTCGGCGATCTCGCCGGCGTCCGGGAACAGCTGCACCACGTGCGGCAGCTGGGAGCCGACGGCGTCTGGCTCAACCCGTTCTACGTCTCACCCCAGCACGACCACGGCTACGACATCGCCGACCACTGCGCCGTCGACCCGGCCTACGGCGACCTCGCCGAGTTCGACCGCCTGGTGACGGACTGCCGGCTGCTCGGCCTCAAGCTGGTCCTGGACGTCGTCCCCAACCACTGCTCGAGTGATCACCCGTGGTTCCGGAAGGCGCTCGCCAACGGCCCCGGCAGCCCCGAGCGGGCGCGGTTCCACTTCGCCGATGGGCGTGGCGAGGCCGGGGAGCTGCCGCCCAACAACTGGCGGGCCATGTTCGGCGGCCCGGCCTGGACCAGGATCACCGAAGCCGACGGTCGGCCCGGCCAGTGGTACCTCCACCTGTTCACCCCGGAGCAGCCGGACTTCAACTGGCGCGACCCCGACGTCGCCGCCCACTTCGAGGACGTGCTGCGGTTCTGGCTCGACCGTGGCGTCGACGGCTTCCGGATCGACGTGGCGGCCGGGCTGTACAAGCACCCCGAACTGCCGGACTCGCCCGACCCGGCCGTGGACGAGCGCACCCGCGACTCGGTCAACCCGCTGGCCTGGAACCAGCCGGAGGTGCACGAGGTCTGGCGGCGGTGGCGGGCGATCTGCGAGGAGTACACCGCCCGCGACGGCCGGCAGCGGCTGCTGGTCGGCGAGGCGTCCGTGCCCACGCCGGCCGAGCAGGCGCTGTACGTGCGGCCCGACGAACTGCACCAGGCCTTCTTCTTCCACCTGCTGCACGCACCGTGGGACCTCGCGCACTTCCACCGGGTCATCGACGACGCCGTACGGGACATCACCGCCACCGGATCGACCGTCACCTGGGTGCTCAACAACCACGACCAGGTCCGCACGGTGAGCCGCTTCGCGGGGGAGGACCCGGCCTCCGGCCCCGCCCGGGCCAAGGCCGCCGCCCTGCTGATGCTGGCCCTGCCCGGAGCCGCCTACATCTACCAGGGCGAGGAATTCGGACTGCCCGAAGTCCTCGACCTGCCGGACGAGTCGATCACCGACCCGATCTTCCACCGCACCGGCAGCCGGACCGGGATCCGCGATGGCTGCCGGATACCACTGCCCTGGTCGGGCGCCGAGGCCCCGTTCGGCTTCAGCCCGCCGGACAGCCCGGCGGCCCCCTGGCTCCCGCAGCCGGACTCCTTCGCCGCCCACACGGCCGAGCGGCAGCGGGCCGACACCGGATCCGTGTTCCACCTGTACCGCACCGCCCTGCAACTGCGCCGCGAACTCCCGCAGCTCGGCGAAGGCACGCTGCGGTGGATGGAGACCCCGCCCGGGGTCCTCGCGTTCGTCCGCGGCGAGGGCCTGGTGTGCGCCGTCAACTTCGGCGACACCCCCGCGCCCGCCCCGGTCGCCGGTCCGCCGCTGCTGGCCAGCGGTCCGTGCGAGGACGGCCTCCTGCCGCCCGCCACCGCCGCCTGGTGGATCAACCCCACCTTCGTCAGCCTGATCTGACCGACCATCACATCCCAAAGCCCCCCACCCGCCTCACGGAAGAAGACTCGACGATGAGACTCCGTAGCGCCCTCCCCACCCTGGCCGCCTCCGTCGTGCTGGCCGCCACCGCAACCGCCTGCGGTAGCGGGGGAGGCGGCACCGCCGCCGACTCCGCCACCCAGGAACTCAAGGGACAGACCCTGACCGTCGCCGCCGTGTGGAGCGGGACCGAGCAGGAGAACTTCAAGAAGGTGCTGGACGCCTTCACCGCCAAGACCGGCGCCACCGTCAGCTACACCTCCACCGGTGACAACCTCTCCACCGTGGTCGGCAGCAAGATCGAGGGCGGCGACCCGATGGACGTGGTCATGGTCGCGCAGCCCGGCGTGATCAAGCAGTTCGCCGAGAAGGGCTGGCTGGCGCCGCTCCCGCCCGCCGTCACCGACGCCGCGAAGAAGAACTACGCCGGCATCTGGTCCAGCCTCGGCACCGTCGACGGCGCCCAGTACGGCCTCTACTTCAAGGCCGCCGACAAGTCGACCGTCTGGTACAGCCCCACCGCCTTCCAGAACGCCGGAGTCCAGCCCCCGGCCACCTTCGACGACCTGCTGAAGGCCGGCCGCACGCTCTCCGACTCCGGTACTCCGGCCTTCTCGGTCGGCGCCCAGGCCGGCTGGACCCTCACCGACTGGTTCGAGAACGTCTACCTCTCCCAGGCCGGGCCGGAGCTCTACGACAAGCTCACCCGGCACGAGATCCCGTGGACCGACCCGTCCGTCATCAAGGCCCTCACCACCCTCGGCAAGGTCTTCGGCGACAAGCAACTCGTCGCCGGCGGCGGGCAGGGCGCCCTGCAGACCGACTTCCCGACCTCCGTCCAGCAGGTCTTCGGGGCCCAGCCCAAGGCCGCCATGACCCACGAGGGCGACTTCGTGGGCGGTGTCATCGCCTCCGAGCTGAAGAAGCAGGTCGGCACCGACGCCAAGGTGTTCCCCTTCCCCGCCGTGGACGGCGGCAAGGCCCCGGTGATGGGCGCGGGCGACGCGGCGGTCGTCCTCAAGGGTGCCAAGCACCCCGAGGCCGCGCAGAAGTTCGTCGAGTTCCTGGCCGGACCCGAGGCCGCGACCGTCTGGGCCAAGGCCGGCGGCTTCATCTCGCCCAACAAGTCCGTCGACCCGTCCGTCTACCCCGACGACACCACCCGGCAGTTCGCCAAGTCGGTGATCGACGCCGGCGACACCTTCCGCTTCGACATGTCGGACCAGGCCCCCGCCGCGTTCGGCGGCACCGCGGGCCAGGGCGAGTGGAAGGACCTCCAGGACTTCCTCGCCGACCCCTCCGACGTCCAGGGCGCCGCGGCCAAGCTCGAAGCCGACGCGGCCAAGGCCTACAAGGGCTGATCCACGATGTCTCTGCGCTCACCCCGCAGCGGCCGGGCATCCGGTGGCGCCCTCCGGCGCCACCGGGGCCTCGCCCTGCTCTTCGTCCTGCCCGCCCTGCTGCTGCTCGGTGCTCTCGTCGTCTACCCCATCGGCTACTCGGTGGCGCGCAGCCTCTTCGACGCCTCCGGCCACCGCTTCGTCGGACTCGACAACTACGGCACCGCCTTCACCGACCACGCCACCCTCACCGCCGTGCGCAACAACGCGATCTGGGTCGCCGTCGCCCCGGCCCTGGTGACCGCGGTCGGCCTGGTGTTCGCGGTGCTCACCGAGAAGATCCGCTGGGCCACCGCGTTCAAGCTGCTCGTCTTCATGCCGATGGCGATCTCCTTCCTCGCCGCCGGGATCATCTTCCGCACGGTGTACGACGCGGACCCGCAGCGCGGCGTCCTCAACGCCGCCGCGGTCGCCGTCCACGACACCTTCAACGACCGGCCGACCTACCCGGGTGCCCACCCGCGCCCCGGCGGCGGCGTCGACCAGGGCCAGGGCGGCGACGTCACGGCGCCGACCCCCACGCGCGTCGTACTGCTGCCGCTGGTCGGCGTGCAGCCCGGCGCGCTCCCGGCCACCGCCCGGACGGCCCAGGAGCCGGCCGGCAGCGGCGGGGTCGGCGGCACGGTGTTCCTGGACTTCGTCCCCGGCGGCGGCGGCCGGCCCGGCCGGCTGGACGCCGGGAAGAAGGGCCTGCCCGGCGTCACCGTCCAACTCCGGGACGGCGGACGGACGGTGGCCACCACGACCACGGCCGACGACGGAACCTTCCGGTTCGGCGCGGAGCCGTCCGCCACCACCTCGGTGGTCCTGCCGGCCGCGAACTTCACCGCCCCCTACCGCGGCGTCGACTGGCTCGGCCCGGCCTTCATCACCCCCGCCATCATCGGCGCCTACATCTGGATCTGGGCCGGCTTCGCCATGGTCATCATCGCCGGGGGCCTCGCCAACCTGCCCCGCGAGACCATCGAGGCGGCCAGGATCGACGGCGCCGGCGAATGGCAGATCTTCCGCCGCATCACCGTGCCCCAACTCGCCCCGGTCCTCGGCGTCGTGTTCATCACCATGGTCATCAACGTGATGAAGATCTTCGACCTCGTCTACATCATCGCGCCCGGACCGGTGCAGCAGGACGCGAGCGTGCTCGCGCTCCGGCTCTACCTGGTCTCCTTCGGCGGCGGCAACGACCAGGGCCTCGGCAGCGCACTCAGCGTCCTGCTGCTCCTCCTCGTCGTCCCGGTGATGCTTCTCAACGTCCGACGCTTCCGAGGGAGCCGCGCATGACCACCCCCCAGACGGCCCCGTCCGCGCCGAGCACCACCGTCCCGACCACCACCGCGCCGGTGCCCGCCGGCCGGCCCGCCGAGCCGCTCACGACCCGGCTCGCCGCCCTCACCCGAAGCGGCCTCGTCCAGGCCGTGCTGATCGTGGCCGCCGTCGCCTGGCTGGTGCCCACCGTCGGCCTGCTGGTCTCCTCGCTGCGGCCCAAGCAGGTCGCCGCCACCGGCGGCTGGTGGACGGCACTGACCGAGCCCGCCCAGCTCACCCTGCAGAACTACACCGCGCTGCTGGGCGGCGGCGACGTCCCCGAGGCGCTGTGGAACACCGTGCTCATCAGCGTCCCGGCGACCCTGCTGACCGTCGCCCTCGCCGCGGGCGCCGGCTACGCGTTCGCCTGGATGCGCTTCCCGGGCAGGGACGCCGTCTTCCTCGGCGTGGTCGGGCTGCTGGTCGTCCCGGTCCAGGTCGGGCTCATCCCGGTCGCCAAACTCGAGGGTGCCGTCGGGCTGTTCGGCACCATCCCAGGCGTCGTGCTGTTCCACGTCGGCTACGGGCTGCCGTTCGCCGTGTTCCTGATGCGCAACCACTTCCTGGAGATCCCCGCCGAACTCCTGGAGGCGGCGCGGATGGACGGCTGCGGCGAGTGGCGGATCTTCCGCACCCTCGCCCTGCCGCTCGCCGCGCCGGCCGTCGCCTCGCTGTGCATCTTCCAGTTCCTCTGGGTCTGGAACGACATGCTGGTCGCGCTGATCTTCGCCGGCAACGACTCGCAGCCGCTGACCGTCTACCTGCAGTCCCAGATGCGGCAGTTCGGCAGCAACATGGACATCCTCGCGCCCGGCGCGTTCCTGTCCCTGCTGGTCCCCGTGGTCGTGTTCCTCTGCTTCCAGCGGTTCTTCATCCAGGGAGCGATGGCCGGATCCGTCAAGTGACACCGGTGCGGGCGGCAATGCGAGGCGACCGTCCCGGCCGGGCCGGGACGCTGCGCGCCTCCCCACGTAGGCGCGGTCCGCCGGGGCGACACGCCTTGACCCCCCACGCCTTGACCCCCACGCCTCGACCCCACGCGTTGACCCTCACGTAACGGGAGGACCTAGCGTCCCGTGTCATGAAGATCGTTGTGCACGACACGGCGAGCGCGATGCTCGATCTGTTCCGGCGTCCGGCGGAGGACCGGCCCGACGCCCTGAGGGAGTTGTACCGCCCGCTGGAGGGCGTGCTGGCGAAGGTGCTGGGCGGGGCCGACCCGGCCGCGATGCACCGGATGGGCAGCGGGTTCCGGCTCGACCGCGAGGACGACCGGTACCGCCCCGCCGTGCGGCGGATGCGGGAGGCCGGGGTCTGGCAGCGGGTCGAGGAGTCGCTCGCCGCCGCGTGGGAGCGGATCGACGGCGCGGTGCCCGGCATCGCGCACGCCGACACCGTGCACGTCGTCGTGGTGCTCGGCGACCCCGACGACGAGCACCTGACCGTCCGCAACGCCGGCTACTTCGGCATGGGCGGCTTCCCCGGCGCGATCCAGCTGACGATGTGGCCCACCGAGACCGCCCTGGCCAAGATCGGCCATGCGGCGGCCCACGAACTCCACCACAACGTGCGCTACGCCAACGTGACCTGGAACCCGATGACCGTCACCGTCGGCGAGCAGGTGGTCGCCGAAGGACTGGCCGAGGCCTTCGTCCGGGAACTGGCCGGCGAGGGGGCCCTGGGCCCGTGGTCGACCACGCTGACCGGCGCCGAACTGGAGCGGGCCTACGGGAAGGTCACCGCCGGGATCGACGTGGCCGGGATGCCGAACCTGCCCCCGTACGTCTACGGCGACGCGACCGCTCGGCTCATGGGCACCGAACCGGTGGGGCTGCCCGACTTCGCCGGGTACGCGGCCGGGCTGCGCATCGCGGACGCCCACCTGGCGGCCACCGGTCTCACCGCCGCCGCGAGCGTCGCGCTGCCGGCGCAGGAGGTCCTCGCCAACGCGGGTGTGCCCACCGCCCCCGCCCGGAAGTCACCGCCGGCAGGCAGCGCGCCGGACGGGGGAGCGGCCTAACCTGGAAGGGCGCGTACGGTGCGTGGCCTGCGAACGGAAGCGGTGGCCATGACGGTGATCTCGGCGGCTCTCTTCGGTACCGACTGGCGGCCCGCGCTGCCCGGCAGTGCCGAGCTGCTTCGCGAGTGCGCCGCCCGGGGCTGGACGGTCGTGCTGACCGGGCCAGGGCCCGCCGGGGCCCCGGCCCTGACCGTGGCCGACCCCGGGGGCGACCCGGTGCGGGCCGGGCTGGAGCTGGTGGACGGCGTGCCCTCGCACGCCGTGGCCGTCGCCGGCAGCGTGCGCGAGGTACGGGCGGCGCGGCGGATCGGGGTGCCGTGCGTCGCCCTGGAGGCCGGCGGGGACGCCGGTCCGGAGCTGCGGACGGCGGGTGCGGCCGAGGTCCACCGCGATGCCGCCGCCCTGCTGCGCGTTCTGGACGACAGCCTGCTCGCCCGCCCCCGGGCCTTCGGACCCGTCGGCGCGGGAACGGGCGGTGCCCGGAACGGTTAGCGCCGGCCCGTACCGGGCAACCGACCCGGTGCGAGCTAGTCACCGGAGTGTCGGAGGTGACCGAGATGGACGGACCCGCTTTGAGTGGATGGGAGCGGCGGCTCCTCGAGGAGATCGAGTCCGATCTGCGCCAGGACACACGGCTCGACCGGAAGCTGAGCACGATGGGCGCCAAGCGGCCCAGCCGGGTCCGGGGCGTGCTCCGCGCCGTTGGGCGCCGGGTCACGGCGGGGGTGGTGCTGACCGCGCTGCTGATGACGGCGATCTGCCTCAGCGTGGGCGTGCGGACTCCGACCACGGCCGTGCTGGCCGCGCTCGGAGTGGTCTGGGCGGCCACCGTGGCCGCCGCGGTCGCCACCTCGGAGCTGCTGCGCCGCCGCAGCGCCTCCCGGGCGGGCCGCGCCGAGGCAGTCGAACCGGAGGAGCACCGCGAACGGCGGCCCTGGGACCGTCCGGAGGCGTGAACCGATGAGCGAGCGAAGCGATGAGTACTGATCTCTGGGAGCACCGCCCGGGCTCCCACCCCGCCGCCGACCTCGGGCTGGTCGGGTACGAGGTGCGGGCCACCGACGGCCCGGTCGGCCGGGTCGAGCAGGACACCGGGGACCACCTGCTGGTCGACGCCGAGCCCTGGGTGCCGGGCACCCGGGTGCTCGTCCCGGTCGGACTGGTCGCCCGGGTCGACCACTTGGTGCGCGCCGTCCATCTCGACTGCCCGCGGGCCAAGCTGAGCTCCGCCCCGCCCGCCGCGGTCGACCTCACCTCCCCCCATCCGCGCTGAGCGGCCGATCCCATGGGCTGGCCGTCCACCACGCTCACCGGCCGGACGATCGCCTTCCTGGTCGCGCCGTACGGCGTCGAGCAGGCCGAGCTGACCTCCCCCTGGCAGGCGGTCGCCGAGTCCGGCGGCACCCCGCGCCTGCTGTCCACCGCCGAGGGACGGGTGCAGGCCGTCCGGCACCGCGCCCCGGGCGACACCTTCGCCGTGGACGCCCTGGTCGCCGGGGCCGACCCGGCCGACTACGACGGCCTGGTGCTCCCCGGCGGCGTCGCCAACCCCGACCACCTGCGGCTGGACCGCCCGGCGGTGGCCTTCGTCCATGCCTGCTGCGCCTCCGGCCGCCCGGTCGCGGCGATCTGCCACGCCGCCTGGACCCTCATCGAGGCCGACGCCGTCCGCGGCCGCACCCTCACCTCCTGGCCCAGCCTGCGCACCGACCTGGTCAACGCGGGCGCCCACTGGGTGGACGAGGCGGTGCACGTCTGCCACGACGGCCCCGGCCTCCTGGTCACCAGCCGCAAACCCGGCGACCTGCCGCTCTTCGAGGAGGCGTGCGTGACGGAGTTCGCCCACGCGACGGCGAAGCGGCCGAAGTAGCCCGACGGGAGCGGCGCCGGTCGGCCTCGGAGCGCGATCGGACGTCGCGCCGGCGGGGTCAGTCGCCGCGGAGGCGGACGAAGGTGGCGGTGGGCGGGCGTCCGGTGAGGGTGAGTTCGGCGCGCAGCGGTGCGGTCAGGGGGTGGACCGGGCCGTGGTCGGGGTCGGTGGCGGGCGGGCCGAGGAGCGGGCGGACGACCTCGGCGACCTCGCGGGACTGGACCGGGGTGAGCCGGGGCGTCGTCAGGAAGACGCGGCCGTCCTCGAGTTCGAGGATCAGCGCGTGGGGCCGGGAGGCCGGGCCGGTGACGGCGCGGACGGTGGCGTCGAGGGTGTCGCTGCGGCGGTACTTGACCCAGGCGTGCCCGGCGCCGCGCGGGCGGTAGGGGGAGGCGGCGGCCTTGCAGACCAGGCCCTCCACCCCGGTGTCGGCGAGCTGTGCCATCCACTCCAGCGCCTCCGTCCGGTCGGTGGTGGCCATGACCGGCTGGATCGGCGGCGGGACGTCGGCGAGGGCGGCGAGCAGCAGGCGGCGGCGGTCGGTGAGCGGGAGCCGGCGCACATCGCGCCCGGGCAGCGCCAGCAGGTCGAAGGCGATCAGTCCGAGCGCGACGTCCGGGGCGGCGGCGCGGGCCTGGCGGGTGCGCAGCAGCTCGCCGAAGGCGAAGCGGCCGCCGCGCCAGGCGACCAGTTCGGCGTCCAGGACCAGCCCTTCGGGCAGCCGGGCGACGGCGGCGGCGATCGGCGGGAACTCGGGGGCGAGGTCGCGGCCGGAGCGGGACTGCAGGACCGGCGGACGGTCGCCGCGGGCGAAGGCGACGCAGCGGAAGCCGTCCAGCTTCAGCTCGTACTGCACGCCGCCACCGCCGAGGCCGTCGGCGAGCGGCAGGGCGGTGACGGCGGCGGGGCGCATCACCTCGACGGGCGGCTGGAGCACCTCGGCGCGTTGCGGTCGCGCGTGCCGCTGCGTTTGCCGCTGCGGCGCCGCCGAGGGGGCGGAGGGCAGCGGCCGGGCCTGCTCCGGGTCCAGCAACGGGGCGAACAGGTCGCCGTCGGCGGCCAGCCGGTCGGGGACGTCGGCGAGGGTGAAGGTCAGCTCCCGTTCACCGCCCGCCCGCTCCAGCTCGGCCCAGGACAGCGGGGTGGAGACGGTGGGCAGCGACCGGGCCCGCAGGGTGTACGGCGCGGCGGTGGTCTTCTTGGCGTTGTTCTGGGACCAGTCGACCAGCACCCGTCCCCGGCGCCGGGCCTTGGCCATGGTGTGCACCGCCAGCTCCGGGTGCTCGGTCTCCAGGGCGGCGGCCAGCGCCTTGGCGTAGCCGGAGACCTTGCTGCTGGGCGTGGGCTCGATCGGGACGAGCAGGTGCAGGCCCTTGGAGCCGGAGGTCTTCACCCAGGCGGTGAGGCCGTCCGCCGCGAGGCGTTCGCGCAGCAGCAGCGCCACCTCCCGGCAGGTGAGGACGTCCGCGCCCTCGCCGGGGTCGAGGTCCAGGACCAGCCGGTCGGCGAGGGCGGGCGCGACCGCGTGCCACTGCGGGACGTGCAGTTCCAGGCAGCCCAGGTTGGCGACGGCGAGCAGCGCCGCGCCGTCCTCCAGCACCACCTGCCGCAGCTCGCCGGTGCTGCTCGGGACGTCGACGGTGCGCACCCAGTCCGGGGTGCCCGGGGGCGGGTTCTTGGCGACGAAGACCTCCGCCTCGACGCCGTCCGGGCAGCGCAGGAAGGAGACCGGGCGGTCGCGCAGGTGGGGGAGCAGCGCGGTGTGGACGGCGGCGTAGTAGCGCAGCACCTCGCCCTTGAGGGTGCCGGTGCGCGGGTAGTACACCTTGTCGAGGTGGGAGAGCGCGAGGGTGCGCCCGTCCACCGTCATCTGCGGCACGGTCCGTCTCCGAAGGCTCCGATGGGTGGCCCCCGCAGTCAGTCTGCCCCGGCCCGGCAGCCACTGCTCCGGGGGCCACCGCTGCGGGGGCCGGGGTTCATCCCGCGGCGGACCGGGGTGCGCCGGGGTAGGTGCCGAAGGACCAGCGGTTGCCCTCCGGGTCGGCGGCGGCGAAGTCCCGTGAGCCGTAGTCCGTCCCGTGCAGCGCGGTGGTGATCCGGGCGCCGGCGGCCGCCGCGCGGGCGTGCACCGCGTCCGGGTCGGCGGTCACCACGTACGCGCTGAAGCCGCCCGGCTTGCTCACGCACGGGTCGGTGCCCTCGGGCTCCTCGCGGTCGGAGCCGAGCATCACTCCGCCGCCCTCGGGCCAGGCCAGTTCGGCGTGGGCGACGAAATCGCCCTCACCGTAGGCGACGACCTCCTGGAAGCCGAAGGCCTCGACCAGGAAGCGGATCAGGGCACGGGCGTCGGTGGCGCGCAGGACGGGCCAGACCTGCGGGGCGGGGGATCCGGTGGCGGCCATGGTTCTCTCCTCGGGGTCGGCTCGGCGGCAACCGGGTGGCGCGAGCGTCGGGAGTGTCGGGAACATCGGGAGTGTCGGGCGGGTGCGGGGTTCCGCTACGCCTCCCACTCTGCGACCACCCCACCCGCCCCGCCTTGGACGTTTCGGAACTTCGCCGTCTCCGCGCCCTCCGCCGCCAGCCAGGCACTCGGTGCCGCTCCCGCCAGCGCGCGGAACTCGCGGGCCAGGTGCGCCTGGTCGAAGTACCCGCAGCGCACGGCCAGTTCCGCCAGCCGGAGCGACGGATCGGCGGAGGCGAGCAGGTGCCGGGCCCGGTCGAAGCGCATCACCCGGGCGGCGGCCTTCGGCGTCAGCCCGGTCTCCCGGCGGAACCGGTCCTGCAGGTGCCGGGCGCTCCAGCCGGTCTCCCGGGCCAGTTCTGCCACGGGCAGCGCGCCCCCGCTGCGCCGCAGCGCCCGCCAGGCCCAGCCGACCTCCGGCGGCACCCGCCCGGACGGCCGGGTGGCCCGCAGCAGTGCCTCGTCCAGCGCGACGAAGCGCTCCGCCCAGCCGTGCGCGGCCTGCAGCCGTTCCTGCAGGAGCGGGCCCAGGCGCCCGAGCACCGCGTCGGCGGGCAGGTCGATCCCGGCCAACTCCCCGGCGGGCAGCCCGAACAGCGCCCGGGCGGCGAGCGGGTGCACGGCGATCTGCACCCCGGACTGCGCGCCCTCGTGGGTGATCAGCGCGGGGGTGGTGTGCAGGCCGCCGAGCAGGGTCGGGTAGCTGCCGGGCGGCTGCGCCGGATCGGGGTGCCCGGCGATCACCAGCGGCTCGTCGAGGGTGAGGATGAAGGTCAGGTAGGGGGAGGGCAGCCCGCGGTGCACGGCAGGGGCGAGTCCGCGCTGCCGGTAGCCGGAGTACCAGGCCACGTACGGGCGCAGCGCGGTCGCGGGCCGAGCCCGGACGGCCTCGTCGACGGTTCCTCCGGGGTGCGCGGCGGTGTCCGTGGTCACCCTGCCAGTATCGGCGGTCCCGCGCGGTCCCGGGCGGTTCCCCGGCGCGGTCGCGGACGGGCGCGGTGTTGCTTATGGTGAGGGCGCGGTCACCCCGCTCGTGCCCGGATCGGGCGCGTGGGGGAGCACCGTCCGGGGGGAGTCGGGGGGAACCACCGACGAAGGAGTCTCCGTGACCACTGCCCGAGACATCATGCACACCGGCGCCCAGTGCATCGGCGCCCACCAGACGCTGGCCGAGGCCTCGCGGATGATGCGCGACAAGAACGTGGGCGCGCTGCCGATCTGCGGCGACGACCAGAAGCTGAAGGGCATCATCACCGACCGCGACATCGTGCTGCGATGTATCGCGGAGGGCAAGGACCCGAACACGATGACGGCCATGGACCTGTCCGGCCACCTGCACTGCGTCCGCGCCGACGACAGCATGGACGAGGTGCTGCGCAAGATGGAGCAGCACCAGATCCGGCGCATCCCCGTGATCGACGGGGAGCGGCTGGTCGGCATGATCAGCGAGGCCGACCTGGCGATGGGCCACCGCGACGGCCAGCGGCTGACGGACCAGCAGATCATCGACTTCATGGACAGCGTCTACATGAAGCGCTGACCGGGCTCGGCCGGCTTCCGAGCCCGAGCCCCGGCCCCGTCCGCCCCCTACCCCGTGACCGGCCGGCCCCCCGTAACCGGCCGGGCACTCCGAGGGTGCCGGACGGGGCCGCCGTGCGTCTTGTACGAATGCGCAAGCGGGCTGCGTCCGTGCTGCGCGCCGCGCCCGGCGCTACGCGGCGCCCGCGTCGAGGACGGCGCTGGTCACCCGGCCCGCCACCCGGTCGGTCGGATCGGGCAGGGCGGCGGCGCCGCGGGTGGCCAGGAATTCGCGCGGCGAGCAGCCGACCATGCCGCGGAAGCTCCGGTCGAGGTGGGACTGGTCGTAGTAGCCGCAGAGCGCGGCGAGGTCGGCGCCGGTCGGGTGGTCCGCGCGGGCGGCCAGGACACCGAGGGTGTGCTGGAGCCGGAGGATCCCGGCGGCCTGCTTGGGAGCCAGCCCGAGGTGCTCGCGGAAGCGCAGCTCCAGTCGGCGGCGGCTCCACCCGGTGCCCTCGACCAGCGAGTGGATCGGTGCCCGCCCGTGTGAGCGCCGCAGTTGGTGCCAGGCCCAGCGGACGGACGGCTCCCAGTCTGGGCCGTACGCGAACAGCGCGGCGAAGTACCCGTCGAGCATGGCGAACCGGGCCGGCCAGCTCGGAGTGTCGGCCAGCCGGTCGGTCAGCGCCCGCAGCCGGGGGCCGAGGACGTCCCCGGGTTCGGCCCACTGCCCGCCGAGGTCTCCGGCCGGCGGGCCGAACGCCCGGAACGCGCCCTGCGGGGTGAGCGAGACGGCCAACCCGTGCAGGACGCCGGAGTGTTCGGCGATCGTCGCGGTGCGGCGCAGCCCGGCCGCGACCGACCCGAAGGAGGCGGCGGGCGCGGGGGAGACGGCGTCGGTGAGGCGCATCGTGCCCTCGAAGGCGAGCGCCACCGTGACCACGTCGGTCGGCACTTCCAGTCGGCGGCGCGGCTGTCGCAGGTCCATCCGGTAGCCGCGGTAGCCGAGCACGTACCGGCGCAGCGGTGGGGCGGGTGTGCCGAGGACCATCCCGGGCGCGGTCGTCGCGAGGGTGCTCCGGGCCATCTCAACTCCCGTGCTCGGCCGGGCTGGTGACATGTGCACGGGCTATCCTAGGGCCGGTCTCCTCCCGAGGCCCGTCCCGGGGAGCGGTTTTCTCGTTCTCGCCGGCCGGGATGCGGGCACAATCGCGCCCATGGGAAAGCAGTACGAATCCATCGACGGCCGACTGCGCGCGTTCATCGAACGCCAGCCGGTCTACTTCGTCGCGACGGCCCCGCTGGCCGCCGACGGGCACGTCAACCTCTCGCCCAAGGGCCGCTCCGGCACCCTCGCGGTGATCGACGAACTCACCCTCGCCTACCTGGACTTCGGCGGCTCGCAGGCGGAGACCGTGGCCCACCTGCGGGAGAACGGCCGGATCACCCTGATGTGGTGCTCCTTCGAGGGCCCGCCGACCGTGGTGCGGGTGCACGGCCGGGGCGAGCCGGTCTTCCGTGACGACCCGCGATTCGCCGAGCTGCTCGGCCACTTCGACCCGGCCGTCGACGGGTCGGGCCTGCGGGCGATCGTGCTGGTCACGGCCGAGCGGGTCAGCGACTCCTGCGGGTACGCGGTGCCGTTCATGGACTACCGCGCGGACCGCGACCTGCACGCCCAGTACTTCGACCGCAAGGACGAGGAGGAGTTCGGTGCCTACTGCGAGCGCAAGCCGCTCGTCGCCACCAGCATCGACGGCCTGCCCGGCCTCCCGCTGCCGCTCCCGCCCCGGCCCGCCTGATCGCCGACCGTGCGTCACGCGTCGTGGTACGACGCTGCCGCCGCACCCGGTAGCGGGTGCGGCGGCAGCGCCGGGGGTCTTACTTCGTCAGACCGGCCTTGACGGAGCAGACCGGCCAGGCGCCCGGGCCCTGGGCCGCGAGGACCTTCTCGCCGACGGAGATCTGCTGGTCCTTGGTGGCCAGGTCGGCGCGCGGGGCGAAGGAGGTGCCGCCGAAGGCCGCCCAGGTGCTGGAGGTGAACTGCAGACCGCCGTAGAAGCCGTTGCCGGAGTTGATGGCCCAGTTGCCGGTGGCCTCGCAGGCGGCGACCTTGTCCCAGACGGAGGCCGGCGCGGCGGAGGCGCTGGTGGCCGTGACGAGGCCGGCCACCGGAAGCGCGGTGAGCGCCCCGGCCATCAGAGCCATCCGGACGCGGTTGCGGCGCTTCGGGGTGGCAGTGGTGGTGGCAGCGGCGGTCTCGTTACGGAAGGTCATGGATTTCCTTTCGGAGGGGGTTGCGAGCACGCGGAACCAGGCCCTCGGAAGGCCGTCGGTTTCGGGGACACGTCGCTCGCGTGGTCCGGCACCGTGTCCTGCTCGGGGGCGGTGAGGCCCGTCCGGAGCGGATCGCTCGGTGCAACGGGTTCGAAGTTACGGGGGCGGCGCGGGCCGATTCAAGGATTCGAAGGTTTAGGCACGTCAGCGGCCTGTTACCGGAAGTAATGATCAAGGAATCGAGGTGATTTCGCCCGATTTGCCACCCTTTCCAAGATCAAATTGCCTTCGGAAGTGCTCCGGACCACACCGGAATCCGCCGGACCCCGTGTGAGGCCGCGCACATCGTCGACAGTGCGTCACCATCCGCCAGCCGCCGGTGCCGAATCAGCCGGGCCCGCCGCCGCTCCGGGTGGCCCGCACCACAGGGCTCACCCGGAGTGCCCGCGGCGCCCACGGACGGTGCCGGGCATAGCCTCGGGCGCATGAGTGACGAGAGCGATGCAGCGGACGCGGCGGGCCTGGCGGACCCGGGAGAAGGAGCCGGAGCCGGAGCCGGAGCCACGGGCGCGGGTGTGGGTGCGGACGCGGGAGCGGAGGCCGGGGCCGGGGACCACGAGGCCGCGGTCGCCCCACACGGCTTCGAGCTGGGAACCGACGGACCCAAGGTGATCCTGGCGGGGCTGGACGGCTCCGACTCCTCCTGGCGCGCCACCGCCTACGCCGCGGGCCTGGCCCGTCGGCAGGGCGCCGTGCTCGCGGTGGCGTACGTCCAGCCGATCCTCGGCGCCGCGACCGCCCTGGCCGGGGCCGCGGTGGAGGAGACCACCCAGGAGATCGCCGAGGAACTGCTGGCCGCCCTGCGCGAGGCCGAGCAGCGGGTGCGCGAGGTGTGGAAGGTGGACTGGCGCTTCCTGACCATGCGCGGCGACCCGTACGGCGGCCTGGCCAAGCTCGCCGACGAGCTGCGCGCCGACGCCGTGGTGGTCGGCGTCTCCGAGCAGGCCGGTCACAAGGTGATCGGATCGGTGGCGGTCCGGCTGGTGAAGGCGGGCCGCTGGCCGGTGACCGTCGTTCCCTAGTTCTTGTAAGGAGCGGCCGGTGCAGCGGGCCGACCGCCCGCGGGGCGGGGGCGGGGCGGCGGGTAGGGTGCGTGAACATGACGGACACGCGGGGCACGCACCCCTCCGAGCCCGCCCACCCGACCGGCAGCGACCTGCATCTCGACCTTCCCGCCACCGGAGGCCGACGTGCCGCGCTGATGACGGCCCTGCGCGAGGCGATCCGTAGCGGCCGCCTGGCGCCCGGCACCCGGCTGCCGCCGTATCGCACACTCGCCACCGACCTCGGCCTGGCCCGCAACACCGCCGCCGAGGCCTACGCCGAACTCGTCGCCGAGGGCTGGCTCACCGCCCGGCAGGGTTCCGGCACCACCGTCGCCGAACGCGCCGAACCCGTCCCGCCCGCCCGGGCCCGTCGGCCCTCGCCCCCGCCCGGACCCCGGCACGACCTGCGCCAGGGCCAGCCCGACGCCGCCTCCTTTCCCCGCACCGCCTGGCTGGCCGCCGCCCGCCGGGCCCTCACCGCCGCCCCCAACGAGGCCTTCGGACCCGGCGATCCACGGGGCCGGCGCGAGCTGCGCACCGCTCTCGCCGACTACCTGGCCCGCGCCCGGGGGGTGCGCACCGACCCGGACCGGATCGTGGTCTGCTCCGGCTTCGCCCACGCGCTGCGGCTGCTCTTCGACGGCGCGCGCCCCGTCCTACCGCCCGCCGAGAACGGACCGTTGGCCGTCGAGGCCTACGGACTGGGCTTCCACCGCGGGCTGCTGGCCGCCGCCGGGGTCGCCGCCGTGCCCCTGCCGATCGACGGACAGGGAGCCCTCGTCGACGAGTTGGCGCACCACGCGGACGTCCGTACCGCACTGCTCACCCCAGCCCACCAGTTCCCGACCGGCGGCCCGCTGCACCCGGGCCGCCGCGCCGCCGTGGTCGACTGGGCGCGCGGCCGCGGCGGGCTGGTCCTGGAGGACGACTACGACGGCGAGTTCCGCTACGACCGCCAGCCGGTCGGCGCCCTCCAGGGGCTCGACCCCGAGCGGGTGGTCTACCTCGGCAGTGCCAGCAAGAGCCTCACCCCCGCGCTGCGCCTCGGCTGGATGGTGCTGCCGGACCACCTGGTCGACCGGGTGCTCGCCGCCAAGGGCGAGCGCGAGGGCTGGGCCAGCGCCTTGGACCAGCTGACCCTCGCCGAGTTCATCGACTCGGGCGGCTACGACCGGCACGTGCGCCGGATGCGCCGCCGCTACCGCGACCGCCGCGACCACCTGGTGGCCGCGCTGGCGGCGCACGCCCCCCACATCCGGGTCTCCGGCATCGCGGCCGGCCTGCACGCCGTCCTGCGGCTGGAACCGGGCACCGAGCGCTCGGTGCTCAAGGCCGCCGCCTACCGGGGCCTGGCCGTCGACGGCCTCGCCGACTACCGGCACCCGGCGATCACCCCGGAGGCCATGCCCGCCGTCGAGGGCCTGGTGGTCGGCTACGCCACGCCGCCCGACCACGCCTATCCGGCGGCCGTCGAGGCGCTCTGCGACATCCTGCCGCCGTCGGCCTGAACGCCGGGGCGGTGGGCCTGAACGCGAGGGGCGGTCGGGGTGGAGGGGAAGTAGCGGGACGGCGAAGGCCCGGAGTGGCGACGGCAGGGCGGTCGGACCGGGGGAGCGGCGAAGCATAGGCCCCGGGCGATCCGGCGGGGCCGGAACGCGACCGGCCGGTACGCGGCGTCCGCCCACCGCTCCTGCGTCGGTACCGGACCGGGCCGAGGAGGGCAACGGAAGCGGTGGCGCCGCCTACGCTCCATGGTCATGCGCAGAACACATCCGATCCGCGCCGCGCTCGTCGCGTGCCCGGCCCTCGTCGTCGGTCTGCTCCTCTCCGCCGCTCCCGCCCGGGCCGACTCCCCACTGCCGCTCACGGCCGTCTCCGACAAGCAGACGACCGTCCGGGGCGGCGAGTTCACGCTCACACTCACGCTCACCAATCCGTACGACACACCGATCCAGTTCGTCTACCAGAGCGTCCAGGAAACCTACGAGACCAGCCTGCAGACCGGCCTCAAGTTCACCGCGGCGGCCTGCGGCACCCAGACCAACGGCTGCAGCGACAACGTCAACGGCGGCATCGCCCGGTACAACGTGCCGCTCGCTCCCGGTGCCAGCAGCACCTTCACGGTGACCTACGCCATCGCCCCCGACTCGGCCTGCGGCGACACCACCCGGATCGACTTCTACTCCTACCTGTACTACGAGTACAACGCGGGGCTGAGCAGCAACTCGGGCATCGTCGGCGTCCCCGGCACCCAGGTCGCCTGCGCCTGACCCGTCCGCGAGTCCCCCCCACTGAGCACCCCCGTTCCCCGTCGGGTGCCGGCTCCCCCGTGCCGGCACCCGGCGGGGCCGTTCGCGTTGTGGAGGGCAGGTCGAGGGCGGGTGACGGATCGGGTCGCGGGCGCGCTCCGCCGGGCCGGGGCCGATGGCTCGCGCGTCAACCGGACGCGCCACCGGGTGCCCCCGGCCGAACCACCCCGTCGGTGTGCCGGGTTGACGCCGAGCGGTGGCCGCCGGGCTGTCCGGCCGGGTCCCGGCGGAGCGGGCAAGCCGTTGGCGGCACAGGGGTGGCGGTCGCGAACGGATGTTCCTACGGTCTGCGGCGCGGTGGGGGCGGACGGTGCGAGATTCACCCTATCGGGGGGTACACAGCGTCCGTGCGGGCTTGGTCGGGTTCTGGTGATCTAGGGTTCCGGATGGGTCGCCGCGTGTTGGCGACCGCATCGCGATACTTCGCCAACGCCCCCACCGAACTGCGGATCTGATGATCCGTCATGACATGCGCCAGGGCGCTCCGATGGCCCTGGCCGCGTGATTCGACCACAGGAATGGAGACCCTGCCGATGCCCGTGGACACGAGCCCGGAGACAGAGCAGGTCAAGCAGCAGAGCCTTGCGACGGCCGCTGCCCGCAACCTTGCCACCACGACCAAGTCCGCACCGCAGATGCAGGAGATCACCTCCCGCTGGCTGCTCAAGGTGCTCCCCTGGGTGCAGGCCGCCGGTGGCGCCTACCGGGTCAACCGCCGTCTCACCTACTCCGTCGGCAACGGCGTGGTGGAGTTCATCAAGACCGGCTCCCAGGTCCGGGTGATCCCGGAGGAGCTGGGCGAGTTGGCCCTGCTGCGCGGCTACGAGGACGAGGAGGTGCTCACCGCACTGGCCGACCGCTGCCAGCAGCGGGACTTCGGCCCCGGCGAGGTGCTCACCACCCAGGGCGAGGCCGCCGACCGGATCTTCCTGATCGCCCACGGCAGGGTCAACCTGGTGGGCACCGGCAAGTACGGCGACGAGACCGAGATCGGCGTGGCCGCGGACGGCGACCGCTTCGGCGACGACGCGCTGCTGAACCCGGACGCCGCCTGGGACTTCACCGCCAAGACCGCCACCTCCGGTGTCGCCCTCACCCTTTCCCGGGCGGACTTCGCGGCCATCCGGGACAACGCGCCGACCCTGCAGGAGCACCTGCAGGGCTTCCTGGCCCTGCCGCTGCAGGCCCAGAACGAGCGCGGCGAGGCCGAGATCGCCATGTCGGCCGGCCACCACGGCGAGTACGAGCTCCCCGGCGCCTTCGTGGACTACGAGCTCAAGCCGCGTGAGTACGAGCTGAGCGTCGCGCAGACGGTCCTCAAGATCCACACCCGCGTCGCGGACCTGTACAACAAGCCGATGAACCAGACCGAGCACCAGCTCCGGTTGACCATCGAGGCCCTGCGCGAGCGCCAGGAGCACGAGATCGTCAACAACCCGGAGTTCGGCCTGCTCAACAACGCCGACTTCGACCAGCGGATCCAGACCCACTCCGGCCCGCCCACCCCGGACGACCTGGACGAGCTGCTCAACCGCCGCCGCGACCCCGACTACCTGCTGGCCCATCCGCGGACCATCGCCGCGATCGGCCGGGAGTTCAACGCGCGGGGCCTGTACCCCACCCACGTCGACCTCGGCGGGCAGCAGGTGCCGGCCTGGCGCGGGGTGCCGATCCTGCCGTGCAACAAGATCCCGATCACCAAGGAGAACACGAGCTCGATCCTCGTGATCCGTACCGGTGAGGACAACCAGGGTGTGATCGGCCTGCACCAGACCGGCATCCCGGACGAGTACCAGCCCGGGCTCTCGGTCCGCTTCATGGGGATCGACGAGAAGGCGATCATCTCGTACCTGGTCAGCGCCTACTACTCGGCCGCGATCCTGGTGCCGGACGCGGTCGGCGTGCTGGAGAACGTGGAGATCGCGCACCGCCGCCACTGAGCGCGCGGAACAGCGGGCGCGGGCCGTAACCGGCCGGCTCGAAGATCGTTTGACCTGACGACGGACGGCCCGCCTCCCGGAGGCGGGCCGTCCGCCATCACGTTCGGCCACGTCCGGACGTGCTCGATCGATCCCCCTGTTGCGTCCTGCCCGTTCTGTTCCGTTCTTCGCAGACGACCCGAGAGGTGTGTGGAGCCCCATGTCCCAGTGTCGGCAGTTACGACGGATACCGCTGCACGACGGTGGGACGGCTGCCGCCGGGCGACGGGCGCGGCTGATCGGTGCGGCAGTCGGCGTGGTCGCGATGTGCGCACTGGTCACCGGTGCGACCGCCTCCGGGGCCGAGCACGCCGGCGGACACCCGCACGGTCCGGTGGTGGACACCTGTGTCTGCACCGGAACGGACGTGTCGGTGTCGGTGCGGCCGGGCGGCGGTGTGGACGTAGGGGTGGGAGTCGACGTCCAGGTCGGGGTCAGCGTCGCCCCGAACGCCGACCCGGGGCACCACGGCCACAAGCCCACGCCAGGGCACCACCATCACCACCACCCGTGCCGCACTCCCCGGGCCACCCCGGCGCCGGTGGCGCCCACGGCCTCGGCGGGGCTCCGGCCGGAGCCCCGCCGGCCGGAGGACGAGCACGGCGGGCACGGCTGGCATCACCACCACCCGTACCCGTGCCCGAGCCCGGACGCGTCGCCCACGGTGACCCACACGCCCACCCCGACGCCGACTCCCACGCCTACGCCTACGCGCACGCCGACGCCGACTCCGACACCTACCCCCACGCCGACTCCGACGCAGACACCGACCCCCGCGCCGACGCCGGCCCCCACCCCGCCGCCCGCGTCGCCCGTGCCTCCGTCACCCGCACCTCAACCGCCGCCTCCGCCGGCGTCCGTCCCGGCCGTCCCGGCCGTCCCGGCACCCGCACCCCCCGCTCCCGCGCCGGACCCACCTGTCGTCCCGGCGATCCCGAGCCCGGCGGCCCCGAGCGCCGCCCTGCCGATCCCGCAGCGCCCGAGCCCGCTGTGGCCGTACCCTGCGCCGCGACAGGTGTTCCACGCCCCGGTGGCGAAGCCGATGCCGCTGCCGCAGCGCCATCAGAGCACCCCGATGACCACCACGGTCCTGTTGATCATGGTTCCCGGTGTGCTCGCGGCGGCGGTCCTGCGCCCGGGTCGCGGTGGCGGCCGAGGCCGCTCGGGCCGGTCCTGATCCACCCGCGGGCTCCGCGCCCGCCGTCCGGCCCCGGGGACCGACCGCTGGACCGCGCCGCCGGGCGCCTCCGGCCCGGGGCCGCCCCTCAGACCTCTTCGTTTTCGTTCCGTCACAAGCCAAGCCAGAGAAGGGAGTTCCCATGTCCGAGTGGGTGGCATTGACCATTGCCATGGCGTCGGCCTGTGCCGTCGTGGTGGCGGTGGTGCTGCTGAGGAACCGCCGGGTCACCGCAGAGGAGAACACCGACGAGACCCCGGACGTCATCGAGTACATCACGATGATGATCGGCGTGGTCTACGCGATCGTCCTCGGTCTCGCCATCGCGGGTGTCTGGGAGGGACGCGGCGCCGCCCAGGACGACCTGTTCCGCGAGGCGCAGTCGCTGCGCGAGGTGAGCGACCGGGCGGTGGTCTACCCGGTCGAGTTCCGCGACCAGGTCCGGGCCGACGTGGACGCCTACGTCACGTACGTGGTGAACACCGAGTGGGACTACATGCGGGAGAACGGCGACATCACCGAGAAGGGCGACCAGTTGCTGCAGAAGCTGCAGACGGACGTCGCCACCCGCCCGCCGGCCTCCGAGCTGGAGTCGCAGGCCTACCAGCCGATCATGGACCGGATCAGCCAGGCCTCCGACGCCCGCAACGCGCGCGGTCAGAACGCCGGTCCGATGATGCCGGGCATCGTCTGGTTCGGGCTGATCGGCGGTGCGGTGGTGACCGTCGGCATGCTGTTCGCCCTGCAGATCCGGCGCACGCCGAGGGAGTTGGTCCTGGCGCTCTGCTTCAGCGCGCTGATCGCCTTCCTGCTGTTCATGATCTGGGACTTCGACAATCCGTACTCCCGCAGCGTCTCGGTGACCACCGAGCCGTTCCAGGACCTCTTCCCCTCGCTCAACCTCAAGGACTGAGGCGCGGGAACGCCCTGGACTGCCGCGCTGACGGCTCGGACGTCCGGGAAGGATCGGAACGGCGGACGACCGCAACGGGTCGTCCGCCGCTCCGTCTCCCACGGAACCGACGGAACGTCAGCGAAGGCTGCCGTCCATCGAGTTGAGCATGCTGCTCGACGCGTCGTCGTTCTCCAGGGAGAAGGCGAACAGGCCGCCCAGCCCCTTGCTCCTGGCGTAGGCCCCGCGCGCCTGGAAGGCCTGCGGGGTGTCACCGGTTCGCGTACCTGGCCTTGAGCTGCCGCAGCTGGTTGACGTTGCCCTTGCGCGGCTGCTCCCAGGTGTCGCCGCTGCCGTCCACGCTGGTGCCGGAGTTGTAGTCGGCCTGGTAGTCGGCGTAGGCGTTGGACTGGACCAATATTCGCCGGCAAGGGTGTCCGCCCGCTGGACCGTTCCGGGCCCGCGGCGCGGCGGCCCGGTAGGTTGACCGGTGCGGGCGGGTCCGTCGAACGGCCGACGCACGAGCGACGAACGGCCGACGTACACACCGACGCACGAACAGTCGAACGGAGGAGGCGCGATGGACAGCCAGGACTGGGACGACCGCTACGCGGCGAGCGAGCTGGTGTGGGGTGCCGCGCCCAACCAGTGGGTGGTCCGTGAACTGACCGGCCACACCCCCGGCCACGCCCTCGACCTGGCCGCCGGTGAGGGCCGCAACGCCATCTGGCTGGCCGCCCAGGGCTGGGAGGTCACCGGGGTGGACTTCTCCGCCGTCGCCCTGGAACGCGCCGAACGCCTCACCGCCGACCTGCCCGACGACGTCGCCGACCGCCTCACCTGGCGCCACGGCGACGCCCGCACCTTTGCGGCCCCCGCTGCCGGCTACGACCTGGTCCTGGTCGCCTACCTGCAGATCCCCGCCGAGGACCGCCGGACCGCGCTGCGCCGCGCCGCCGACGCGCTCGCCCCCGGCGGCACCCTGCTGGTCGTCGGACACGACCTGAGCAACCTCACCGAGGGCGTCGGCGGCCCGCAGGACCCGGCGGTGCTCTTCACCCCGGAGGACGTGCTCGCCGACCTCGCCGACTCCGGGCTGCGCACCGTCCGCGCCGAGCGGGTGCACCGGACGGTCGGCGGCGAGCCCGGGCACAAGGGCGGGGGATCAGGCACCGGGGGCGCGGGCGGCGTCGCGGTGGACGCGCTGGTGCGGCTGGAACGGGCCGCCGCATGACGGGCCGGGCCACGCGGCACGGGTCCGCCCGGCGCGTGCCCACCCGGCGGGCCCTGCTGACCGGACTGGCGGGCGTCGCCCCGCTGGTGATGGCGGGCTGCTCCTCCGGCGGGTCGAAGAAGACCGCGCCCGCCGCCCGGGCGAGCGACCCGGGCGGCGAGGCCCTCGTGATGGTCATCCGGCACGGCGAGAAGCCCGACGGCAGCCACCCGGGCCTGGACGAGAACGGCAAGCCGGACGGCAAGTCGCTCACCGAGCGCGGCTGGGCCCGTGCGAAGGCGCTGCCCGCCCTGTTCGTGCCACCGCCCGCGCCCGGCCTCGGCACCCCGGCGCGGATCTTCGCCGCCGTCGACCGCGGCCCGCTGGCCGGAGCGCACCGGATGCGCCAGACCGTCACCCCGCTGGCGGACAAGCTCGGGCTGACGGTCGACACGCAGTACGCGGAGTCGCAGGAGTCCGCGCTGGCGGGCGCCGTGCTCGCCGGGCCCCAGCCGGTGCTGATCTGCTGGGAGCACTCGCGGATCCCGCGGATCGTCGAGGCGCTCGGCGCCACCGGCAGCGGCGCGCCCGCCGTCTGGCCGGACCGGTTCGACCAGGTCTGGGTGTTCTCCCGCCCGGCCGGCGGCGCCTGGACCTTCCAGGAGGTGCGGCAGCACCTGCTGGACGGCGACGCCTGATCCGCCTTTCCGCTCCGGCGTTGCTCCCCGCGTCGGTGCTGCTCCCCGCGCCGGGCGCTTTAGGCGACGGTGATCGTCACCACCGCGTACTGGGCGACGGTCAGCGGCACGCCGACCGTCCCGGCGGTGACGGTGTACGGGACGGGCTTGGGGGCCGGGTCGGTGCCGTCCGGACTGGCGACGGTGACGGCCGTGACGCCGGCCCCGGCCGGGAGGGCGTAGGGGAGCGTGCAGTTGGCCGGGGTGGTCGGCCGGTTCCATCAGCGTGCGGACCGTTCTCGGGGTGAGGCACGGGGGAGCGCGGGGTAGGGGAGCTCCCGGGATGCCGTCGGATGATCAGAAAACTTTCTACAGTGCTATAGATTCGCGGCACGCGGCGGTGTCAGAACGAGGAGGGCGCGATGAGCGTTTCGCTGGCCAAGGGGCAGAAGATCAGTCTGGAGAAGCCGGGCGGTGGGCAGCTGAGCCTGGTGCGGATGGGCCTCGGCTGGAGGGCGGCGGAGCGCAAGGGCTTCCTCGCCAAGCTGCTCGCCGCCGGCCGGGAGATCGACCTGGACGCCTCGGCGGTACTGTTCGCCCAGGGGCGGCCGGTGGACGTGGTGTTCTTCCAGCACCTCACCAGCAACGACGGCTCGGTGCGGCACAGCGGGGACAACCTGGTCGGCGGCGCGGGCGACGCGACCGACGACGAGTCGATCACGGTCAACCTGACGACGGTGTCGGAAGAGGTCGACCAGATCCTCTTCACCGTCAACTCCTTCACCGGGCAGACCTTCCAGGAGGTCGAGGCCGCCTTCTGCCGGCTCGTGGACGAGACCACCGGCGCCGAGCTGGCCCGCTACACGCTCACCGGCGGCGGCCCGTACACCGCGCAGATCATGGCCAAGGTGCAGCGGACGGCGACCGGTTGGCAGATGACCGCGATCGGCCAGCCGGCCAGCGGGCGGACCTTCCAGGACCTGATGCCGGAGCTGGTCAAGCACCTCTGAGCGCCATCGGCACTGCCCCGGTGCCGGACGTTCGACCATGCGGACGGGGGCGCGGTTCCCTGTGCGGAACCGCGCCCCCGTCCGGTCATTCCCCCGGGTCGATTCCTCAGGTCACGGCCGCGGGGCCGCGGAGGGCGAGAGCGAGGCGCTGGGAGTGGTGCTGGGCCCCGCGGTCGGGGTGCCCGTGGCGGTCGGAGTGCCTGTGGCGGTCGGGGTGGGGGTCGGGCAGCCGGGGGCGCCGGTGGGCGTCGCCGTCGGGGTACCGGTGGGCGTGGCGGTGGGGGACGGGGAGCCCGTCGGGGTGGGCGTTGCGGTCGGGGTGCCGGTGGGCGTGCCGGTCGGGGTGGCCGTGGCCGTCGGGTCCGGGCAGGCCGTGGGCGTGCCGGTCGGGGTGCCCGTGGGCGTTGCGGTCGGGGTGCCGGTGGGCGTCCCGGTCGGCGAGGGCGAACCGGTGGGCGTGGGCGTCGTGGTGGGGCTCGGGGACGTCGTCGGCTGCGGGGTCGGCGAGGGGTTCGGGGCTGGCGTCACCGGTGTCGTCGGCTGCGGGGTCGGCGTCGGGCTCGGCGCCGGAGCCGGCGTCGTGGTGGTGGTGCCGGTGGTGCCGCCGCCGACCGTCGGGAGACCGACGCCCGGGAGGTACGGCGAGGGCAGCGAGGAGGACGGGAGCGAGGACCCCGGGAGGTTCGGGACGGTGGTCACCGTGCCGCTTCCGTAGTGCGCCATCCAGTTGCGGACGGTCCGCAGGTACTCGCCCGAGTTGTTGTAGCTGAGCACCGCCCGGTCGAGCTGCGCCGGGTCGGAGACATCGCGGCCCCCCGCGCACAGGTAGCGCCCGGCGGCCTCGGCGGCGTCGAAGATGTTGTTCGGGTCGGCCTTGCCGTCGCCGTTGGCGTCCACACCCCAGGAGGCCCAGGTGGACGGGATGAACTGCATCGGGCCGACGGCGCGGTCCCAGCGGGAGTCGCCGTCGAAGCGGCCGCCGTCGGTGTCGGCTATCGCGGCGAAGCCGTTGCCGTCCAGGGCCGGGCCGAGGATCGGGGTGAGGGTCGTGCCCGAGGCGTCCACCTGGCCGCCGTTGGCCTGGCCGGACTCGACCTGGCCGATCGCGGCCAGCAGTTGCCAGGGCAGGTGGCAGCCGGGGGAGCGCAGAGCCAGCGTGGCCTCGGCCTGGCGGTAGGCGGCGAGCACCGTGGCGGGCAGCGCGGGCCCGGTGGCCGCGAACGGGCCGGCGTCGGGCACGCCGGGCAGCGTGCCGGGCGGCTGCGGGAACTGCAGGGTGCCGCCGCCGTCGGCCGGGACCCCGGTGCCGGGCGCGGGGGTGCCGAACGGGGAGCCGGCGGTGCCGTAGCCGTCGCTGTCCTCGGCGGTGGTGCCGTTCGACCCGGTGTCGGCGGCCGCGCTCGGCGCGAGGCCCAGCCCCGTCACCTGAGAGCCGGTCAGCGCGGCCAGCGCGACGAAGGCCGCCGCCGTCCCCGTGACCCGCTTGCCGATCCGGAGCTTCCGCCCGCCCTGGGACGTGCCGAACCTCGCCGCCATCCGCTTCCCCTCCCCGTCGCCGTCCGGACCACCCCAGAACGGTTGAGCTGTCGTCATCGTGCCCGTCCGCCTGATGGGGGCGGCACCCGCCGTGCGCACGATTAGTATCACGACGATCTGACAGGGACAGAGTGACCCGGGGGCGGCCCGAGGCCCACCGAGAGGTTGACCGAGCACTTCAGCGAGGGTGCGGGCGGTCCCCGGGGCTCCGCGCGGGGCCTGCGGCCTGCGGTTGTCGCGTCCGGATCCGGCGGCATCTTCCGTTCGGCTACGGGGAGTTGACCAAGCGGCCAACTCGGTGGGGCGGGCGCCCAGGGCGCCGGACCGGCGTTTCGGAGCGCGGGGGTGGTACGTGCGCGGCGTTTCGGGCTCCCCGGCGGCGCCCGCGGCCGACCCCGCTGACCTGGCGGAACGTCCGGCGCGTGAGTCCTCTCCCTTAGCAGGACGGGCCTGCGGGCGCCAGGGTGCGTCCCCAACTCCGCCCTGGACGGGTGACGTTCCGGTGAAAGTGGGCATGCCAGGAATCGCCGCCCGGCATGCTGTGCCGCGTGATGATGCGGATGGAGGTCCAGACCGTGAGCGCGAACCTGCCGGAGACCCTCGCCGAGGGAGCGGTCGTCCTGCCCGCGCCCCCTCGGGTGGTGGACGACCTGGCCCGTGACCTGACCCAGGCCGCCGCCGCCGTCCGGGCGGTGTCGCGCACCTGTCGCTCCGGTGGGGACGTCGCGGTCGCCGCGTACACCGCCGTGGTGTGCACCGGACTCTCGGCCGCCCGCGCCCTGGAGGAGGCGGCCGCCTGGTGCCGGCAGGCCCCCGAGGCCGAGGTGCACTCGCTGGCCTGGGCCCGGGTGCCGGGGCACCGCGACGACGTCCACGAGTACCGCGTCACCATGGCCGTCAGCTTCCCCGACGGCGAGACCGGCGAGCACCTCGGGGACACCCACCACGCCCGGCGCTGAGGCCGTATCATCGCCCCCATGAATGAGGGGGTACGAACGACATGGTGAACGAGACCGCAGGCGGTGCGGGCGGCACCGCCGAGACACCCGAGACACCCGCGACTCCCGAGGCCGACGGCCCGCAGGAGCTCTCGCGGGCCGCCGCCGTCGCTGCCACCGTCGTGGCCGCGCTCAGCGCTTCGGCGGTGCTGCTGGCCGTTTTCCACTGGCTGGGGTGGTCCGTCCCGGGGATCGGCTGGATCGTCGCCAAGGCCGGGATCAAGCTCGCCGTCGGCGGCTTCACCGGGCTGGCCGTCGGCCTCGCCTGGCTCCGGGCCTGGCTGCGGGCCCGGCCCCGGAGCTGACCGGGGGCCGGCTCACCGCTGCCGCGCACTGCGTCCGCTGTCTCAACTCGCCTGCGGGGAGGCGCAGGTGAGGTCGTGCGCGGGCGCCTTGTCGTCCAGCAGGTAGCGCTCGACCACGTCGGTGACACAGGAGTTGGGCCCCGGGTACTGGCCGTGGTCGCCGTTCCCGGTGACGGTGACCAGCTTCGAGCCGCGCAGCGCGCGGTGGGCGCCGAGCGCCGCCTCGTAGTAGGTCGCCGGGTCGTGCACCGAGTTGAGCATCACCGTGGTCGGCAGGTGGGCGCCGGTGACCTTGACCTTGGGTGCCGGGTCGACCGGCCAGGAGGCGCAGACCGCGCCGAAGGCGAGCGTCCGGGCGCCGACCAGCGGCAGGCGGGCGGTGTTCTCGGCGCCGCGCTGCACCCAGGTGTCCATGGACTTGGTCCACGGGGTGTCCGAGCAGGTCACCGAGAAGAACTCGGCGAGGAACTCAGGGCTGAGGTAGCTGTTGAACGCGGTCGCGGCCGCCGTCCTGGTGGCGGCGTCGGCGGTCTGCCAGTTGTCGAGGACGGTCAGCAGCCGGGCGAGCTCGGGGAAGTGCGACGTCAAGTAGATCGCCGAGATCGCCAGGCTGTCCAGCTGGTTCGGGCCGATCGTCAGCGAGCCCTCGACGATGGGTGCGTCGTGCAGGGCGGCGCGCCGCTGCTCCCAGTGCGCCCGAACCTGCTCCGGGGTCGAGCCCCAGTGGTAGGTGGTGTCCCGGGCCGCGAGCCAGGGCACGAAGTCCTCGTCGAAGCGGCGCTGGAAGCTCATCGGCTGTCCCAGCTGGAACTTCTCCCAGGTGCCGTCGAAGCCGATGTTGCTGTCCAGCACCATCCGTTCCACCCGGTGCGGGAAGAGCGTGCCGTAGTAGGCGCCGATCATCGAGGCGTAGGAGGGGCCGTAGTAGCTGAGCTTGCGCTCGCCGAGCAGGGAGCGGAACAGGTCGATGTCGTGGGCGGTCTGCTCGGTGTTCAGGTAGGGGATGAGGTCGCCGCTGCGCTCCCGGCAACCGGCGGCCAGCTTCTTGGAGTTGGCGATGACGCGGTCGATCGCGGCGGGGGACTGGTCGCGGTAGTCGCCGGCCAGGAACTCCTGGAACTCCTCCGGGGTCTGGCACACGGCCTTGGTGCTCTCGCCGACCCCGCGCTGGTCGAAGCCCACGATGTCGTACGCGGCGCTGACGGCGGGCGCCGCCTTCGCCAGCCCGGCCGGGCGCAGCAGGCCCGTGCCGCCCGGTCCGCCGGCCGCCATCAGCAGGACGCCCTTGCGCTTGGCCGGGTCGGTGGCGCGGTGCCGGGAGACGGCGATGGTCAGGTCGGCCCCGGTGCCGGGGTGGTGCCAGTCGCGCGGGGCGGCCATGGTGGCGCACTCCAGGGCGGGCTGCGTCGCGCAGGGCTGCCAGTTCAGGGTCTGGTGGGTGTAGCGGGCGGGTGCCGGGTCGGCGTCGCCCGGGTCGCGGGCGGTGTCGGCACCGGCGGTGGCGGGCAGGGCCAGACCGGCGAGGACGGCGGCGGCCACGGCCAGCGCGGCGCGCCGGGCGCGGGGCGCGGTGGCGGCGGTCCTGGTGCCGGCGTTCTCGGCGGCGGTGTCGGTGTCTGCGGTGTTCGCGGTGCTCGCGTTGTTCGTGGTCACGGGATCGATCCTGTCCGAGGCCGCCCTGACGATCGATCATGCCCGCATCCGTCTTCGGGGTGGTGCTGGGTACACCCCCGTCCGGGCGGCTGCTCCAGTTCCGGAGCGGTGTCGGACCGCGGCGGCCTCACCCCCGTCGAGGCCGCCGCGGTCCGGTCAGTAGCCGGCCGTGAACCGGGTGCGGCGGTGGGCGGGCGTCTCGACCTCGTCGATGAGCGCGACGGCGAGGTCCTCCATGGAGATCGCCGAGTTGCCGTCCGCGTCGACCAGCAGCTCGTCACGTCCGATCCGGAACCGACCGGTGCGCACGCCCGGCTCGAGCAGCGCGGCCGGGCTCAGGTACGTCCAGTCGACCTCGGCGTCGGCCGCGAGGTAGAGGTCGTACTGCTCGCCGCAGGCCAGCGCGATCGGCCGGATCTCGGCGGGGAAGCCGGGGTCCTCCACGAGGGTCATCCCGTCGGTGCCCGGCAGGGTGAGGCTGCCCGCACCGCCGACGGCCAGCAGCCGCACGCCCCTGCCGGCGACGCCCGCCAGCAATCCCTTGGTGGCGACGGCCAGTTCGTGCTCGCTGCCGGGCACCGGGCGGGTGGCGGTGATCACCACGTCCTGGCCGGCGGCTATCCGGGCGACGTCCTCGGGGTTGCGGGCGTCGCCCACGGTGAGGGCGACGGAGGACGGCAGACCGTGCGGCTTGGCCGGGTCCCGCACGACGGCGGTGACCTCGTGACCGCGGGTGAGCGCCTCGGTCACGACTCGGCTGCCGACGTTGCCGGTGGCGCCGAAGACGGTGATGCGCATGGGGATTCTCCTTGATTCGGTGCGGGATGCGGGATGCGGGTCCGGATGCGGACGGTGAGGGCTCAGGCGTTCTCGCGTACGGGCGGCGGCGCGGAGGCCGGGCCGGCCACGGGCGCCGACCGCTTGGCGGCGCCGGGCCGCTGGGTCTGGGCGACGACGAGCGAGCCGAGCACGACCAGCGCGCCGAGGGCCTGCAGTGGGCTGAGATCCTGTCCGAGCGCCAGCCAGCCGATCACGGTGGCGACCACCGGGCTGAGCAGGGCGAGGAAGGAGACCGAGGTCGGCGTGAGCGCCTGGAGTCCGCGGAACCAGAGCACATAGGTGAAGGCCGCCCCGATCAGGCACAGGTACGCGTAGCCGAGCAGGTTGGCGGCGCTGTAGTGGGTCGGCGGCGCACCCTCGGTGAGCAGCGTGACTGGCACCAACATCAGCCCGCCGGCGGTGAGTTGCCAGCCGGTGGTGGCGAGCAGCGGCGCGGGGGACGCCCAGCGCTTGGAGAGGACGACGCCGGCGGCCATGACCACCGCGCCGCCGAGCGCGGCGGCCACCCCGAGCGCGTCCGGTTTCGCGTCGGCCCGCAGGACCAGCAGGCTGACGCCCGCCACGCCCGCGATGCCGGAGAGCACGGTGCGCAGGGTGAGTCGGTCGCCGAGGACCGCGGCCGAGAGGCCGGCGGTGATCAGCGGCTGGACGGCGCCGACGGTGGCCGCGATGCCGCCGGGGAGGCGGTAGGCGGCGATGAAGAGCAGGGCCTGGAAGGCGCCGATGTTGAGCGCGCCGAGGACCAGTGAGCGCCACCACCAGCTGCCCTGCGGCAGTCGGCGGGTGAAGGCGATCAGCAGCAGCCCGGCGGGCAGGCAGCGGATCACGGCGGCGAGGAGCGGGCGGTGCGGCGGGAGTAACTCGGTGGTGACGAGGTAGGTCGTCCCCCAGACTGCGGGGGCGAGGGCCGTCAGCAGTACGACGGCGAGGCGATGTCTTAGCACTAAGCCAATGTATCTCATCGCTAAGGCATATTTCACTGCGCCATGCCGGTGACCTGGCTCACAGTCGCCCTGGCGGCAGGGAATCCCGAAGGATTCCCGCCCCGATGTATCTCAGCGCTAAGAAACCCGGGCCCGATCGCCTACCCTGGAGCCGTGGCAGATCATGTGGACCGCGTAGTCGCGCAGTGGGCCGCCGAGCGCCCCGACCTGGACGTCTCCCCGATGGAGGTGTTCGGCCGGCTCAAGCGCCTCTACCGCCTGGTGGACGCGGCACTCAACCGCACCTTCGCCGAGCACGGCCTGGACGCCCCCTCCTTCGACGTCCTCGCCACCCTCAAGCGCAGCGGCCCGCCCTACCGCCTCACCCCCACCGGGCTGATGCAGTCCGCCATGGTCACCTCCGGCGCCATCACCCAGCGCCTCGACCGGCTGGAAGCCCGCGGGCTGGTCACCCGCACCCGCAGCGAGCAGGACGGCCGCAGCCGCGAGGTCGCCCTCACCCCCGAGGGGCATGCCCTGATCGAGCGCGCGCTGCCCGACCACCTCGCCACCGAGTTCGGTCTCCTCGAGGGGCTGGACGACGCCCGCACCGCCGCGCTGGTCGACGCCATGCGCACCCTGCTGGTGACCCTGGGGGACGGTCCGGACTGACCCGCCCCGCGTCGGGAACCGCGCCGGACGGCCTCACGGGTTGACCGCGACCGCCTTGAAGAAGGTGTAGTGGAAGGTCCCGCCCGGCTCGGCCGCGCGGCGCAACTCCGCGATGCCCCGGTCGAAGGCCTCCGGCGTGGTCAGCCCGGCGGCCAGCGCCTCCGCCCGGACGGCCTCGACCATCGCGACGAAGGTCCGCAGCGTGAAGCCCTCGACCAGCGCCGGTCGGCCGCCGTCGGCGTAGACCGTCCGCGGGCGGACCGCCACCTCCGCGAACCCGGCCGCCGTCAGCAGCGGGTACAGGCGGCGGCCGAGCAGCCCGTCGCCGCCCCCGTCGGCCTGGAGTCGGACCAGGTGGTCGATGGTCCGGCGGGCCGCCGGGCTCTCCGGGTGGAACAAGGCCGAGCCGTGGTCGCCCTCGATCACCGTGATCGTCCCACCCGGCCGCAGCACCCGTCGCAGCGCGGCCAGCCCGGCCGCCGGATCGGGCAGGTGCTCCAGCACGAAGCACAGGAAGACGTGGTCGAACGCGCCGTCCGGGAACGGCAGTCGGTGCAGGTCCCCGTGGTGCCAGGTGACGTCCGCGTCGGGCGCCTGCGCCGCCACCCGGGCGCGGGCCTGCGCCAGCGACTCCGCCGAGAGGTCCATCGCGGTCAGCGCCACGCCGGGGCCGGCGGCCAGCAGGTGCACCGTCTGCGCCCCCACCCCGCAGCCCGCCTCCAGCACCCGGCTGCCCGCCGGGTACGCCGTGTCGGCGTGCAGCAGCTCGGCGAGGGTGTCGGCCTGGTCGCCGAGGCGCCGCGCCTCGGTGTCCGAGTAGCCGTGGACGTACGTGGTGTGCTCGGGGTTCGTGTGCGCGGGGTTCGTGGTGCCGGGCTGGGCCGTTTCCGTGGTCATGGCTCCACCCTCGCGTCACTATGGTCCGGTGAACAGGTCCAATGGCGACGCATCGGACCGGTCCAAAGAGGCCGGTGCCGACTTCCTCCAGCTCGACACCGCCGACGCCCCGCCCGGCGGCCTCACCGACTGGCTCGCCCGCAGGCTGCGCGAGGCCGTCGCCGACGGTCGGCTCCCGGCCGGCAGCCGACTGCCCGCCAGCCGGGTGCTGGCAGCGGAACTCGGCGTCTCCCGCGGAGTGGTGACCGACGCCTACCGTCGCCTCGCGGAGGAGGGGCAGGTCGCCGGGCGTGGGCGGGGCGGCACGGTCGTGGTCGCGGCTCCTCCGCCCGCCGTACCCGCCCCCGAACCGCCCCGCCCGCCGGCCCCGGCGCCCGCCCTCTTCCGGGACGACCCCGACTCCGAGGTGTTCGACCTCCTGCGCGGCACCCCCGCCCGGATCGACCTCACCCCCGGCCTGCCCGACCTCGCCGCCTTCCCCCGCACCGCCTGGCTGCGCGCCGAACGCGCCGTCCTCGACGACCTCGCCGCGCACGACCTCGGCTACGGCGACGTCCGCGGCACCGCCGCCCTGCGCCGGGCGGTCGCCCACTGGCTCGCCCGCAACCGGGGCATCCGCGCCGACCCCGACGAGGTGCTGATCGTCGCCGGGACGGCCCAGGCCCTCGCCCTGCTCGGCCGCGCCCTCGAACGGAGCGGCATCACCGAAGTCGCGGTCGAGGACCCGGGCTCGCTCGGCGCCCGCCAGCACCTCGCCCACTGGCTCGCCGCCACCCCACCCGTCCCGGTCGACGCCGAGGGCATCCGGGTCGACGCCCTGCGCGCCACCGGCGCCCCGGCCGTCCTGCTCACCCCCGCCCACCAGTACCCGACCGGCGTCGTCCTCGGCGGCGACCGCCGGCGCGAGCTGCTGCGCTGGGCGGCCGAGGGCGGCCTGGTCATCGAGGACGACTACGACGCCGAGCACCGCTACGACCGCCCGCCCGTCCCGGCGCTGCGGGCCGCCCTGCCGGAGCAGGTGTGCTACGCGGGCAGCATCTCCAAGCTGCTCGCCCCCGCCCTGCGGATCGGCTGGCTGCTCGTACCCGCCCGCCTCCGCGCCGCCGTCCTCGACGCCAAACGCTTCGCCGACCTCGGCAACCCTGCCCTGTCCCAGCTCGTCCTCGCCCGCCTGATGGAATCCGGCGAGCTCGACCGCCACCTGCGCCTGCTGCGCCGCCGCCACCGCCGCCGCCGGGACGCGATGATCGCCGCCATCCGCACCCACCTGCCCACCGCCACCGTCCACGGCGCGGCGGCGGGCCTCCACCTGATGCTCACCCTGCCGAAGGAACTCGGCTGCACCGACACCGAGTTGGCCACCGCAGCGCTGGCCCGGGGCGTGAAGACGCAACCCCTCTCCTGGCACGCCCGCCTCCCGTACCCGCCCGGCCTGGTCCTCGGCTACGCGGCGGGCTCACCACCCGAGCTCACCGAAGGCATCGCCGTCCTGGGTCGGCTGGTCCGCGCCGCGGGGTGAGCACCGCCACCCGGGTACCCGAGGGTGCGGAGTCGCGTAAGCGCGCCCGCTGTCCCGGCAGCACGCCGTGGACTACGAGGGGGAGCCGCAGGGCCTGCCCGTCCTCGAGGTCCCGGCCGGGCTCCGGCGGTCCTGAGCGCCGGGGGGCTCCGGTCGGTCGGACATCGGCCGGTCCTGCGGTCAGCCCGTGAAGTCGCCGTCGGGGGATCGGATGAATCCGGTGCGGCGCGGACTGGTGGAGCGGGCTCCTGGGTAGGCTGACGGGCCGTAGTCCGCTGCTGCCTCAGGAGGCGTGATGGCCCGGTTCCGGCGAGCCGCCCGGTTCGGGGTGGTGCTGGCGGTCCTGGGGGCCGTGGCCGGGCCCGCCCCGATCGGATCGGCCTCCGCGTCCCGCACGCCCCACCCCGGAAGGACCGTGGCGATGACCGCCCAGGACCAGGACTCCCGCGTGCTCGCCGGACGGCGGATCGTGCTCTCGTACGCGGGCCCGACGCCGCCGCCCGGAGTGCTGCAGACGATCCGGGAGGGCCGGGCCGCCGGGGTGATCCTGTTCGGCGAGAACATCACCGGTCCGGAGCAACTCGCGCAGGCCGTAGCCGCGTTGAAGCAGGCGGCCGCGGAGGCGCCGGAGCCGCGCGCCCTGCTGCTGATGACCGACCAGGAGGGCGGCAGGATCCGTCGGCTGCCGGGTGCGCCCGAACTCTCCGCCCGCCGCACCGGGTCGGCGGCGGACCCACTGGCCGCCGCGGTGGACTCCGGCACCGGCGCGGCCCGGACCCTCGCCGACGCCGGGCTCAACGTCAACCTCGCCCCGGTGCTCGACGTCTACGACACCCCGGACAACTTCATCGACCACTTCGAGCGCTCCTACGGCCAGGACCCCTCCACGGTGGGGGAGTTGGGCGGCGCCTTCCTCGCCGCCCAGCAGAGCCTCGGCGTGGCCGCGACCGCCAAGCACTTCCCCGGCCTCGGCGCCGCCGCCCGCGACGAGAACACCGACGAGCGCCCGGTCACCCTCACCGTCCCGCTGGAGCAGCTCCGGGCCCGGGGCGAGGCGCCCTACCGGGCGGCCATCGCGGCGGGCGTCCGACTGGTGATGGCCTCCTGGGCCGTCTACCCGGCGCTGGACCGGGAGCGCCCGGCCGGGCTGTCGCCCACCGTCATCCAGGGCGAGCTGCGTGGCCGGCTCGGCTTCGACGGCGTGACCGTCACCGACGCCATGGAAGCCGGCGCCCTCGCCCCGTACGGCGACACCGGCGACCGCGCCGTCGCCGCCGCCGAGGCCGGCATGGACCTGCTGCTCTGCTCCGCCCGCGACCCGCAGCAGGCCGAGGATGCCGCCGAGGCCCTCGCTGCCGCCCTCGACTCCGGACGGCTCGACCGCGACACCTTCACCGCCGCCGTCTCCCGCATCGACGCCCTCCGCGCCGCCCTCGGCTAGGGCGGGTCGTTCACCTGGGGGCAAGGTGGAGGTCGCCCGGGCGGTTGGTGGGGTTTGGTCGTCCGAGGGTGATCACGCCATCTAAGGCCTGGTTTCGGTCGAGGCGGCACTTCCAAGGTAAAAGCGGCTTGGGGCATCGGAATCGCATGACAGAGTTTCTGTCGTGGGCCTATGAAATGTCATATGTGCCACGCCACCTGTCCCTGATCGCCTTCGCCTCCCAGGGAGGAACTCATGAACCGCATCGCCAGGATCACGGCCGGTGCCGTCGGCGCCGTCGCCGTGCTCGCGGCGCCCGTGCCGGCGTTCGCCTCGGCCTCGACGGCTGCCGCCGCCACCACCGTCACCACCTGCGGGTGGTCCGGCCTGCAGGCCGGGCTGTCCACCAAGGTCTGCGCCGATGTGACCGGCAACAGCGTCGTGCTCTACGGGCAGATCGGGCTGGCCGGCCCGCCGTCGCCGGGCACCCCGTGGCCGCCGGCGCCGCAGGAGCTGCTGACCCGGGTGTCGGCCGACGTGGTCGGCGGCAACGCGCTCGGCGCGGTGAGCGGCCGCACCGTGTTCCAGGTCAGCACCGTGCGGGTCGACGGGGTCACCGCGACCGTGCCGTGCGGTTCGACCGTGCACGCGTCCTTCTCGGTCGAGTCGATGTGGCGGGGACCGGCCCCGGTGACGGTCGATGTGTCGGTAGTCTGCTGACGGCTCGTCATTGTGACTGCCGGGCCCGGGAGTTGGCAGCAATCCCGGGCTCGGCGCAGGCATGCCCGGGCGGGGGTGCGCAGGTGAGGTGGGTCACTTGCGCGCGCCGGACCGGAGCCGCCGGACTGTGGCGACTTGAAGAAATCTTCATCTGTCCGCGATGATGCCTACCGGCCGCGGCACCGACCCCCGCCCGGCCGGGACGACCACCGAGCCGGATTCGAGGGAGGCGCGCGGACGATGCCGGTCCCGCTGTACCAGGCCAAGGCCGAGTTCTTCCGAACCCTGGGCCACCCCGTGCGGATACGGGTCCTGGAGCTGCTCCAGGACGGGCCCAGGCCGGTGCGCGAGCTGCTGGCGGAGATCGAGATCGAACCGTCCAACCTCTCCCAGCAGCTCGCGGTGCTGCGTCGGACCCAGCTGGTCACGGCCACCCGTGAGGGCAACACCGTGGTGTACGCGCTCAGCACCCCGGACGTCGCCGAGCTGTTGCGCGCGGCACGCCGCATCCTGACCGAGCTGATCACCGACCAGGGAGCGCTGCTCAGCGAGCTGCGCGCAACCGGCGGTCGACCGCTCCGCTGAGCCGCCCCCGGCCCGTCCGCCCCGGCCCGAGGCCGCCCGACCCGAGGAGAACCACCCACCATGAGCGACAGCACGAACGAGGAGAAGAAGCGCCGCAAGGCGATGCTGATCCGCGCGGGCATCTACATCTTCGCCACGCACCTGTTCGCCGGTTTCGTGCTGCTGCTGTTCGCGCTCGGCGGGCGGAAGTAGCGCACCCGGGGCGCCATGCGTTCACCGGTTCGTGCGTTCACCGGGGCCGTGCGTTCACCGGTGTCGGTGCCCGCTGTCGTCCGGCACCAGGTAGCGGTTGCTCGTGCTGGACCAGGTCTGCACGCCCGCGACCAGTTCCCGGGTGCCGTCCAGGTACCAGTGCCCCGTGGGGTGGCGGCGCCGCAGCTCGTGGCGCAGCTCCTCGCTCTCCTGCCGCAGCCGCGCCACCCGGTCCCGCACCGCGCGGACGGCCCGGCTGCGGGTGCAGCCGCGGGCCCGCTGCAGGGTGAGCACGGTGTTGAACGCGGCCGCGGTCTGCCGTTCCTCCCGTTCCAGTGAGTAGAGGTCGTTGATCAGCGTGGCGGCGTCGGCGGTGTTGGCGCGCAGCCGGTGCAGTGCGGGTTCCGCGTGCAGGGCGGCGGGGGCGTCGGCGCCGTGGACCCGTTCCAGTATGTTCATGAACGGGTAGAGGCAGCTGCCGTGCCGGCGCAGCCGCATGGTGTCGGCGAGGCCGAGACCGCGGGCGGGCACGGTGCCGCGGTCGCGGTGGTCGGCCTCGGCGGGGAAGGTGGCGAGGCACGCCCGCCACTCGCGGGCCGCCCGGGCGCGCCAGGCGGGGGACATCGGCGCGGTCTGGCGGTCCCACAGTTCCCGCCAGGAGGCGAGGAGTCGGCACTCGCGGGGTGGGTCGCTGCCGTCGAGGACGGCGATCAGCGGATCGACCAGGGCGTGCGCCTCGGCCGGGCGGCGTCCGGGGGTGCCGTCGAAGCGGTCGTCCAGGATGGTGAACCAGCCCAGCACGTCCACCAGCAGGTCGAGTTCGGCGCCCCGGGTGCGGGGGAAGGAGTGGCCGATCAGCTCGTGCAGGGCGTAGGCCCGGTAGCCGGGCAGCTCGGACGGGGTGAGCAGGCCGTGGTGGAGGACCCAGTCGGCGTGCCGGTCCGCGGCGGCGCGCAGTTCGCCGGGCGGGCGGGGCGGCAGGGCCGCCGCGGGGGTGCCGGTGAACGGACAGCCGCGTGGTACCCCCGGCTCGTCGAGCGACGTCGCCGCGGGCACCGCGCCGTTCCCGCGCGCAGCACGTTCGGCGCCTGCCGCCCGCTGTTCGCGCGGCGCCAGCCGGACGCGCAGCCCCTGCGCCTGGACGGTCGTCCAGACCACCTCCCGGGCGTGCGCCCCCGGTACGGCCTCCGGTCGCCAGCGGCGCAGGATCGCGGCGGCCGCGACCGTCAGCTCCGCCCAGGCGAAGGATTCCCCGATGCACTTGTGCTTGCCCGCCCCGAAGGGCAGGAAGGACGGTCGGCCGGCGCCGCCACCGTCCTGCCAGCGCTCGGGGCGGAAGTCGAGCGGCTCGGGGTAGCGCACCGGGTCGCGGTGCAGCGCGGTGAGGCTGTACAGCAGCTCGGTGCCGGCCGGGATCCGGTACGGGCCGAGCTCGACCGGGACCTGCGCGGTGCGCATCAGGAAGGCGTTGGGCGCGTGCAGCCGCACCACCTCCTGGGTGACGCTGCGGGTGTAGCGGAGCCTGGCCAGCGCTTCGGGGGTGGGGACGGTGCCGGCGGGCAGGTGCTCGTCCAGCTCGGCCAGGACGCGGGCCTCCACGTCGGGGTGGCGCAGCAGCTCGTCGAGCAGCCAGGTCAGCGTGGTGGAGACGGTCTCGGTGCCCGCGCCGAACATGGTGATCGCCTCGGACCGGACGTCGGCCTCGGTGTGCGGGCGGCCGGTGGCCGGGTCGGTCGTGGCGCGCAGCAGGGCGGGCAGGGTGCCGCGGCCCTCCTCGGAGCGCGCGTCCGCCGTCCGGCCGTTGACGGCCTGGTCGACGATCCGGTTGAGCGCCCGTACGGCGGCGTCGAAGCGCCGGTTGACGGGCAGCGGCAGCCGGGCGAGCGCCGGGTTCGGGTAGAGGGACTGGACGATCTGGCCCTTCACCAGGTCCGGCAGCGCCCGGTGGAAGGCGAGGGTGGCGTCCTCGCTGAGCCGGGCGTCGAACAGTGAGCGGGTGACGATCTCCAGTGCGAGGTGGTTCATCTCCTTGGCGACGTCGAGGACCTGGCCGGGGCGCCAGCGTCCGGCCCGCTCCTCGGTGACCTGGTGCATGACGGCCAGGTACTCGCCCATCCGGTCCGGGCCGAAGACGGGCTGGATGATCCGGCGGCGGTCGCGATGGGCCTGGCCCTCGGACATCAGCAGGCCGTCGCCGAAGGCCGTCTTGAGGGTGTCCTGGACGGCGCCGCGCGGACAGTCGTAGGCGAGCGCGACGAGCAGGGTGTGGGCCAGCCGGGCGTCGGTGACCACGCAGACGGTGCGCGGCCCGAGCCGGATGCGGACCACGCCGCCGTATCGGGCGAGGGAGCCGAGGAAGCCGAGCGGGTCGCGCAGCAGGGCGGCGGCGTGGCCGAGGCCGGGGAGCGCTCCGGGGGCGAGCGGGGGGACGGCGGAACGGGCCAGGGGGGAGGGGCGCGGCGCGGTTCTCGGGGGGACGATCCGTTTCCGGGTCTCGACTAGCAGGGTCATGACATTACCTCTCACAGAGGGGCCGGTGCGGGCGGTGCCGGGAGGCACCGGCGGGTCGGCCGCGGTGTGGGGGACCGGCTGGTGCGGGCCCCGCGCGCATCCCCCGCGGGAGGGCGTACGTCATAGCAAACGCGCCGGTCCCACGGGCGTTGCGCCGAACGCGCGCGGATCACTCCAACGGCCGATCTCCCCGGCCTTCCGCGCTCGCTCGCGGAGCCGGGTTGACCTGCGCGGATGCCGTGGGTCGGAACGTTCGCGGAAGGGCCGGGGCGGAGGGTCTTTGGACCCTCGCCGTACGGCCGGGCGAGGGCCAGCATGGGGGCAGGAGAAGGAGGGGCCTGATGACCCGTTTGCGCCACCGGCCGGCGCTCGACGTCCGGGTGGAGATCCGCGGCGAGCTGCCGCGCGAGGACGCCGAGTATGCCAGGGCCCGTGCGCTGGACACCGTCACGAACCTCGGCCCGGGCGCCCGCGCGCTGCGGCTGCGGCTCACCCGCACCCGCGACCGGTCGGTCAGCCGGCCCGCTCTCGCCCAGGCGCAGGTCGAGCTGGACGGCGCCGGGCCGGTGCGGGTGCAGCTGGCCACCGGGACCGCGCGGGAGTCCGTCGACCTGGTGCTGGGGACGCTCGCGGGCCGGGCCGTCCGGCTGCGCGAACAGGGCGACATCGGCTTCGCCGTCAGCTACGAGAGCGCCTACCGCCCGCAGTACGTCGACCGCCCGCTCGCGCAGCGGCGGATCGCCCGGCACAAGGCGGTGGTGCTCGCCCGCCGCACCACCGGTCAGGCCGTGCGCGAACTGCTCGCGCTGGACCGGCGGTTCCACCTCTTCGCGGACGCCGCGACCGGGCGGGACAGCCTGGTGCACCGCTGCCCGCTGAGCGGTGCCGTGGAGCCGTGCGCCGCGGGCAGCGACGCCGTACCGCCGCTGGACCTCGCCGAGGCGGCCCGCCGGCTCTGGCTCACCGGGCGCCCCTTCCTCGGCCACACCGACCCCGGCGACGGCCGGATCCGGGTGCTCTACCGCCGCCATGACGGCCATTACGGCTTGATCGAACCGGTGTCGGGCGCCCGGATCGGGGCAGGAATCCTGTCGGCACGGGACTGAACACGGCGACGACATGACTGCACACGGACACTCCGTCACTCCGGTACTCCGCGCATCCCGGTACCCCGGTACCCCGGTACCCCGGTACCCCGGTACCTCGGTGCTCGTTGTTCCAGTACTCCACGAATCCAGTACTCCACGAACTCCACGACAGGGGGCCGGGACCATGGACTGCGACGAGGTCATGCTGACCGTCCGGATCACCGCGGCCGAGCGGGCGCTGCTGCGCGAGCTCGCGCGCGGGCACGGCGGCGACGTGTCCGAGGTGGCGGTGGACGGCCTGTTGGAGGTGATCCCCGCGCTGCACGACGACGCCTCCGTCCTGCCGCTGCTGCGCGTGCTGGCCCGGCCGGCGCCGTTCGCCCTCACGCTGTGGCTGCCCGCCCCGGTCGCGGACCTGCTGCCGCTGCTCGGCGAGCGGCTCGCCCGCACCGGCGGACCGGCGGCCGGGCCGGCCAGTGCCGCGCTCTCCGCAGCCCTGCGGCTCTGGCTCGCCGGGGACCGCGTCGCCCTGGCGGGCGCGCTGACCCGGCTGCACGGCGGCTGCGGCGTCGTCGCGGTGGCGCCGCGGTTCGGCGCCGGGCCGGCGACGGCTGCGGCCTGACCCACCCCTGCCTGACGATCCGTCATATGCCGCCATGTGCTGGCATGTCCGGGGCGGAAAGTCGCCTGGTCAGGGCTCTGGTCAGCGTCCTTCGACAGGTCTAGCATTCCGTCACGGCCGACGGAGCCACAGGCCCCGGGGCTCCGGCCGGGTGGCCGCCACCACCCCTTGCCGGGGAGCGCACACCCCCCGAGTGCGCTCCCCGGCTCTTTCATGCCCCGAGCCCGAGCCGCCGGACCCGGGCCGGTGCCGCGGGGCCCAGCCGGTGGGGCCCCAGTGCCCGGTTGTGACTCCCCGTTCGAACGGGTCGAAGAATCTCGCAAGATGTTTCTGTTATTCCCGGCCGTCCCATCCGCTCTCCCTTGTGTCGGAAGGCCCGAGCCCCCTTTCACCACAGGGCGCGGGCTGTCGCACGAGGAAAGGAACGCGATGGGACACCGGAGCAGCGAGCTTCGTCGGCGCAAGCGCCGCAGGCTCACCCGCAGGAGCGCCCTGGTCGCCGCAGCACTGGCGGCCGGGCTGGTGGCGGGGACGCTCGGCATCCGCACCGCGCTGGAGCCGGCGGGCGTGCACGGCGCCGTCACGGCCGCGGCGGACGCGGCCGACAACTCGGGGTCGCAGGCCGGGCTGGTCGGCGACGACGGCGGGCCGGGGGAGACCGGTACCGCCGAGGGGGCCACCCAGGCGCCCGCCCCGAAGCGGGACGAGAAGGCCGCGCCGCTCAAGGCGATACCCAAGGACCAGCCCGAACGCGGCCTGGTCTACGCGGGATTGAGCCTGCCCGGCAGCGACCGCTGCGGCGGCACGCTGGAGGTCACCGGCAGCACCCAGTGCAGCCACGGCCCGGACGTGCCGCCCAAGGGCGTGGACATCCACCAGGACGTCGCGCCGGTCGCGGCGGCCGCCCAGGCGCCCGCGCTCACCCCCGCGGCCAGCGCCCAGCCGCCCGCCGCCGCCGACCTGCTGAAGGGCGGGGCGCCCGTTCTGGACGCCACGCAGAAGACGCTGCTCGGCGGCTCCGGCAGCGCCGCCGCGGAGCCCGCCCCCGCCGCGGCCGCCGCGCCCGCCGGGTCGAAGCTGGTCTGCGAGGGCGACGGCAGCAGCGGCAACCGCATCCAGGTGGTGTACGTGCACACCCCGGGCAACGACCGCTTCGCCCAGTACCTGCCCTCGTTCAAGAAGTGGGCCGGCGACGTCGACGTCATCTACAACGCCAGCGCCGCCGAGACCGGCGGCGAGCGGCACGTCCGCTTCGTCACCGAATCCGACTGCACCGCCTCGGTGCTGAACGTGCAGATCTCCGACTCCGAGATCCAGGACTTCAACGCGAGCAACCGGGCCCTCGCCGCGCAGGGGTTCAACCGCAAGGACCGCAAGTACATGATGTTCACCGACGCCAAGGTGTACTGCGGGATCGGCACCTTCGCCGGCGACGAGCGCCCCGGCCAGGACAACCTGAGCAACTTCGGCCCCTCGTACGGCCGGACCGACTCCGGCTGTTGGAGCGGCAGCACCGCAGCGCACGAACTCGGGCACAACCTCGGTGCGGTGAACAACAGCGCGCCGAACTCCAGCAAGGCCGGGCACTGCGTCGACGAGTGGGACGTCATGTGCTACTCGGACGCCCCCTACTACCCGCAGATGCGGACCGTCTGCCCGGACCGCGCCCATGACGACCGGCTCGACTGCAACCACGACGACTACTACAACACCGCTCCGTCGCCCGGGAGTTACCTCACCACGCACTGGAACGTCGCGAACAACCGCTTCCTCATCGCCGGCGGTGGCACCGGCCCGAACCCGACGCCTACCCCGACTGCGACCGGCACGCCGACCCGCACGCCCTCGCCGACCCCGACGCCCACCGGCAGCACCACCCCCTCGCCGACCGGCTCCCCGTCGCCGACCGCGACCCCGACTCCGACCGGGACTCCGACCGGCTCCCCGTCGCCGACCCCGACGTCGGGCAACACCGGCCCGGCGATGACCGTCAGCCAGGTCACCCAGACCTCCGCCATGCTGAGCTGGAACGCCGCCCCCGCCGCGGCCGGCTACGACGTCCTGCTGAACGGCCAGACGATCGGCACCGTCCACTCGACCGTGGTCGGCCTGGTCCGCCTCGCCCCCGGCACCTCGTACACCGTGGCCGTCGCCGTCCGCGACGCCGCCGGTGCCGTCGGCAAGCCCGGTCGCGCCGTCACCTTCCGTACGGTCGCCGATGCCGGACGCCCGCAGCCGGGTGCGAACTACACCCTGGTCAACGGTCTCACCGGCCAGGCCGCCGACCTCTGGGGCAGCTCGATGAACGACGGCACCGTGGCGATCGCCTACCAGCGCACCGGTTACGCCAACCAGAAGTGGCAGTTCGAGGACGCCGGGAACGGCGCGGTGCGGATCAAGTCCGCGCGGTCCGGCAAGTGCCTGCAGCTCGGCGGCGCCCCGGTCGCCGGTCAGTACGTCGCTCAGCAGCCGTGCTCCGACGCGGCCGCGCAGAAGTGGCAACTCGCCGCCGGTGAGGGCGGATTCTCCATCAAGGCGGATGGCGGCTCGCTGGTGCTGGGGCTCAGCGACCGCTGGTACTACGGTGGTTGGCTGCTGGAGCTGCAGCAGGCGAACGACCGGCCGTACCAGAACTGGTCGCTGCTGAAGACCTCGTGATGCCGGTACGTCCACGAGCCTGCAAGCCCGCAGGTCCGTAAGTCGACTCGCCCGCAGAGCGGTTCAACCGCAAGGCGATTCGACCGCAAGGCGGTTCGACCGCAAGGCGGTTCGACCGCAAGCGATTCGACCGCAAGCCGTTTCGGCCCTACGCCGGGCGCGGCCGCCCTCCACCCGAGGCGGCCGCGCCCGGCTCCCCGCTTCCCGCGCCCGTCCCCCACACCGCCACGAGGAATGCCCGTCATGCGAACCCGCCCGCTCCTCGCCGCCTGCGCCCTCGCCGCCGCGGCCGTCCTGCCCGCAGCCGCACCCGCCGCCGCCCACGGGGACACCGTCCACCTCGACGTCACCGGGCAGCAGAACGGCCACGTCAGCACCGTCGCCACCTGGGAGAACGACCACGACCCGGTCACCGAGGAATTCGCCGGCACGCTCTCGGCCACCGCCGCGGACGGCCGCGCGGTCGGCCCCTGGCGCCTGGTCGCCGTCCCGGGCCGCCCGGGGACGTACACCACCCGGGAGATCCTGCCCGCCGGGCACTGGCAGGTGACGGTGGACTGCGCCTTCCCCTCGCTCGGCCACGCCCAGCGCGAGCTCGACGTGGCGGACGCCGTGATCAACGACCCGGTGCCCGCGGGCACGGCGGCCGCGTCGCCGTCGACCGGGACCACCGCCGCGCCCGTCCCGGTGCCCACGCTCGGGCCGGTGGCCGAGCCCGCTCCCGCTCCCGTTGCCACCCCCACCTCCACGCGGGCCGCCGCTGTCGCGTCCGCCCGTGAGAGCACCTCCGACTCCACCACCTGGGCCGCCATCGGCACCGCGGCCGCGGCCGTCCTCCTGACCGGCACCGGCCTCTGGCTCCGCCGACGCCGCCGGGCGGCCTGAGCCGTCGGACCACCCCGCCCGAGGGGCGCCGAAGGAGCACCGGGGGGCCGCCGGAGGACCGGGGGGCCGCCGGAGGACCGCCGGGGAACCACCCGGACACGAACCGACGTCCTTTCCGGTCATCGGGCGCCACCGGGCGTCCGGCCGATCGCAGGGAGCGTCCGCGCATGAAGAAGGTCCTGATCACCGGCGGCGCGGGGTTCATCGGCAGCACGGTGGCGTCCGCCCTGCTCGACCGGGGGATCACCCCGGTCGTACTGGACGACCTCTCCAAGGGCCGGGCCGAGTTCGTCGAGGACCGGATCTTCTACCGGGGCGATGTCGCCGACGCCGATCTGCTCGACCGGATCTTCGCCGAGCACCCGGACATCGACGCCACCGTGCACTGCGCCGCGAAGATCGTCGTACCGGAGTCGGTGGCCAAGCCGCTGTACTACTACCGGGAGAACGTCGCCAAGACCATCGACCTGCTGGAGTCCCTGCAGCGCCAGGGCTGCACCCGCGTCGTCTTCAGCAGCTCCGCCTCCATCTACGCGCCCACGCCGGACGCCCGGGTGGACGAGAGCTGCCCGGTCGACGCCAACAGCCCGTACGCGCGCACCAAGCAGATGATGGAGCAGGTGCTCCAGGACTGGACCCGCGGCGAGGGGGCCGAGCGGCAGCGGGTCATCGCCCTGCGCTACTTCAACCCGATCGGCGCCGACCCGCAGCTGCGCACCGGTCTGCAGGACCTCAACCCCACCCACGCCCTCGGCAAGCTGATCGAGGCGCACGGCACTGGCGCGCCGTTCACCGTGACCGGCGTCGACTGGGCGACCCGCGACGGCTCCGGCATCCGCGACTACGTCCACGTCCAGGACCTCGCCGAGGCGCACGTCGCGGCGCTGCTGCGGTTCGACCGGGTGGTCGCCCCGGACGCGGCGGACCGCTACCGGGTGATCAACGTCGGGACGGGGGACGGCACCACCGTCCGCGAGCTGGTCACCGCCTTCGAGCAGGCCGTCGGCGCCGAGCTCGACGTCCGGGAGGCGGGCCCGCGCCCCGGCGACGTGATCGGCTGCTACGCCGCCGTCGACACCGCCCGGGAGCTGCTCGGCTGGCAGCCGCAGCGCGGCATCGCCGAGGGCGTCGCCGACGCGCTGGCCTGGCGCGCCAAGTGGTCGGCCCGCCTCGGCGTCTGACGCGCGACGGCCCCGGCCCGTCGCGGGACCAACCCCGCCGGGCGACCGGTGGCTCCGCGACGGGTACTACGTCACGGCCTCGCCGGACTTCGTCCAGTTGTCGCGCAGCCGGTCCAGGTAGGACTGCGCCTGGGAGCCGATCTTGACGCCCCGGGCGAAGGCCAGCATGTTGCCGGCGCCCGCGTTGTAGCCGAGGGCCACGAGCTCGTCGCGGCTCAGCGGCACGCCCACCCGCGCCGGGAGCTGCTCGGCGAGGTCGTGCAGGTGCCAGGCGGCGGCCTGGACGGCGAGGTTGCGGTCGTCCGGGAGCTCCTCCCACTGGCGGGAGGCGAAGGGGCGGCCCGGCTTGGTGTCGTCGAACGCGGCCCGGTGCATGTTGGCGATGCCGAAGGAGGCGTCCGGTTTGCTGCGCTGCCACGCCCGTTCGAGCTCGGGGTCGTGCGGCTTGTACGACTCGTTGTAGAGGATCGCCATCAGTAGCTGCGGGTTGACCCCGGCCTCGGCGGCGTACTGGCGGACCGGCGCGGCGTAGTCGGCGGGGTCGTACCGGCCCGAGGGCTTCGACGGCGCGGTCGAGGCGCCGGCCGACGGAGCACCCGGGCCGCCGGACGCCGGGGCCGGCGCCGCGACGGACGGCGCGGGGTCGGCGGTGGTCGCGCCGTCGTGGCCGTTGCCGCGGACGAGGCCCAGTCCGATCACGACCGCGATGCCGATCACCAGCCAGCTCCCCTTGCCCAGCCCCTTCTTTCCCTCGCTCACCGCTGCCGGTCCCTCCCCGTTCCGCCCGTGTGTCCGTTCGATCACCGTACGGGCGATCGTGCCTGGCGGCAGGTCACTCGGCGGGCTTCCGGTCGCCGTCGAGGTTGCGCAGGACGTCCTTCGCCTTCTCGACGCCGGTGTCGATCTGCCCGCTGTCCTTGCCGTCCGTGCGGTCGTCGATCGCGTCGCCGACCTTCTCCAGGCCCTGCCCGATCACGTCACCGTGCTCGCGGGCGAGGTCGGTGGCCTTGTCCGCAAGGTTCTTCAGGTTCTCAGACATGGTGACGCTCTGCTCCTCTGATGCGTTCCTGATGGTGTGCCGACGTGGCGGGGATCATGTCCATCCTCACGACGGCCCGCCGACGGTTCGCCTGCTGCCGATCGGCGGCGGGTGACTTTGCTGAAATGGGTTGTATGCTCCAGCCCTACTTCTACAGAGCTGTAGAGGAAGGGGCTGCCGCCGGGACCGGGGGCGTCCCGGCATCCGCAGCGGTGCGAACGCGCCGTCGCAGCCGCAACGATCGAGGGAAGTGCGCATGGCCGGCCAGCGGGCGAGAACGCCGTACCAGGACGCGGGACCGCGCACCGAGGACCGCGCCTTCCCCGCCCAGCGCTCCCGCGCGGCCGAGGGCGCGGGAACGGCGTCGGGCGCCGGAGGCACCGGCGCGGAGCGGCCGGCCCGCGCGCCCCGGTCGGGCGTCGCGCGCCGTCGGCAGCAGGTGCGCCGGCGCGGCGGCCCGGTGGTCGTGTTCTCGGCGGTCGGGCTGCCGGTGCTGGGCGGAGTCGCGGACGAGCTCGGCGGGCCCGGCGTCGGCATCCTGTTCGCGGTGGGCTCGGTGCTCGGGACGGCCGCCGCGGCGGCGGTGTGCAGCCGGCCGGGCCGCTGGTGGGTGGTGACGGCGGCTCCGGTCGTGGTGCTGCTCGCCGCCTCGGGCCTGGAGTACGCGGCGCACCCCGACAGGTACCGGGGCGGGAACCTCGGCACCGGCGCGCTGCGCTGGGTGGTCGAGGCGTTCCCGGTGATGGCCGCCGCGGTGGGGGTGGCGCTGCTGGTGGTGGTCGGCCGGGCGGCGGCCGACCGCCGCCGGGCCGGGCTCGAGCACCGACCGCCCGAGGGCGCGTGCGCCCCGACGGGAAGGAGCCGCCGTGGCTGAGCGCAACCGGAGCCGCGGCAGCGCCGGCGGCGGAGGCCGTTCCGGCGGGCGTCCGGTCGGCCGCACCGGCGGCCCACGCGGGCGCGCCCCGCGCCGCGGCGCCGCCCCGCTGACCGTCGCCGGGCGCACCCTGGCCTGCACCGTGTCCGTCGCGGTGCTCGGCGCCAGCGGCTTCACCTGGTACGAGTACCGCAGCCTGGACGACGGCATGATCAAGTCCACCGCGCTGAGCGAGGCCAAGAAGAACGCCCCGCCGCACCTCGACAAGTCCGTCAACCTGCTGCTGATCGGCCTCGACAGCCGCAAGGACATGGACGGCAACGACCTGCCCAAGCAGTTCGTGGAGGACGAACTGCACGCCGGCTCCAGCGAGATCGGCGGCTACAACACCAACGCCCTGATCGTGCTGCACATCCCGGCGAACGGCGGCAAGGTGACCGCGCTGTCCGTCCCGCGCGACGACTACGTGCAGACCGTCGGTGCCGACGGGAAGATGCACAAGGTCAAGGAGGCGTACGGGATCGCCAAGCAGGCCGCCGAGCAGAAGCTCTCCGGCAAGGGGCTCTCCAAGGCGGAGCTGGAGCGGCAGAGCCGGGAGGCCGGCCGCTCGGCCACCATCCAGACCGTGCAGAGCTTCCTGGACGTCCCGATCGACCACTTCGCGGAGGTGAACCTGATCGGCTTCTACGACATCGCCAAGGCGGTCGAGCCGATCCAGGTCTGCCTCAACCACCCGGTGGACGATCCGATCACCGCCCGGACCGCCACCCACGAGGGCGGCGGCACCGGCCTCAAGCTCCCGGCCGGGATCAGCTCCCTCGACGCCGCCCAGGCGCTCTCCTTCGTCCGCCAGCGCCACCACCTCACCAACGGCGACCTCGACCGCACCCACCGGCAGCAGGCGTTCATCTCCTCGGTCGAGTACAAGCTCAAACAGCAGGGGATCCTGAACGACTTCGGGCAGATGCAGAAGCTGTTCGGAGTGGTGAAGAAGGACGTCGTGATCGACAACGAGTGGAACATCCTCGACTTCGCCCAGCAGGCGCCCAACCTGACGGGCGGCAACGTGGAGTTCAACACCCTGCCGATCTCGGGGTTCAAGACGGTCGGCGGGCAGGAGGTCAACACCGTCAACCCGGACCTGATCAAGAAGATCGTCCGACAGCTGTTCAACCACGAGCAGGCTCCGGCCGCTCCGGCCCCGGCTCCGGGGGACGCGCCAGGCGATCCTGCGGCTTCCCCCGGCACCGCCTCCACCTCTGCCACGGCCTCGCCGGGCGGGTCGGCGAAGGCGGTGGTCGACATCAACGCGGCGGCCGGGGCCGGCGCCGCCTCCGCCGAGTCCAGGGCGCTGGCCGAACTCGGCTACCAGGCGGGCCGGATCGGCGACGCCCCGGCCAGGACCCGGGCGACCACCGTGGCCTACGGCACCGGTGCGAAGGCCGACGCCCAGCAGCTCGCCGGCCGCTACGGCGTCACGGCAGCCCCCTCCAACACCGTTCCGCCGGGCCACATCCTGCTCACCCTCGCCGCTGCCCGCACCCCGACCCCCGCCGCGGCTCCCCCGGGCGCCGCGGCGTCGGGCGACCCGTCCGCCGACCCGGCGGCCGGCCTGCCGATGCAGGGGCCCGCAGTGAAGGCGGGCGGGATCCCCTGCGTGGACTGAGGGGTGCCCGGGCGGCAGGGACGCGGGGGCGCGGGTGCCTGGGGTGCGGTGTCACGGGCGCGGGGCCTTCTCGCCGTGGGCGGCGGTGTACTCCGCGGCGAGCCAGGGGCCCAGGTCGTCGATGAGCATGGTGAGGACGGCCCGGTCCGCGCCCGGGGTACGGGCGGTGGCGGCGGCGAGGCGCATCCCCGCGGCACGCTCGGGGTAGTGGGCGGCGAAGGCCTCGGCCGAGGCGGCGAGATCGCTGGTCCAACCGCCCCAGCGGGGCATCACCAGGGTGAAGCCGGTGCGGACGATGCGGCGGGTGACCGCCCGGCTGAGGGTGCGGAGCTCGGCGTCCGTGGTGGCGGCGGCCAGGCGGACGCGCCAGCCCGGGAGGGCGAGGGCCAGATCGCCGTTGGTCTCCCGGGCGAGCAGGGAGGTGGGGCGGTAGCGGGGCAGGCGGGTGGCGAGGTCGGCGCCGAGCAGCGGGGTGCAGAGGCAGGCCACGAACCAGCCCAGGTCGTGGCGTTCGAGCTCGCTGAGCAGGGTGCCGGTGTCGAAGAGCAGCACGCCGACCCCATCGACCTGGGCGAACTCGGCGTCGAGCGCGGCCTCCAGAGCGTCGGCGTCCGCGCGGTCCGCGGGCGTGGGCCGGCGGTGCAGGGCGAGCAGCAGGTCGAGGTCGGAGACGCCGGGGGTCGCGGTGCCGCGCGGGATGCTGCCGTAGAGGTAGGCGCTGTGCAGCCGGTCGGGGCCGAAGGCACCGGCGATCCGCTCGCGGGCGGCATCGACCACCGACGAGAACTCCGCCGGCACGCGGGCGAGCGAGCCCTCGCGCGCGATGAATCCGTCGGCGTCCAGTCCCCGGGTGGTGGTCATGGGGGCACTCTGCCGCACTGACACTCCGCTGACCAGCGAATATCCCGCCAGCGGTCGGTTGTCGGCGTCGATTGTCAGTGGGGCGTGCAAGTATCCGTCGCACACGAACACGAGGGATCGGCCACGAGGGATCGGCGCGGGGCGTGAGGGGATCGGCATGGGCACCTGGGACATCGGGCACTTCGACAACGACACCGCGGCGGACTTCGCCGGCGGGCTCGACGACGCGGAGGCGGGCGAGCGCGAGGCGATCCTCCGGACGGCGCTGCTGAGTGCCGCCCGGGCGGGGGAGTACCTGGACGACAGCGAGGGCGTCGAAGCGGTCGCTGCCGCCGCCCTGGTGGCGGCGCAGTGCCCGGGCGGCGCGGCCGTGGCGAGCGCCTACGGTCCCAAGGAGGCGATACCGGCGCTGCCGGTGGAGCTGCGGGCGCTCGCGGTGGAGGCGCTCGACCGGGTGGTGGCGGAGGAGTCGGAGGTGGCGGAGCTGTGGGACGAGACCGGCGAGGGTCCGGCGTGGCGGCGGGGCGTCCGGGTGCTGCGGGACATCCTGGAGCCGGTTCCGCCGTCGGTCGACGTGCCGATGTTCGAACTCTGAGCGGCGGTCAGCGGCGGCTGGCCGCCCACCGGGCGAGGCGCGTGGCGCGGCTGGTGGCGGCTCCGAGGGGGCAGACGTGCCCCTGGGGCGCGTCCCGGGGGCACCGGAGACGCGCCGCTGCCACCGGCCGGGAGTCGGGCGGCGGCAGCGGGGTGAGGTGAGGCTGCGCCGGGTCAGCTGGGCGCGGTGGTCGGGCAGGGGGGCAGGGTCGACGGCGAGGTGGTCGCGCAGGTCGCGGTCGGCGTCTTCGGGCTGATGGTGGTGCTCGGGGCCGACGAGACGCTCACCGTCGGCTTGGTGGTGGTCGAGCTCGCGCTCGTCGTCGTGCCGGTCGCGGTCGAGGCGCTCGTCGTCGTCTTCGTCTCGGACGGGGTGCCCGAGGAGGTGGAGGAGGTCGCCGAGGATGACGACGGACCGCCCGAGGAGGTGGTCGAGCCGGAGGTCGTGGATCCGGAGGTCGTGGATCCGGAGGTGGTGGAGCCCGAGGTGGTCGAGCCGGAGGTGGTCGAGCCGGAGGTGGTGGATCCCGAGGTGGTCGAGCCCGAGGTCGTGGACCCGGACGTGGTGGACCCCGACGTCGGCTTCCCCGAGGTCGTCGTCTTGCCCGATGGTGTGGACGGCTTCCACGGCTCGGCCGGCGGGATGCCCGGCACCAGCGGGCCCTTCGGCGGCTCGACGTGCTTGTCCACGATCTCGATCCGCCCGGTCAGCCGGGCGAACCAGCCGCCGGTCTCGAAGTTCACCAGGATGATCTCGGTCACCGGCTGCGGCGCCGGCACCACGACGATCAGCGAGGTCGGCTGGAAGCCTGCCCAGGCCTTCCCGGTGTACTTGGCGTTGCTCACCAGCTTCGGCGGCCGCAGCGGGTTGCCGCAGGCGCAGCGCACCCGGGGCACGCCCTGGGCGTCCACCAGGACGGCGGTACCCGCCTGGAGCCCGGACTGGTACTCGACCACGGCGCCGCTCTTGTAGCTGTGGTTGGTCACCCGGGTGTCCACGCGCAGGTACGCCGGCGTCAGCGAGCGCAGGTAGCCGGGGATGTCGGCCTGCCCGATGCCGGCCGCGGAGGCCCAGGCGCGCCCGGTGTCCCCGGTCGAGACCATGCCGATCAGGCGCTCGGTGTCGCAGCTGGACTTGCCCATGTTCCCGCCGTACAGCCCGGCGGAGCTGCCCTCGACGCTGTGCAGCGCGGCCGGCGAGCTGACCTTGGACGTGGCGCCGCCGGGCTGCTGCTGCGCCGGTGAGGTGACGGGGGCGGGGGCACTGACCCCCTGGGTCTCCACCGACTGGGTGAACGGCGCGGGCCCGGGGTCGGCCGGCGTCTGCAGTGCGACCTCGTTCGCGGCCGGGATGGCCTCGTTGTGGCTGCTCTGGTTGTTCACGATCAGCACGGTGGCCACCACGGCCACCACCAGGGTGCCCGCCGCCAGTGCCAGCCCCTTGCCGGAGCGCCACCATGGCTTGCGCGGCCTGCCACCGGTACTTCCGGTGGGCGGGCCGCCGGGCGGGCCCGAGGGCGGTGGGGGCACGGACGGCGGTCCGGCCGAGCCCCCACCGGACGGCGGACCGGCCAGCGGGCCGGACGGGGGACCGGACGGAGGGCCGTACGGGGGCTCGCTCGGCGGGCCGGACGGAGGCGGTTGGGAGGTCATCGAGGCTCCGTTTCGCAGGCGGCCGGCGATCACGGCCGGCACAGGAAGCTCCTGCCATTGGCTTCCATTTCTCCCCCGGCGCCCCGCTCGCCGCAACAGCAGGTACCCCGACCGTCGCCGAGCGTGCGCCCCGACCGTCGGCCACCCTGGAACCCGGCGGCCGGTCGGCGAGCCGGCAGGCCGGCAGTGCGCCACCGGCCGAGTGACCGGGTGGCCGAGTAGCCCAGTGACCGAGTGACCGATCCAGCGACCAGGAGGCGGCAATGCAGCAGCCCACCACCCGGGCCGCGGGCCCGCCCGGCGCCGTCCGCGGCTGGCTGGACGCGCTCGCCGTCGTGCTGGCCGGGCTGGTCGCGATGGCGGCGGTGGCCGCGCTCGGCCTCTGGCTGGCCGGCGCCGACGGCCTCCCGGACGGCGGTTTCCTGTCCGTGGTCGCCGCGACGATGGCGCTCGCCGTCGGCGGATCCGTCCAACTCGACGGCGGTGCGGGAAACTTCGCCGCCGTGGACGCCGGGATCAGTGCGATGCCGCTGACCGTCTCGGTGGCCGGAGCGGTCACGATGGCCGAGGTGTTCCTGCGTCAACTGCGCTTCCGCGCGGTGGCCTCGGGCGGCGAACTGCTCGGCCGGATCGTCCGGACGGTCGTGCTCTGGGTGCTCGGCCTCGTCCTGCTGACCCTCGGCGCCCGGCACAGCTTCGCCGTCCCGCTCGGCCCGGACCTGGTGCAGTCGATCGGCGGAGCGCTCGGACTCACCCCGGAGGTGGGCTTCCACGCGGAAGGCCCGAGCACGGTCGGCATCGGGCTGGCCTGGATGCTGCTGGTGCTGGCGGCGATCTTCGCGGTGTCCCGCCGCGCACCGCTGCCGCCCGCCCTGGTGCGCTACCAACTCGCCGTCCGCCCAGCCGCGTTCGCGCTCTGGATGGTGCTGGTGGCGTACCTGGTGATCGGTGCGGTGGCCGGGGTGGTGACCGCGATCGTGCACGGCAACGCCCGGCAGACCCTGGCCGTGGTGCTGCTCGCACTGCCCGACCTGGTCTGGCTGGCGTTCGGGGTCGGGCTCGGCGCCGAGTGGCAGGGGCGGCTGGTCGGCGCGATCGGTCTGCCCGTCCCCAAACCGCTCTCCGACGTGCTGCGCGCGCCGGACGGGCAGCAGGCGACGATCGACCTCGGCACCCTGGCCGACCAGGACGCCCGCGCCTGGTTGCTGCTGCCGCTGGCCGCCGTCCTGCTGCTCGCGGCCGCCTTCCTCGCGGCCCGCCGCTCGCCCCGCACCGTCCGGCTCTGGCAGCACGCCGTGCGGTTCGCGCTCGCCACCGCCGTCACCATGCTGCTGGTGGGCCTGTGGACCCGGATGGACGCCGAGTACGGGCTCTCCGTCCTCGGCGTCGGCCTCGGTCAGGGCGGCCTCGGTGGCCTGCTCGACTCCGTTCTCGGCGGCTCCAATCCGTTGCCCGACCTCGGCAGCGGCAGCCTCGAGCTGCGCCCGTCGCTGTGGACGGCCGTTCCGCTGGCGGCGGGCTGGGGCCTGCTCACCGGTGCGCTCGGTGCGCTGCTCGCCGCCCGGGTGCGACACCCGGGCGAGGTCGAGGAGGGTCAGCCGTAGGGTCCGTCCGCGCTCAGAACAGTCGGTGGCCCTGCACCAGGGCGGTCCTGGTGCCGTCCTCCCGGACGAGCCGGAGCTTCTTCACCCCGCTGTGCACCGTCGCGCTGAACAGCAGCGACGGGCCGATGATCACGCCCGCGGCGGCCAGCGCGACGAGCAGGCCGATGTTGTCGGTCGTCCGGTCGTCTCCCTCCTCGACGGTCTGGCCGCCCAGGTGGATCAGCATCGGCACGGTCACCAGGAGCGAGAGCAGCAGCAGCCAGCCCAACGCGCGGTGCACCAGCTGTTTGGTCCTCGCCCGGGTGGCGCTCTCCACCCGGACGGAGAAGGCCCGGGTGCAGCGCGGGCAGAGGATCGCGATGTCCTCGTCCCCCTGAGCCGGGCGGGGCGCGCCGCCCGTCGGCACGTGGGAGATGCTCCATGTGACCGTCGTCGTGGTGAGTCCGCGCTCCACGCCCGCCCTGCAGCCGATGCTCACCACGTACCTGTCGCCGATCGCGGACCGCGCCACCTGCCACCCCCAACCGCCGCCGCGCCCGTCGCGGGGTAGGCGGATTGTAGCGGCGCCGGAGGTCGGGGGAAAGCGGGTGACCGGCCGTCAGAAGGCTTCCGCCAGAAGGATCACCACCGCCGGGACGGCCTGGCCGAGCGCGCCGCGCCACACCTTGGGCTCCGAGACGAAGAGGGTGATCCCGGCCGCGACCAGGAAGGCGCCGATGTAGAGGATCACCGCGCGTCCGGAGCCGCTGTGCCCGGTGTGCAGCAGGACCAAGCCCGCGACCAGGCCGAACGCCAGGAAGAGGTTGTAGAAGCCCACGTTGAAGCGCCACAGCCGGACCTCGGGGGCGTCCGCGGTGTTGCCGGTGAGCAGGTAGCGCACCCGCGGGTGGCCGTAGAGGAAGCTCTCCAGCGGCCAGACACCGAGGTGGATCGCGGCGGCGATCATGGCGAAGACCTGGCTCACGGCATTCATGGCGCGGTGCTCCCTTCGGCGGGCTCCCCGGTGGGGCTCACCACAGCGGCGGGTGGACGACCGGGGCGGCCCAGACGGGCGGCTCGGGCACGGCGGTCCGGCCGGCGGAGGCCGCCGGGACGACCTGCGTGGGCGGACCCTCCCCGCTCCACCGGGCCCGGGTGGCCGCCGTCGCGGCGCGCAGCTCGGCGACGAACTGCAGGCAGCTGGCGTACCGCTCCTCGGGGGTCTTGGCGAGCGCCCGGGTGACGACCGCCGCCACGGCGGCCGGCAGGTCGGGCCGGTGCTCGTCCAGCGCGGGCGGCGGGTCGTTGAGGTGGGCCCAGAGCAGCGCGAGGTCGCTCTCCCGGCGGAACGGCGGAACGCCCGCGAGCATCTCGAAGACCACGCAGCCGAGGCTGTACTGGTCGCAGCGCCCGTCCAGCGGCTTGCCGGAGATCTGCTCGGGCGCCGCGTAGTCGAGCGTGCCGACGATCTGGCCGACGCTGGTCAGCCCGCTGAGCGAGAGCGACTTCTTGGTGAGCCCGAAGTCCGCCAGGTACAGGTGCTCGGGGTGCTCGCTGTCCGTGCCGGCGGCGACCAGCACGTTGCCCGGCTTGACGTCCCGGTGCACCAGGTCGTGGTCGTGCGCGGCGTCCAGGGCGGAGGCGATCTGCAGGGCCAGCCGGGTGGTCCGCTCGACCGGGAAGGGGCCGCCCCGGTTGATCAGGGCGCGCAGGTCGCCGCCCTCGACGTAGCGCATCGCGATGAACAGGATGCCGTCTTGCTCGCCCGCCTCGAACACCGGGATGATGTGCGGGTGGTCGATCGCGGCGGCGGCCTCCGACTCGTGCATGAAGCGCTGGCGGAACACCTCGTTGCGGGCCAGCTCGGGGGCGAGCAGCTTGACCGCGACGGTCCGGCCGAGCCGCAGGTCCTTGGCCCGGTAGACCACGGCCATCCCGCCGCGCCCGATCTCGCTCTCCAGCCGGTAGCCCGCGACCTTCCGCCCGACCAGTCCGGCGGGCAGGCTGGGGGCGGACGGCTGCTCGGCCGGGGTCACGGCTCGCCCGCCTGGGTCGGGGCGTACGGGCTGTGCGCCGGCGACGCGGCCCCTGGCGGGGGTGTCTGCGCCGGGGAGGGCGTCGGTGCCGGTGTCGGCGCCGGTGCGGGCCTTGGCGTCGGCGAGGAGGACGGCGGCCGGTCGGCGCCCGCGTACGTCTGCAGCTGCAGCCCGTCGCAGTAGCACCAGCGGTCGTGCACCGGGTCGAACACCCAGAGCGCCTCGCCGTCCACCACCAGGCCCACCCGCAGGCCGCGGGTGCGCTCCCGGAAGGCCTCCAGGTCGAGGGTGCCCGCGGCGAGGTCCTCCAGCAGGGCGCGGTAGCGGGCCAGCGCGGTCTCGGCGTCGGCGAGCGCCGGGCGCGGGTCGGCGGTCCGGGCGGGCGGGCCTCCGGCGGCGGGCGGCGGCTGCGGGAGGGCGACCAGCAGGCGTCCGTCCACCCAGGTGGTCCAGCCGTTGGCGCACAGGATCTGCGCCCAGTCGCCGTGGCGGCCGAGCAGCTGCAGCGGAAGCAGCGCGTCGAGCCGGGCGGAGGGCCGTGCCGGGTCCGGGGCCGTCCAGGAGGCCAGTCCGCCCGGCGGGGCGACGTGGGTGGGGCGGAAAGCGAACTCGTCCATGGGCGGCTACTTTTCCTCCGCCGCGCGACCCCCGCCGCGCGCGGCACGACTCGCACCACAGGGCTGTTCCCACTCTACCGGTGGTGGCCCGGGCCGACCCGGCGTCGCACGCCGGTCCGTGTCCGGGCCGAGGCCGACCGCGCACGTCCGCGGCGCCACTCGCGCATGATCGGGGCGCTGTGCGGGCACATCCGCGGCGCTGTCTGCGCACGTCCGAGGCGCTACTTGCGCATGATCGCGGGCTCGTGCCGTCGCAGCAGGGCCAGTACCAGCAGCCCGTACCCGGCCGACAGCAGCGGCAGCAGGACCATGCACAGCTCCCACCCGCGCCGCTCGTGGCGGAACATCGGGTCCTGGGTGATCTCGTTCGGGAAGAGCGTGTGCAGCTCCACCGTGCGGCCCATCGCCGACATGCCCCAGCGGGACGGGATCAGCCAGGCGAACTGCTCCAGCCCGGGCACGCCGTAGAGCTTGAGCATCAGGCCGCTGAAGACGATCTGGACGACGGAGAGGAGCACCAGCAGCGGCATGGTGGCCTCCTCCTTGTCCACGAGCGCGGAGACCACCAGTCCGAGCATCATCGCCGAGAACGCGAGCAGCGCGACGGCGATGATCAGTTCGGGGAGGTGCGGCATCACGACGCCGGTCGGCACGGCCGCGGAGAGGTCCACCCCGGCCAGGCCGACCACGGTGAGCACCGCAGCCTGACTCACGGTGACGACGCCGAGGATCACCACCTTCGACACCAGGTAGGCCGATCTGGACAGCCCGACCACCCGTTCCCGCTGGTAGATCGCGCGCTCCTTGACCAGCTCGCGCACCGAGTTGGCAGAGCCGGTCAGCAGCCCGCCGATGCACAGGGTGAGCAGGCAGTTGACGGCGTTGACCGGGGTGAGGCGGGAGCCGGCCATCGCCCGGCACATCAGGCCGATGACGAAGGGCAGCACCACCATGATGGTGAGGAACAGCCGGTCGGCGGCCAGGACGGAGGCGTACCGGCGCACCAGGGTGCCGAGCTGGGAGAACCAGCCCTGCGGCTTCTCCCGGCCGATCGCCGGTGCCCGCTCCGGCTCCGGTGTCCGCGCGGGGGCGGGCACCGAGGGCACCGCCTCGGCCGTCACGTACCGCCGGTACTGCGGGGAGGCACGGAAGCGGGTCTGCCAGCCGGCGTGGTCCTCGTTCTCGAAGGCCTCGAAGGCCTCCGGCCACTCCTCGTAGCCGAAGTAGCCGAGCGCCTCGCCCGGCGGCCCGTAGTACGCCGTCCGCCCGCCCGGGGCCAGCACCAGCAGCCGGTCGCATTCGTTCAGGCTGAGCACACTGTGCGTCACCACGACCACCGTGCGGCCGTCGTCGGCCAGCCCGCGCAGCATCTGCATCACCGAGCGCTCCATGCCCGGGTCCAGGCCGGAGGTCGGCTCGTCGAGGAAGAGCAGGGACGGCTTGGTCAACAGCTCCAGGGCCACGCTGACCCGCTTGCGCTGACCGCCGGACAGACTCGCGATCACCTGGTCCGCCCGGTCGTCCAGGCCCAGTTCGTGGATCACCTCCAGGACCCTGGCCTCCCGCTCGTGCGGGTCGGTGTCGCCGGGGAAGCGCAGCTCGGCGGCGTAGGACAGGGCGCGGCGGACGGTGAGCTGGGTGTGCAGGATGTCGTCCTGCGGCACCAGGCCGATCCGGCGGCGCAGTTCGGCGTAGTCGCGGTAGAGGTCGCGTCCGTCGTACAGCACCGTGCCCTCGTCGGCGGGGCGCAGCCCGGTCAGGGCGTTGAGCAGGGTGGACTTGCCCGCGCCGCTCGGGCCGGCCACCGCGAGCAGGGCCTTCTCGGCGAGCGGGAATCCGACGTCGTCCAGCAGTACCCGCCGGTCGCGGCCGACCCGCACCACCAGGTGCTGGACGTCCAGGGAGATCTCGCCGGTGTCGGTGTACTCGACCAGGTGGCCGTCGGCGAGGCAGAGCGCGGAGTGGCCGATGCCGACGATGTCGGCCGGGCCGACCGGCGCGCGCTGGACCGGGCTGCCGTTGAGGTAGGTGCCGTTGTGGCTGTCCAGGTCGACGATCTCGTGGCCGCCGTCCGGCAGCTCGCGTAGTTCGGCGTGGTGCCGGGAGACCACCAGGTCGTCCAGGACGAGGTCGTTGTCGTGCGAGCGGCCGATCCGGACGGTGTGGCCGGGCAGCTGGAGCACGGAGCTCGGGCTGCGGAACGTGCCGGAGCTCTGCGGGGCGACCAGGGACGGGCGCTCGTCCCGGGCGGGGGCGGGCAGGCCGGCGAAGGTCGCAGACGGGCCGTCGGCCGGATCGCCGAAGCGCAGCCGGGTGCCCGGGCCGACGTCCTCGCGGCTGACCCGCTGGCCCTGGTCGTAGGTTCCATTGGTGCTGCCGACGTCCTCCAGCAGCCAGTGGCCCTCGGTGGCGCGCAGGATCGCGTGATGCCAGGAGACCCGGGGGTCGTCCAGCACGATCTCGCTGCTCGGGTCGCGGCCGAGGTGGTAGGCCCGAGCCGGGTCGATCAGCTGGGAGTCGGTGTCGGTGACCAGGACGAGGGGTGGCGCGGTGGCTGCGCCGGCGCGCTCTGCCATGCTCGGAATTCTATCGCCGGGGGCCGCGAAGGGCCTTTCCGGACCGGCCTTTACGGACTGCAGGATTGGACTGGACCACTGGCCGGAGGCGGCACTATCGTTCGGCGTGCCCTCGCATTCCGCCCAGTGCCGGGTACTCAGTGCCGGGTGTAGCCGAGTGTCATCGAGTGCTTCGGAACGGAACCCATGAGCATCTGGCCCCAGTTGCGCCGATCCCGGACCGTCCGCGCCGGGCACGCCACCGGCGGGTGCTGCGCTGCGGCCTGATGGACACCATGCTCGCCGACCTCGCCGTCTCGGTCGTGCTCTGCTTCGAACAGCCCCTGGGCGACGACCGGCTCGCCGCCGGACTGGCCCGCGCCCTTGAGCGGGTCCCGGTCTTCGTCAGGCGGCTGCGGACGGTCGACGGCGTGCTGGAGGCGGTCTGCGACGACTCCGGCGTACCGCTCGACGTCCACACCGTGGACGGCACGCTCGCCGAGGCGATGGGCCGGGTGACGGCGGTCGGCGCCGAACTGGTCGACCGGGTGGACGCCCCGGGCGCGCGGGCCGGCGGCGCCCCGCTGCTCACCGTTCGGATCACCCGCACCGCCGATGGCGGGTCGGTGCTCGGCTGCTCCTGGCACCACGCGGTCGGCGACCTGCACAGCTTCCTGCTGCTGCGGATCTGGTCGGCGGCGGTCGAGAGGGAGCCGCTGCCGGAGGCCGAACTCGTCGACGACCAGGACGTGTTGCTGGACGAGCGCTGCCCGCCGAGGACTGCGGGCGACCCGGCCGCCGCCCGCCGCGCCGTCGTCGCCGCGCTGCCCGGACGCGACACCGCGATGGCGCCGCACCACTACCTCGTCCGGCGCGCGACGCCGGAGGGCGAGGAGGTCGTGGCCGGCAGCGGACGGGACCCGGAGATCGCCGCCCGGCTGTCGGCGCTTACCTGAAGGGATGACCGCGGGCCGCCGTCGGCCGTTCACTCCTCCGCGTCATCGCCGCTCACGCCGGCGCGCCGTCCTCGTGGTCGCCGCTCACGCCGGCGCGCCGTCCTCGTCGTCGGCGAGCCCCCAGGCGAGGTCCCACGAGCAGGCGGCGGTCGCCCCCGAGGTGAGCCCCCACGGGCTCGGGACCTCCTCCGCGTCGTCGCCCTGCAGTGGCAGCCGGTCGATCACCGCCACCAGCGCGGGCGGCAGCTGCGGAGCGAGCCCCCGATGCACCCGGGACAGGATGTCGCGGCGCACGGCCTCCGGCAGCAGCGGTCTGCTCATCCACAACGCCCGTGGACCGGGCGGGCGTTCGGCGGCGGAAAGCTGGTCCGACCAGGCCCGCCAGTAGTCGGCGTCGTCGGTCTCGCCGAGCATCAGGTGGTGCAGGTGCAGGCAGTACGCGGCCGTCCCGCTGCCCGAGCCGGCCGCGAAGCGCCACCAGAACTCCGCTCCCTCCTCCTTGCCGGTGGCGTACAGCAGCGCGCCGAACACCTCCGCCCCCTCCGGCTGGATCCGGCGCGCGTTCACCAGCAGGTCGAGCCCGCGGGAGGCGTCCGGCGCGCCCAGCACCAGCGCCACCACCAGCCCCAGCTCGAAGGAGGCCTGCTCGTACTCCGAGGGCAGGTGGGTCGGCGCGGCCGTCAGCCGGGCCTGGCGCACCTGCGCGATCCGCTCGGCATGGGCGCGTTCGGGCCGGGGCACGTGGAACACCGCGCGCCCCCCGCCCGCCGTACACGCCCCGCCCGACGGCTCGGCCGGCCAGGCGTCCGTCACAGTTCACCTCCGCGGTCCGGGAGTTCGCCCACCCCGAGCCGGCGCGCCAGCCGCTCGCGAGCGTGCCGCAGATTGGAGTGCACCGTCGCCACCGGCCGTCCCAGGTACGCCGCGATCACCTTGACGTGCAGTCCCAGCAGGTAGCGCAGGATCACCACGTCCCGCTGCCGGTCCGGCAGTTCGAGGATCGCCGCGTACAGCCGCACCTCGTCCGCCTCGCTGTGCAGCAGCCCGTTCGCCACCTGTTTGAACGCGCCGATCACCGCCGCGAAGGTGACCGCCTCCACCTCTACCGGCTCCTCGGCGGCGACCCAGTCCGAGACGTGCCGGTTGGCCAACCGCCAGGCGTACGCGGCCGGTTCCTCGAAGCGCAGCACCTGCGGCCAGCAGCGGGCCAGGTCGGCCTTCACGGCCTCGACCACCAGGGCGGCGTCGGCCTGGCTGCCTATCCTGGTCAACGCGAGGGCGTGCCAGGCGGGTTCGTGCGTCTCGCAGAACGCGGAGTAGGTGAGGTCCAGGCGCAGGCCGAGGTCCGCGCCGCCCGTTCGCTCCGGCCGCGTCCCGCCGGTGCAGTCCACTGCCGTCCCGCCCCGGTACCCGTGCACGGGGGCACCCCTGTCGATCGTCATCGAGCCTGCTTTCCGTGGCCGCCGGCTGCTCACCGCGCCACCCGAGGGTCGGGCTGTCCGCGCCCATCCTCATTCCATCAGGCCTGTCACTCCAGGCTGCAAAGCGAATACAGATTGTCATCTCATGGGATCTGGTGACTGATTGAATCGCTCCAGCCGTGATTGCCCCCCGGCTACCGTGGGCAGCAATGCGATCGGTTGCGCACGGTGCCGAGGGGGAAACGCGATGGGACTCTACGACGGGGTGGACCTGCGGCTGAACGTGCCGCACTCGGCCAGGATGTACGACTACTTCCTCGGCGGCTTCACCAACTTCGCCGCCGACCGCGAGGCCGCAGGACGCGCCCTCGCCGTCGCGTCCTGGCTGCGCACCGGCGCCCACGCCAACCGCGCCTTCATGCACCGCTCCACCCGCGTCCTCGCCGAAGCCGGGTTCGACCAGTTCCTCGACATCGGCACCGGCATCCCCACCTCGCCCAACCTCCACGAGGTCGCCCAGCGCATCCGGCCGGACGCCCGCGTCGTCTACGCCGACAACGACCCGATCGTCCTCTCGCACGCCCAGGCCCTGCTCACCGGCACCCCCGAGGGCCGCACCGCCTACGTCGAGGCCGACGTCACGGACGTCGCCCGCCTGCTCTCCGCCCCCGGCCTGCGCGACACCATCGACCTCGCCCGCCCCGTGGCGCTCTCCCTCAACGCCCTGCTCCACTTCGTCCCCGACGCCCACGGCGCGTACGGGATCCTGGAGCACCTCACGTCCGTCCTCGCCCCCGGCAGCGCCCTGGTGATGACCCACACCACGCCCGACTTCGCGCCCGAGGACATCGCCAACCTCATCCGGATCTACGAATCCGGCGGCACGCCCGTCCAGGCCCGCACCCTCCCCGAGTTCGCCCGCTTCTTCGACGGCTGGACGCTCCTGCCCCCGGGCATCGTCCCCACCCCGCTGTGGCGCCCGGCCCCGGACGAGCCGCCCGTCTCCGCCCCGGAGGCGAACGCGTACGCGGCGGTGGCCATCCGGCCCTGACCCGTTCGGGTCGGTTCCCCTCCGATTCCCTGCCGATTCGCGCCGTTGACGAACCATCGGGGCGCGAGTGGCGTCCTGTGACTCAGGAAGCGGCTCCGGCCGCGACATTCGGATAGAGGGGGAACCATGTCCACGCAGTCTTCGGAAGCCCGCCACAGCCGCCGAGCCGTCCTGGGGCTCGGCTTCGGAGCAGCAGTCGCCGTCACGGCCTCGACCAGCGGACTGGCGTACGCGGAGAGCGGCTCCGACACCCACCGCCTGCTCGCCGCCCTGGAGCGGGAACACGGCGCCCGGCTCGGCGTGTTCGCCCAGAACGTGCAGACCGGCGAGACGATCCGCTACCGCGCGGACGAACTGTTCCCGATCTGCTCCGTCTTCAAGACCCTCGCGGCCGCCGCCGTCCTGCGCGACCTCGACCGGGACGGCGAGTTCCTCGCCCGGCGGATCCACTACACGGCGGCCGACATCACGAGGTCCGGCGGCAACGACAGCTCGACGGTCACCAGGGACCACCTGGCGGACGGCATGACCGTCGCCGAGCTCTGCAAGGCGGCCATCGACCACAGCGACAACACCGCCGGCAACCTGCTGCTCCGCGAACTCGGCGGACCGACCGCCGTCACCGACTTCTGCCGCTCGATCGGCGACCGCATCACCCGCCTGGACCGCTGGGAGTCCGAGCTCAACTCTGCCGAGCCGGACCGCACCACCGACACCACCACCCCGCGCGCCATCGCCCGCACCTACCGCCGCCTCACCCTCGGCCACGCCCTCCCGTCCGCCAAGCGCGAACAGCTCACCACCTGGCTGCGCGGCAACACCACCAGCACCAACCGCTTCCGCAAGGGCCTCCCGGCGGACTGGGCCCTCGCCGACAAGACCGGCACCGGCCGGTACGGAACCGCCAACGACGTCGGCATCGCCTGGACCCCGTCCGGCGCGCCTGTCGTCCTCGCCGTCCTGACCACCAAGCCCGACGAGGCCGCCCTGAAGGACGAACCCCTCATCGCCAAGACCGCCACCCTCCTCGCCTCCGCCCTCGGCTGACCCCTCCCGCCCGGCGGGGACACCCCACCCCGCCGGGCACCGGCCCCGTCCTGCCGGGCGCTGCCTCGTCCCACCGGTGCTCCCTGCCGCGCCGGCCCTCATCCACCCCGCCTCGGCCTCCCGTGCACCCCCGTCTCCCGGGCCTCCTCCACCTCACCCGTTCCACCCGGGAGCCCCCGCCGCGCCGGGCCTCCTCCACCCCGCCTCTCCCTCCTGTGCACCCCCGTCTCCCCGGGCACAGACTGGTGGTGAACCGATGCTGTCCCGCGACGCTGGGAGACGCATGCTGCTGGGACTCACCACGGCGCTGGTCGCGACCGTCTGCTTCGGCTTCGGGGCGGTCTTCCAGGCGCGCGGGGCGCGGTCGGCTCCGCGTGCCGACCGGGTGCGGGCGGGCCTGCTGGCCGCGCTGGTGCGGTCCTGGCAGTTCCTGGTCGGGACGCTGCTGGACATCGTCGGCTTCGTGCTGAGCATCGTCGCCCTGCGCACCCTTCCCCTCTTCCTGGTGCAGGCCGTCACCAACGCGAGTCTCGCCGTCACCGCCCTGGCCGCCGTCTGGCTGCTGGGAGCGCGCCTGCACCGGGCGGACGTCGCGGGCATCCTCGCCGTCGTCGTCGGGCTGACCCTGCTGGCCCTCGGCTCCGGCGAGGACGGCCGGAACCACGCCCCGGCCGCGTTCCACTGGTCGCTGCTCGTCACCACCGCCGTGATGGTGCCCGCCACCCTCCTCCTGGTGCGCCGGTCGGGCAACGCGGCCGCCGCCGGGCTGGGCCTGCTGGCCGGGGCCGGCTTCGGGGTGACCAGCCTCGCGGTGCGCGTGCTGGACGCCTCCAGCCTGCTCGCCGTCCTCACCGACCCCGCCACCTACGCCCTGGTCGTGGGCGGCCTCGGCGGCTACCTCGCGTACGCGCTGGCCCTGCAGCGCGGCACGGTGACCGCCGCGACCGCCGCCGGGACGGTGGCCGAGACCTTCGGCCCGGCCCTGGTCGGGGTGGTGGCGCTCGGCGACGCCGCGCGCCCCGGATTCGAGTGGTGCGCGCTGACGGGCTTCGCGGTCGCGGTGGGCGGCACCTTCCTGCTGTCCCGCTTCGGTGAACTGGAGGGGGAGTCGGCCGAACTGTCGGCCGGACACCCGCACACCGAGGCGGCGCCCGCCGCCCCGCCCCGCTGAGCCGCTCGCCGCCCCGCCCCGCTGAGCCGCTCGCCGCTCCACCCCGCTGAGCCGACCGTCGCCCCGCCCCGGTAGCCCGGGCGGCTCCGCCGTGCGAAGGTGGCTTGCCGGACAAAACGGACGGCGACATGGCCTCAGAGCGGCAGGTGCGCGATGGCGGAGGAACACCGATCGGAACCCCACCCCCGATCCCGACGGTCGGCGCCGACCGAGCGCCCCGTCGCGCTGATCACCGGCGCCTCCTCGGGGATCGGCCTCGCCACCGCCACCCGCCTGGCCGAGGCGGGCTGGCAGCTCCTGCTCTCCGGTACCGACCGTGCCCGCCTCGACGAGATCGCCGACCGCACCGGCGGCCTGGCCCTGCCCGAGGACCTCAGCAAGCCGGACGGCCCGCGCCGCCTCGCCGACGCCGCCCTGGCCGAGGCCGGCCGGGTGGACGCCCTGGTCGCGAGCGCCGGCCTCGGCTGGCGCGGCCCGTTCGCGGACACCCCCTCCGACACCCTGGACCGGATGATCGAGGTCAACCTCGCCGCCCCGCTGCGCCTGGTCCGCCTCCTCCTGCCCGGCATGCTGGAGCGCCGCCACGGCCGGATCGTGCTGCTGGGCTCGATGGCCGGCCAGGTCGGCGTGCGCGACGAGTCGGGCTACGCGGCCACCAAGGGCGGGCTGACGATGTTCGCCGAGAGCCTCTGGTACGAGCTGCGCGGGACGGGGGTGGGCGTGCGCCTGGTGCTCCCGGGGGCGGTGGACACCCCGTTCTTCGACCGGCGCGGCACGCCCTACCAGCGCGAACGGCCGCGCCCCGTCTCGGCGGAGCGGGTCGCCGACACCGTGGTCGCGACCATCACCACCGAACGCGACCGCCTCTACGTGCCGCACTGGCTCGGCTTCCCGGCCCGCATCCACGGCGTCGCGCCGGGCGTGTTCCGTCGGATGGCCTCCCGCTTCGGGTGAGCCCGGGGTGACGATCGCGAGCACGGCCCTCGCCGCCGCGGCCGCAGTGGAGTTCCTGCACCTCGCCCCGGCCGCCGTCCGCCTCCCGCCGCTGCGCCGCACCCTGTTCCGCCGTACGGCGGGCCACGGCACCGCCCCGGGCCACGTCGCGCTGACCTTCGACGACGGCCCCGACCCGCGCAGCACCCCGTACGTGCTCGACGCGCTGGACGACCTCGGCGCCCGCGCCACCTTCTTCCTGCTCGGCGCGATGCTGGAGCGCGCTCCGGCACTCGGCCGCGAACTGGTCCGGCGCGGCCACGAGGTCGCCGTCCACGGCTGGCACCACCGGCAGCAGTGGTACCCGGCGCCCGCCCGCGACCTGCGGGAACTGCGCCGCGCCACCGAGGCGGTCACCGACCTCTGCGGCGTCCGCCCGCTCTGGTACCGCCCGCCGTACGGCGTGCTGACCGCAGGCCCGGCGTCGGCCGCCCACCGTCTCGGCCTGCGCAGCGTGCTGTGGACCGCCTGGGGCCGCGACTGGACTGCGGAGGCCACCGGCGCCTCCGTCTACGCGACCGCCCGCCCCGGCCTCACCGGCGGCGCGACCCTCCTCCTCCACGACTCCGACTGCACCTCCGCCCCCGACTCCTGGCGCGCCACCCTCGCCGCCCTCCCCCTGATCGCCACCCACTGCCGCACGCGCCACCTCACCCTCGGCCCACTCCGCGACCACGCCGTGCCCTCGACCGCCTGTCCGTCCCGGACCAACCGGACGCCCCCGCCGCCCTGACCCGCCGCAGCGCTTCACCGAACCCGGCCTCCCACGGTCCCGGTGTGGCCCCCTCCCCGGCTCTACCCCAACCCCACCCGCCGCAGTGCCTCCTCGAACCCCGCCCCCCACCGACCCGGTGTGGCCCCCGGCGAGGGCTCCGGGGACGGCCGCCGCAGTGCCGCGAGGGCGTTGCGGACGACTTCGGCCGGGCGGGCCGAGGTGACGTCGGCGTGGCCGAGTTCGAGCTCGTGCTGGAGGTTGTCGCGTCCGTGACCCTGGACGACGTCGAGCAGCAGCAGGCGCCGCCCGAGTGCGCGGGCCTCGCTGCAGGTGTCGCCGGAGCTGGTGACGACGAGGTCGGCGGCGGCCATCAGCGCGGGGACCCGGTCGGTGTAGCCGAACGGGTGCAGCCGGGGCTGTCGGCGTGCGGCGGCTTGCAGGCGGCGCTCGAGCTCGGGGTTGTGCCCGGCCACCGCGAGCACGTGCGGCCCGGCCGCGGCGAGCGAGGCGGCGGTGCGGGCGAGCGGTCCGAGCCCCCAGGAGCCCGACATCAGCAGCACGCACGGGGCGTCCGCCGGCACCCCGAGTCCGGCTCGAGCCTCGTCCCGCCCCGGCGGCCGGTAGAACGGCTGCCGCAGCGGCGCGGGCACGACGGCGATGTCGGCGTCCGGCCGGTAGCGCCGCACCGCGCAGGCGGCGACCTCCGAGGTGACCAGGAACAGGTCGGTTCCCTCCTGGACCCAGAGCCGGTGCGGTGTCACGTCGGTGCAGAACACGAAGTGCCGGAACTCCCGCCCCTGCCCCCATTCCTGCAGCCGGTTGACCGCCGAGGTCGCAGTGGCGAACACCGAGACCACCAGCTGCGGCCGCTGCGCCTCGACCAGTTTCCGCAGCGCCGGGACCAGCCTGGTCCGGGCAGCCGCGTCGGCGAGCAGTGCGATCCGCGCGCCCGGCCGCAGTGCCGAGAAGTGGAAGGCGTCGTACACGCCGGGCAGGTCGAGCAACCGGCGGAACACCGCCTCCCCGGCCGCACCCGAGCGTTCGCCGAGCAGGGCCATCGCGTCGACGGTGTCGGTGGTCCAGCCGCGGTCCCGCAGGGTGTCCGCACAGGCCTGGGCCATCACGTCGTGGCCCTGGCCGAGCGAGCCGGAGACCAGCAGGGCGTGCGGCATCGGGCGGGCCCCGGTCAGGTGGTGGTGGAGGCGGTGGCGGCCCGGTACCAGTCGGCGTACCGCCGTACGCCGTCCGCGAAGTTGGTCCGCGGCGACCAGCCCAGCAGCCGCTTGGCCTGGGCGGAGGAGATCCGCCGCCCCGCGTAGTCGGCCTTCCGGCCGCCGATGTGCTCGATGCTGACGGGCCCGAGCAACTTGTCGACGGTGTCGGCGATGTCGCGCACCGAGACGGCGGTGGAGCCCTCGAGGGCGAAGGTCTGGTCCTCGGCGGCGGGGGAGAGGGCCCGGACGTGGGCGTCGGCGAGGTCCTCGACGTAGACGAAGTTGCGGCTCTGCCGCCCGTCGCCGGCGATGGTGATCGGCCGTCCGGCCAGGGCCGCCTGGACGAACCGGGCGACGACCAGCTCGTCGCGCATCCTGGGCCCGTACGGGATGCCGTAGCGCAGGATGGTGAAGTGCTGCCCGTACAGCTCGCGGTAGCTGTGCACCAGCATCTCGGCGGCGAGTTTGGTGGCCACGTACAGGTGTCCGCTGTGCTCCAGCTCGATCGGGACGTGCTCGTCCAACTCCTGTTCCTCACCGCCTAGTTGTTCGCCGGCGAGGGCGGCGCCGTAGACCCAGACGGTGCTCGCCAGAACGGTCCGGCTGAGGCCGCTGCGCCGGGCGGCCTCCAGGACGGCCTCGGTGCCGTCGATGTTGGTCCGCACGGCGCGGACCGGGTCGGCGCAGACCTGCTCGACGTCGGCCAGCGCGGCGAGGTGGTAGACCACTTCGCTGCCGGCCAGCGCGGCGGTGAGGGCCTTCAGATCGAGGACGTCGATCCGGGCGTGCTCGGCGTCGGGGTTGAGGTACTTGTCGGTGGTGTCCACCGCGAGGACCTCGTGGCCGGCCGCGATCAGGTGGTCCACGACGTGTGAACCGATGAATCCGCAGCCCCCGGTGACGGCTATCCGCACGATCTTGCTCCCTTCGCTCCGGCCGGTCGCTCCGGCCAGCTAGCCGACCAGCCGTCGGTACACCGTCGAGACGGCCCCGATGACCTGCTCGGTCTCGTCCTCCGTCATGTCGGAGTGCACCGGCAGGCAGACCTGCCGCGCGCAGACGTCCTCGGCCACCGGCAGCGGTCCGCCCCGGTACGGCGCGAACACCGGCTGCAGGTGCAGCGGCAGGTCGTAGACCTCGCCGGACAGCCGGACGCCGTGCTCCTCGGCGACCGCCCGCTTGAACGCCACGCGGTCGGTCCCGGGTGGCAGCAGCGCCACGTACTTGTAGTAGTTGCCGCGGCAGCCGGGCGGTTCGAGCAGCGGCTCCAAGCCGTCCAGCCCGGCCAGCGCCGCGTCGTAGCGGTGGGCGACGGCCCGGCGGGTCTCGATGAACTCCTTGAGCCGGCGCAGGTGCACCGTGCCGACCGCCGCATGGAGTTCGCTCATCCGCCAGGAGTAGCCGAGCAGCACGTGGTGGTTGGTGGTGAAGGACCCCTTGCCCTGGTCGCGGTAGATCCTGGCCTCGTCGCGCAGCTCGGGCGACTCGGTGAGGATCATGCCGCCCTCGCCGCTGGTGGTGACCTTGGTCGGGTAGAAGGAGAAGGCCCCGGCCAGCCCGAAGGTCCCGGCGGCGCGCCCGTTCACGCTGCTGCCGTGCGCGTGCGCGGCGTCCTCGACCAGCGGGATGCCGTGCCGGTCGCAGAGCGCCCGCAGGGCGTCGACCTGCGGGGTGACCAGCCCGCCGATGTGCACCAGGACGACGGCGGCGGTGTCGGGGGTGAGCGCCGCTTCGAGGGTCTCGGGGGAGAGCGCGAGGGTGGCCGGGTCGACGTCGGCGAACACCGGGCGCCCGCCCGCGTGGACCACCGCGCCGGCGGTCGCATAGAAGGTGACGGCGGGCACGACCACGTCGCGGTCCCGGACGTCGACGGTGCGCAGGATCACCTCCAGGGCCGCCGTACCGCTGCTCACCGCGACGGCGTGGGTGGCGCCGTGCTCGGCGGCGAAGGCCTGCTCGAAGCGCTCGGTCCAGGGGCCGAGGGTGAGGGCGCCGGTGGTGAGCATCTCGGTCACCGCCTCGGCGACGGCCGCGCGGTCGCTCTCGTCGAACACGATGCGGGCGGCTGGAACGCCCATGGGGCACCTCCGGCGGCGGGCTGCGCGAGCAGCACCGATCGGGTCGGATCCTCCCGAACCGCACGGAAAGCGGTCGGGTCAGGCACATCACGCTACTTCGCCCGGCGGGGTCGCGGCCCGTCGTCGCCACCCGCACGGGTGACCCGGCTGCTTCCGCCGCAGGTAGGAGGCCTACTCCTGACGCCGGGCGTGCGCTCCTCCGTACGGGGGAGGGGCGTACTGCGTCCGCAGTACGCAAACGGCCTGCGCAGGGACGACGACGGAGCAGGGGTCGGCGATCAAGGATTGGTCACGCTGCGGTGGACCGCGTCCTCAGGGGCGTACGGCCCGCGCCCGCGGCACGCCCCGTACCGAAAGCCGCACCTCGCCTACATCCGAACCGCACCGTACCCGCACCGCACCGCACCCGTGTCCGCACCACACCCGTGTCCGAACCGCACCCGTGTCCGAAGGAGGCCGCTCTCCCGTGGCCACGTTCCTCTACCGTCTGGGCCGATGGGCCTTCGTCCGGCGCCGGCTGGTGACCTTGCTCTGGGTCGCCGTGCTGGCGGTCTGCGGAGTCCTGGCGACCAAGGCGCCCGCCGCACCCGACGACGGCTTCGCGATGCCCGGCACGGAAGCGCAGAAGGCCTTCGACCTGATGAACGAGCGCTTCCCCGGCGGCCACGCCGACGGCGCCTCGGCCCGGCTGGTGTTCGTCGCGCCCTCCGGACAGAAGATCACCGCCGGGCCCAACCAGCAGGCGGTCGAGCGGACGGTCGACGAGCTCGCGCACGCCGACCAGGTCACCGGGGCGGTCAGCCCGTTCAAGGCCGGCGCCGTCTCCAAGGACGGCACCACCGCGTACGCGACGGTCAGCTACTCCGCCAAGGCGGGCGAGCTGTCCAAGGGCGCCACCGACGCCCTGGAGCAGGCCGCGCAGCACGGCCGGGGCGCCGGGCTCAAGGTCGAGGTCGGCGGCAACGCGCTGATGGCCAAGCCCGAGGCGGGCGGCAGCAGCGAGGCGATCGGCATGGCGCTGTCCGCGGTCGTCCTGGTGATCACCTTCGGCTCGCTGGTCGCGGCCGGCCTGCCGCTGCTCACGGCGGTCGTCGGCGTCGGGCTCGGCATGGCGCTGATCACCGCGCTCGGCAGCACCCTCGGCCTGTCCGGTACCACCGGCACCCTCGCCATGATGCTCGGCCTCGCGGTCGGCATCGACTACGCGGTGTTCATCGTCTCCCGCTACCGGGCCGAGCTCACCGAGGGCCGGACGCCCGAGGAGGCGGCCGGCCGGGCCGTCGGCACCGCCGGGTCCGCGGTGGTGTTCGCCGGGCTCACCGTGGTGATCGCCCTCGCCGGGCTCTCCGTGGTCGGCATCCCGCTGCTGGCCAAGATGGGCATGGCCGCCGCCGGGACGGTCGTCATCGCCGTGCTGGTCGCGCTCAGCCTGGTCCCCGCGCTGCTCGGCTTCCTCGGCCGCAAGGTGCTGCCGCGCAAGGTCCGCAAGGCCGGCGGCGACACCGCCCGCGCGTCCGCGAAGGAGAACGGCGGCGCCCGCTGGGCCCGGTTCGTGCTGCGCCGCCCGCTCGCGGTGCTGCTCGGCGGCGTGATCGGCCTCGGCGTGCTCGCGGCCCCCGCGCTCGACCTGCGGCTCGGCCTGCCGGGCGACGAGGCCAAGCCCACCTCCACCACCCAGCGCCGCGCCTACGACCTGCTGTCCGAGGGCTTCGGCCCCGGCTTCAACGGCCCGCTGACCGTCCTGGTGGACGCCAAGGGCGTCGCCGACCCGAAGGCGGCGGCCGACGCGGTGTCCAAGAAGGTCGCCGGCCTGCCCGGCGTCGTCACCGTGACGCCGCCGATGTTCAACAAGGCGGGCGACACGGCGCTGCTCAACGCGATACCGGCGACCGGCCCGAGCGAGGCCCAGACCAAGGACATCGTGCACGCCATCCGCGGCGACGCCGCCGGCCTGAAGTCGGCCACCGGCGCGACGATCCTGGTCAGCGGCACGACGGCGATGAACATCGACGTCTCGCAGAAGCTCACCGACGCGCTGGTGCCCTACCTCGCCCTGGTCGTCGGCCTCGCCGTCCTCCTGCTGCTGGTGGTCTTCCGCTCCGTGCTCGTCCCGCTGAAGGCGGCACTCGGCTTCCTGCTCTCGGTGGCCGCAGCGCTCGGTGCGGTGGTCGCGGTCTTCCAGTGGGGCTGGCTGGCGGACCTGATCGGCGTGGAACAGACCGGCCCGGTGATGAGCATGATGCCGATCTTCATGATCGGCGTGGTCTTCGGCCTCGCCATGGACTACGAGGTGTTCCTGGTCACCCGGATCCGCGAAGGCTTCGTCCACGGCGAGCAGCCAGACAAGGCCATCGTCACCGGCTTCCGGCACAACGCCCGGGTGGTCACCGCCGCGGCCTTCATCATGATCGCCGTCTTCGCGGGGTTCATCGGGATGAGCGAGCCGATGATCAAGATGATGGGCCTCGGCCTCGCCGCGGCTGTCGCCTTCGACGCCTTCATCGTCCGGATGACCATCGTCCCGGCCGTCCTCGCACTGCTCGGACGCCGCGCCTGGTGGCTGCCGCGCCGACTCGACCGGCTCATACCGGACGTGGACGTGGAGGGCAGCAAGCTGCAGACGCCCGCCGCAGAACCGCCCCCGGACCGGGAGTCGGTCACCGTCTAGCCGGGCCCTGATCCGCACGCCCACCGCTACCGTTGCAGTCAGGGGCCGTCGCCGCTCGCGCCGACAGCCCCTGACTCGCGACCCGGAGACCAGCACCATGACCACCACCTGGCAGCGCCTGCGCCGGAACCATCCCCGGCGACTGGACGTGATCGGCGGCGCCGCCCTGATCGCGGTCGTCGGCATCGGCACCACGGTCGACCAGACCGGCCACCTCAGCAGCCCCGACCCGGTCTCCGCAGTCCTCGGGCTGGTCTCCGCGCTCGCCGTGTTCGGTCACCGCCGACACCCCCGGGCGGTCACCGCCGTCACCCTCGCCTGCACCGTCCTGCTCGCGCTCACCAGCCCCCGGCTGACCATCGCCCTGGCCGCCCCGCTGCTCTGTGCCCTCTACTTCCTCGCCGTCCGTACCGACCGCGCGACCGCGCTGCGCGCCTCCATCGCCAGTGCCGTCCTGCTCACCGGGATCGCGCTGACGGTCGGTAGCGGCGGCTCCCTCGGCGAGCGGCTCGGCGTCCTCGCCTGGTCCCTGCTGCCCGGTGCCCTCGGCGACTCCATCCGCAACCGCCGCGCCCACCTCGCGGCCATCGAGGAGCGCGCCGAACGCGCCGAACGCACCCGCGAGGAGGAGGCCCGCCGCCGGGTCGCCGACGAGCGGATCCGGATCGCCCGCGACCTGCACGACGTGGTCGCCCACCACATCGCCCTCGCCAACGCCCAGGCCGGCATCGCCGTCCACCTCATGGACAGCCACCCCGTCCAGGCCCGCGAGGTGCTCAGCCACATCACCGACGCCACCGGCTCGGCCCTGCAGGAGCTGCGCGCCACCGTCGGCCTGCTGCGTCGCGCCGAGGAGCCCGCCCCGCTGGAGCCCACCCCGGGCCTCGACCGGTTGCCCGAGCTGATCGGCTCCTTCGAACGGGCCGGGCTGCCGGTCCGGCTCACCGTCCGCGGTGAAGCGCGGTCGCTGTCGCCCGGCGTCGACCTCACCGCCTTCCGGATCGTCCAGGAGTCGCTGACCAACGTCGCCAAGCACGCCCACGGCGCCGACGCCGAGGTCACCCTCGCTTACAGCGAGAGCCGGGTCACGGTCAGCGTCGCCAACGGCCGCCCGACCGCGACCGGGCGCCCCCGGGCCGCGCTGCTGCCCGAGCCCGTCCCGGGCGAGAGCGGTTTCGGCCTGATCGGCATGCGGGAGCGGGCCGGCGCGGTCGGCGGCCGGCTCAGCGCCGACGGGCAGTCCGACGGCGGCTTCCTGGTCACCGCTGAGCTGCCCCTGCGCACCGGAGCCCGCGACGACGGCCCGGCCCAGGCCGACGCGGTCACCGGCAGCGCGGTCGTCGGTGGACCGGCAGCCGGGGGAACAGCGGCCGGGGGACGGGATCGCGCCGTTCGGCGAGGCGGCGCCGCACCGCACTGCGGCCCCCGAATCACGCGTGCCGCCCGTACACACGAAGCGGCCCGCACGCCCGAAGCCGCTCCCACGCACGAAACGGAACGACAGGATCGCGCCGTTCGAGAGGACAGGGACCACGCATGACCATCCGGGTACTGCTCGCCGACGACCAGGCCCTGCTGCGCGGTGCCTTCCGCATGCTGATCGACGCGGAGGAGGACATGGAGGTGGTCGGCGAGGCCGCCGACGGGCACGAGGCCGTCGCGCTCGCCCGGGCCACCAAGCCCGACATCGTCCTGATGGACATCCGGATGCCCGGTGCCGACGGCCTCGGCGCCACCGCCGCGATCTGCGGTGACGAGGAGCTGTGCGGTACCCGGGTGCTCATCCTCACCACCTTCGAGATCGACGAGTACGTGGCCCAGGCGCTGCGCGCGGGCGCCGGCGGCTTCCTCGGCAAGGGCGCCGACCCGAAGGAGCTGCTCGCCGCCGTCCGTACCGTCGCGGCCGGAGACGCCCTGCTCTCGCCCGCCGCCACCCGGGCCGTGATCGACCAGTTCCTGGCCCAGCCCGACCCGGGCGCCGCCGGCCCGGTGAGCGAGCGGCTCGCCGTCCTCACCGCCCGCGAGCGCGAGGTGATGTCGATGGCGGCCACCGGCCTCACCAACGAGGAGATCGCCGAGCGGATGTTCGTCAGCCCCTTCACGGTCCGCACCCATGTGCACCGGGCGATGTCCAAGCTCGACGCCCGTGACCGCGCCCAACTCGTCGCGATCGCCTACCAATCCGGACTGGTCCCGCCCGGCCGACCGTCCTGATCGCCCTGCGCCCGAGCGCCTGCGACGGCCTGGCCGAAAACGACCTCCGAACTGGTGTATCAGCGAGTAGTCTTCCGGTGACTCAGAATGAGGAGGATGTTCGTGGAAACCAAGGACACGGCAGGCGAAGTGCGGAATCTCCAGCCGTTGCCCGGGCGCACGTCGGACGAATCGCAGGCGTTCGACCTCCGGCTCGCGCGCTTGCTCCACCTGCTCGGGGTCCAGGTCGCACCCGGGCCCGACTACCAGGGCGCGGCCCGATGGGAGGTCCACAAGGCGGTCGCCGGACGGTCCGTACTCCCCGAGGCGTACTTCGAGGCGCTGCTGGAGGCGGCGGTCCACGACCCCAACCCGAGCTTCAACCGCCGCTTCGTCGAGCCCGCCCTGCTCGCCTTCGGGCAGCGCCGGGTCCGGCTCGCGCTGCTCGGCTACCTGCGCACCGGCACCAACCCGGAGCGGGCCGGCGCCGCGCGGGCCTGGTACTGGACGGCCCTGTCGATCGGCGACGGCAGCAACGGCGCCGCCGCTGACGAGGGCTCGAGCGTCCGGGACACCTGGTACGAGACCGCGCTGCGGGAGTTCGTGGCCAACCCGGACCTCGACGTCCGCCGCTGCATCCTCCCCGGCCTCCCGCTCGTGCCGCGCGCCTACCCGGCGGAGCTGCACGGCCTGGTCGAGGCGGCGGTCACGATCGCTCGCGCGCACCCGGACGAGTACATCCGGCACCGCGCCGAGATCCAGGTCGGACTCTGACCTTCGTACGCCCCCGCCTCCGGGTGCGCGCAACGAGTGCGTACCCGGAGCGGAATTCCCCTCCCTGCTACGAGATCCGCCCACGATCCGGCCGATCGCACGCCAACCGGCATTCCCCGCCCGCTGATTCGTGAGCTTGTCGTCCGATCACGCCAATGCTGATCGCCTGCCACCGATCCCGGAGCCCTGCCACCATGGCGGAATGACCGAAGACACGACAGCCGCGGCCGAAGCGGCTTCGTCAGCGGAAGTCCGACTCCTCGAACCCGCTGGCATCCGGCTGGCCGAGACCCCCGCACCGCCCCTCACGGCGGCGGAGCGGGCCGCGATGGACCGCGCCTGGACGCAGGCCGTCCGAGCACACCCCGGGCTCTTCGACGGTCCGGCCGTCGCCTGCACCGGCCTCACCCCGGACGGGCCCGACACGCTCGTCCTGCACTGGGCGCGCATCGGCTACCGCCGCTTCGCCCTGCGCCTCGTCCCGGGTGCCACCGCCCGGGTGGGCCCGCTGTACGTCGCGGTCGTCCAACCCGCCGACGACGGACGGATCCTGGTCGGCCGGTCCGGCGGCTCGACCGCCCGCCCCGGCCGCTGGGGCCTGCCCGGCGGCTCCGCCGAACCGCCCCCGCCCGGCCGCCCCCTCGACCCGTCCGCGCTGCGCCGCCACGCCGCCAGGGAACTCGCCGAGGAGACCGGCGTGTTCACGCCCCCGGAGCGCCTCACCCGCTGGACCCTCGTCCAGGGCGAGCACGGCGACCTCGGCGTGCTCCACCTCGCCCCTCCCCGTCCGGCCCGTGAACTGATCGAGCGTCACGCGGAGTTGTGCGCCGCCCACCGGTCGCTCGGCACCGAGCCGGAGCTGGACCGGATCGCCCTGCTCGGTTCCCCGGCCGAGGCCGCCGCTCTCCCCGGCCCGCAGGCCGACCACCTCCGTCCGGTGCTGCGCCGCCTCCTGAGGGGTCAGGGATCCGTCTCGGCGGCTCAAGGTGGTCCAGACCACCATGTGGAACGCGATGGCGGTGGCCCGTCCCGCGTGTGATCGTTTGCCGCATGCAGAGCTTCCCGTCCTTCGACGGCTCCCGGATCGCCTACGAACTCGCGGGCGAGGGCGAGGCGTTGGTGGTACTGCCCGGCGGGCCCGGTTCGGACGTCCGCTACCCGGGCGACCTCGGCGACATCGGCGGCCTCGCCGTCCTGCAGTGGCGGATCCTGCCGCATCGCGCCGCGACGGTCGCCGCCGTCCGCCTGCGCCTCCCTGCGAACGAGGCCGTCCGCTTAGAGCACGTCAGACCGCGTCAGAGCGCCGAAGCATCCGGGTAGTGGCGCCGGAGTTCGTCGATCACGCGCCCGTCGACAGCCCTGACCTCCCAGAACGAGCTGTCCACCTCCGTCAGGACCACCACCAGCGCGTCCTCGGCGCTGCCGCGGGCCTCGGCATCGACCAGCTGGACTCCCGGGGGCACCAGTGAGCGCAGCGTCCGGGTGTCCATGCCGTCACCCGCGGAACGGCGCTCCAGCTCCGCGGGCAGGTCCCACCTCTCGTCGCACTCGACCCGCCACCGCAGCCTCAGGCCGAAGTCGCCGAGGCAGGCCAGCAGTTCAGCGAGCGTCACATAGTGCGAGCCCTGCCACGCCGGGAAGGTGATCCCTTTCATCCCGTTCATCACAGCAGGTCCAGAGCGTGCCGGAGGTTGTACTCGGCGATGTCCGCCATGGCCGAGCGGGGGGGGGGAAGTCGCCGTCGAGCAGCCGCAGCGGGCCCGCGGTCAGGGACAGCCGCTGTGCGAGGGTGTAGAGGGCGAGCCGGTCCTCGTCCAGGCCGTCCGCGGCGAGCGGCCGGTAGGCGTCGTGGAAGCGGATCCGCAGGAAGACGTGCTCCCACTCGACGTCGAAGTACATCGTGCCTTCGAGGTCGATCAGCACCGGGTGCCCGTCCTCGTCCACCCGGACGTGGTCGGGCCCGAGTTCGCCGTGCACGACCGCGTACTCGGCGCGGGGGCGCACCGCCGCCGCCAGGCCCGCCAGCCGCTCCTCCAGCCGGCCGTGGGCCTGCGCGACCCGAGGGTCGCGCGCCGCGGCTTCGGCGAGGTCCCGCAGCGCACGCCGGAGGACGACCCCCTCGCAGGACGTTCCGAGCGAGGTTCCTCCGCCGTCGACCACGGCCACCTTCCCGTACCCGGGCGCCCGGTGGTGTCGCATCCCCTCCAGCGCCTCCGCGAGCCGGGCGACGACCGGGGCGGCGGCGTGCGGGTCGCGCGCGAGCAGGTGTTCCAGGCTCTCGCCCGGGAGGTCCTCGACGATCGCGAGATCGGCCGGACCGTGGGTGCCGTCGTGGTCGAGGAGGAGGATCGCCGGGACACGGACGCCGAGCGCGTCCAGCCGGGCGTGCGCGGCCTCGAACAGGTCGAGTCCGGGACGGGGCGAGAGCGGGTCGGTGGGGTCGTCGTCGCCCTCGGCGGCCGGCCAGTGGTTCTCGGTGTCGTCCCAGAGATAGACGATCGCCCTCGTGGCGTCGTCCATCGCCAGGCGGTACACGCCCTTCTTGCTGCCGCCCGCAAGCCGTTCGACGGCCGCGAGCCGCCTCCCGCCGCCGAGTGCGGCACTCGCCGCACCCGCCAGTCGCGCCCGCGTCACTGCCCTGGGTGCCACCACGCTCCGTACCGCCCTCTCCGTGACCACGACCCGCGCACCCTACGGGAGCATCGACGCGGGGGCGACGGGATTCCGCGACCGTCCGGTGGCGTTCCGTCAGCCGCGGACGACGGTCGCCGGACGGCCCGCCTCGGGCTCGGGCTCCGGTTCGAGGCCCCGGCGGGGCAGGAGCAGCGGGGTGGCGAGGACGAGCAGGGAGGCCACGCCGATCGCCGTGCGGGCGCCGATCAGCGCCGCGAGCACGCCCCACACGGCGGTGAGGGTCGCGATCGCGGCCTTGGCGGTGACCGACCAGGCGGAGAGCGTCCGGGCGACACGGTCGGGGGCGGTCCGTCGGAGCCGGATGGTGGAGAGCACCGGGTTGAACACTCCGATGCAGAGGATCATCCCGAACTCGACCGCCATCACCAGCAACATCCCGGCCGCGCCGGGCCCCACGAGGACCAGCCCGAGCAGCCAGCACGACCGCAGCACCCCGGAGACGAGCAGCACCCGTCGCGGCCCGTAGCGGGCGACGAGCGGCCGGGAGAGCCGGGAGCCGACCAGACCGCCGAGGCACGGCACGGCGAAGGCCAGCCCGTACTGCCAGGGGGCGAAGTGCAGTTGTCCGAGCAGCAGGACGGCGAGCGTCGGCTCGGTGGCCATGATCAGGGCGTTGAACAGGATGTTGTTGAGGAACAGCGGGCGCAGCACCCGGTCGGCGAGGATGTACCGCCAGCCGTCCAGCAGTTCGCCGACCCGCCGCGGCCCGGACTCCGGACGTACGGGCGTCGGCTCGCCCCCGTCGCCGCCGGCGCGGATGCCCAGGGCCGACAGCAGGTAGCTCGCGGCATCGGCGACCACGGTGGCGACCGGGCCCAGGACGGCGATCGCGACGCCGCCGATCGGCGGGCCGAGGACCGTCGACGTCCACGTCGTGGACTCGAAGCGGGCGTTCGCGGCGAGCAGGTCCTCCGGGCGCAGCAGCGACTTGAGGTACGCGCCGCTCGCCGCGCCGAACGCGATGTCGGCGGCGGCGACCAGGACCGACACCACCAGCAGCTGGCCCATCCCGAGCCCGCCGAACGCGTAGGCGACGGGGATGCTCAGCAGGGCGACGCAGCGCAGCAGGTCCATGCCGATCAGCACGGGTCGTTTGCGGCGGAACTCCACCCATGGGCCGAGGGGCACCGCCAGGACGGCCCCGACCGCCGCCCCCGTCGCCGCGAGGGCCGCGACCTCCGCCGGACCGGCGTCCAACACCTGGATCGCGATCAGCGGGAAGGCGTTGAACGCGATCCGGGTCCCGAAGCTGCTGACCGCGAAGGCCGCCCAGAACCACTCGAAGCGCCGCCCCAGCGACTGCCTGCCCCACATACCCCGTGCCTCCTGCCGCCACAACCGTCCGGTGATCCCCAGCATCAAAGCGAGCGGTACCGTCACGGATCAAACAACCGGGGGAGTGCCGGTGGACAACGCCTGGTTGTGTCCGCTCGCCCGTAGGATGTCGGCCGTGGACCTCAACGCCGTGCGCACCTTCGTCGCCGCCGCGGAGGCGGGCCAGTTCCAGGAGGCGGCCGTCGCACTGTCCGTCACCCAGCAGGCCGTCTCCAAGCGCATCGCCGCGCTGGAACAGGACCTCGGGGTACGGCTCTTCACCCGCACCCCGCGTGGCGCCGAGCTCACCATCGACGGACAGGCCTTCCTGCCGCACGCCCGCGAGCTGCTCCGGGCCGCCGAACGGGCCGTCGCCTCCGTCCGGCCCGGCAGCCGCGCACTGCGGGTGGACGTGATCGGCACCCGGCTGCTGCCGTCCTCGCTGCTGCGGGACTTCCACCGGGCGTACCCGGAGGTCGAGTTGGACGTGGTGACGCTGTACGACGCCGACGCGGCCGTCGCCGCCGTCCGCGCCGGAACGATCGATGCCTCGATCAGGGCGGTGACCATGCCCGGGCGGGTGCTCCCGGAGGAGATCGCGACCGTCCGGGTCATGGACGAGGCCCACGACCTGCTCACCGGCCCGGGCCACGCACTCGCCGACGCCCGGTCGGTCACCCTGACCGAACTGGTCGGGCACCGCATCTGGATCCCCGGCATCGCCCCGGGCACCGAGTGGGGCGCCTACTACGAGGACCTCGCGTCGGCCTTCGGCCTCACCATCGAGGCGACCGGGCCCAACTTCGGCGCCGACGCCCTCCTGGACGTGATCGCCGACACCCCGGGGCTCGCCAGCCTCGTCGGCGAGCACACCCGCCTGGTCTGGCCCGCCGGCCACGGCCTGCGTCGTATCCCCGTCCACACCCCCACCCCGGTGTACCCCCACTCCCTCCTCTGGCACCGCGACAACCCCCACCCCGCCCTCCCCACCCTCCGCACCCACCTCACCACCAGCCCGCCCTACCCCGCCCCCGCCACCCCCACCTGGACCCCCGCGTGGGCCCAACCCCGGCCGGAGCTAAATCTGTAGACCGGTCTGCATATTTCTGCGCCCGCCATTGCGCTGCTGCTGCGCAGGAAGTCGGCCAGCCCGACTTCCTGCGCGGGGCACAGAATCTGTAGACCGGTCGACATATTGTTCCCTCACCGCGCTGCGGGCGGTGCGCCGGAAGTCGATGTGGCCGACTTCCTGTGCGCGGCAGCCGGGCAGCGCTGGGCTGCGCGGCACGTCTATGTAGACCGGTCTGCATATTGTCCGTTCCGTGGGCAATCCGGGCGCCGAGCAGGAAGTCGGACGGGCGACTCTGGTGGCGAAGTCTCTTGGGGTGGGTATGGGACAGTCCGGCGAGCGGTGGGCGGCGGTGCCCGTGCCGCTCGTCGCCCGCACGTTGCGCGAGCGGGGCGTACGGCCCCAGGGTGAGCAGACGCTGCGGCTGTCCTGGTCCACGCATCCGCTGGCGGTGGCGATGCGCGACGTCCTCGGCGACCGGATCGCGGAGCACCCGGACGTGCGGCCACGAACACCTGATGGTCCACGTGGCCGTCCGGCCCGGTGCGCCGACAACGGCCGGCCGGCAGCTGGCCCAGGCCCTGCTCACCGACTACCTCACGCTCGGCGAGGGTGATCCGCGGGTAGCCGTCCGCGTGCTGGACCCGGCCGCCGAGCCTGCGGCGATCGCGGAGCTCGACCGGATGGGACTGGACACCGTACGGTCCAGCCTGACACCGGGCGGGTGGAGGTCGTCTCGCGCGAGTACGACGCGCCGCCTGCACCTTCACCCGCCACGGCCGACGCTGGCACCCCCGCCCCCAAGCGCCGCTGGTGGCAGCGCGGTTGACCGGCCGGCTCAGGGCTTGCGGGCCACCGCGCCGTACATGCTGACGCGGTCGGCCCCTGCGGCGGGGGCGCTGTCGGGGCGCCAGAGCGGGACGGTGACCACGCCGGGCTCGAAGAGTTCGAGGCCGTCGAAGAAGGCGTGCACCTCGGCGCGGCTGCGGCCGACGAGGGGCGCGGTGGCCTTGTCGTAGACGCCGGTCACGCGGTCGCGGATCTCGCGCGGGATGAAGTCGGCGGTGCCGTGGGAGAGGACCAGGTGGCTGCCGGAGGGCAGGGCGTCCAGCAGCGTGGCGACGGCTCGGTACGGCTCGTCCTCGTCGCGCAGGAAGTGGAGGACCGCCGCGAGGACCAGGCCGACCGGCCGGGAGAAGTCGAGCAGGTCCGCGGCGCGCACGGCGTCCAGCAGGTCGGCCGGCCCCCGCAGGTCGGCCTGGATGACGGCGGTGCGGCCGGAGCCCACGCCGGCCATCAGGGCGCGGGCGTGGCTGAGCACGATCGGGTCGTTGTCGACGTACGCGACGCGGGTGCCGGGGTCGGCGGCCTGGGCGATCTCGTGGGTGTTGCCGGCCGTCGGAATACCGGTGCCGATGTCGAGGAACTGGTCGATGCCGAGGTCGGCGACGCAGCGCACCGCGCGGGTGAGGAAGCCCCGGTTGGCGCGGGCGGTGGAGCGGAACTCGGGGTTGGCGGCGAGCGCCTTCTCGGCGGCGGCCCGGTCGGCGGGGAAGTTGTCCTTCCCGCCGAGGTAGTAGTCGTACATCCGGGCCGGGTGTGGAAGATCGGTCCGCAATTCCACCGGGTCGATCGGGTGTCTGCTGTCGCCGGGCTCGTACATCCGGTCCCCTCCGCTGGCCTGAGTGACTGTCACCAGGTGTCACCAGGCGTCCTGCGACAGCCGGTTGACCGTTCACGCATGATAGCGGGCCGGATTCGGCCGTCGATGGGTTCCCCGGCACCTCCAGCACGGCGAGAGCAGAGCGCATCTGCGTCGATGCAGTGAGTGACGCGCCAGTTGTCTTCGCGCGCTGCGCCGGCCGGGCCGTAGCGCCGGCCGCGCCCGCCCGGTGGCTCGCCGCGCGGGCCCGTCCCTCCCGGCGCAGGATGGAAGGCCCGGGGCAGTGGCACATCCGGCGACGGGAGGTCCGGGCCGTGGGAATCGCAATGGCAGACATCCGCGAGTGGCGCGGCCACGCCGTGGTCGACGAGAAGAGCCACCGCATCGGCTCGCTGGAGGCGGTCTACGTCGAGACGGCCAGCGACGAGGCGTTCTTCGCCACCGTCACGGTGGGCTGGGCCGGGCGCCGCCGCCTGGTGTTCGTCCCGCTGATCGGTGCCGTGGTCGGACCGGACTACGTTCGGGTGGCGTACCCGAAGAACCTGGTCAAGCAGGCTCCGGCGATCGGCACCGATGACGTCCTGCCCGCCCAGGACGAACCCGCCGTGTTCGCGCACTACGAGCTTCCGTACGCGCCCGGTGCCGGCGGCGAGCGCCGACTGGCCCGCGGCTGAGGGCCCTGGACGGGTGCCGCCTTCGTTCGCCCCGGGACACCCGGGACACCCCGGAATCCCGGGAACCCAGGATTCCCGAGGACAGCCGGGATTCCCGAGGACGCCCTGGAATCCCGGGGACACCCGGGACACCCAGCCCGTCCGGGACGCCCGGGATGAATACCCCGCCGGGTACGCTTGCCCATCGACAGTCGATGTGAAGGGCGGCCCCGACATGCAGGTGGACGAGGAAGCGGTCGGCGCGGTCCTGAACCGGCTGCGGCGCGCCCAGGGCCAGCTGGCCGGAGTGATCGCGATGATCGAGGCGGGCCGGGACTGCAAGGACGTGGTCACCCAGCTCGCGGCCGTTTCGCGGGCCCTCGACCGGGCCGGGTTCAAGATCGTCGCCAGCGGTATGCGCCAGTGCATGGCCGCTGCCGACGAGGATGGTGCGCCGATGACCGAGGCCGAGCTGGAGAAGCTGTTCCTCGCCCTGGCCTGACCGGCGGAACGGCCCCGACCGCACACCCTTTCCAGCGGGCCGCGACGGAACCTCCGTCGCGGCCCGCTGCGCATGCCCGCGAATGTTCCCGTGCCGCCCGACGCTCCGTCATGCGTCGTTCACGCGCTGGTCGCCGGCCTTCGGATGAATGAGGCCGCCCGCAGTTGTACAGCCAACTGTCCCGTACGGTTCCCCGGCTCCCGAACTGCGGCGCGCCCTCCCCTCCAGCCTCCGTGACCAGCCGAACCCGGCTCCGGCGAACCGTCCCCCGGCGGACCGGCCCCGGGCGGCGGACAGGACGACCGTGGCCGCAGGCAGCACCCTGACCATCACCTCATCCTCCGGATCCTCCGGAGCCTCCGACCCCACCGAAGGCGACCGGCTCACCTTCCACTGGACCACCGACGCCCCCGACGCCAAGAACTGGGTCGGCGTCTACGACGGCAGCCGTCAACCCGGCAGCGGCGCCTCGCTGCTGTGGAAGTACACCCCGGGCACCGCCGGCGACGTCCAGCTGGACACCTCGGCGCTGACCGGCGGCCCGTACACCGCCTACCTCCTCGCCAAGGACGGCTACGGCATCCTCGCCCGGACCGCCCCGTTCACCTTCCGCCCCAAGCCCGCCGTGGTCCGACCGCACGCCGCCGTCGACGCCTTCACGACCACGCCCGTCGCCCCGGGCACCGCGGTGCGGGTCAGGCTCGGCGGCCTGTGGTCCCGCCCGGCCGGCAACGCGCCAGGCTCCGCCGCCTACCGCAAGGTCAGCGGCCCGGCCTGGGCCTCCGTCAGCGCGGACGGCACGCTCGGCGGCACCGCTCCCGCCACCCCGGGCAGGAACCCCGAGGCGGTCGTCGTCGGCGTCAGGGACAGCGCGGGCGCCACCGACACCGTCACCGTCCTGGTCCCCGTCGTCGACCCGGCCGCGCCGCTGCGCCTCAAGGCGGCGAGCTGGAACCTGCACGACGCGGGCGCGGCCTGCACCGACGCGCTGGAGAAGCAGCTGCGGGTGGTCCTCGTCCAGGGCCTGGACGTGCTGGGCCTCCAGGAGACCGCGGGGGAGCGGGCCAGGACCCTGGCCGACGCCCTCGGCTGGTACGCCTACCAGAGCCCGGGCAGCGTCGGCATCCTCAGCCGCTACCCGCTCGCCGAGGTCACCGCGCCGACCGCCGACCTGCCCGCCGCCGCGGCGACGCTGCAGCTGCCCGGCGGCCGCGTCGTCCGCTTCTGGGCCGCGCACCTGGACGAGGCGGGCTACGGCCCGTACGCCGTCCAGGACGGCAGCACCGCCGCCCGGGCGGTGGCCGCCGAGAGGGGCTCGCTCCGGCTGAAGCAGGCCGAGGCGCTGGCCGCCGCTGTGCGCGCGGACCTCGCCCGGCGCACCCCGGTCGTCCTGGCCGGCGCGCTGTCCTCGCCCTCCCACCTGGACTGGACGGCCGCCACCGCCGCCGCCCACCACGGCGTCGGTCCGCTCGACTGGCCGGTCACCGTGGCGCTGCAGGCCGCCGGCCTGACCGACACCTTCCGCGAGGAGCACCCCGACCCGGCCAAGGCCCCGGGCTCCACCTGGTCGCCCACCCGCAAGCGGCGCGGCGACCGGCCCGAGCCCCAGGACCGGATCGACTACGTCCAGTACGCCGGCCCGCTGAAGCTGGTCGAGGCGCACACCCTGGTCGCCGACTGGCCGCAGCCCGAGCCGAACGCCGCCGTCAACGAGTGGCCCTCCGACACCGCCGCCGCCGTCGCCACCTTCCAGCTCTGAGACCCCACCAGCTCCGAGAGGCCAGTTCGTGATGCCCGAGCTCTCCCGCCGTACCTTCGTCGGCGCCACCGCGGCCGTCGGCGCCACCGCCCTGACCGGCCTGTCCGCCACCCGGGCCGAAGCCGCCCCCGCCGAGGAGACGGCCCTCACCGGCACCGTCAAGGACGTGAAGCACGTCGTCGTCCTGATGCAGGAGAACCGCAGCTTCGACCACTACTTCGGCACCCTTGCCGGCGTGCGCGGCTTCGGCGACAAGCAGGCGCTCCAATTCCCGGACGGCACCGACGTGTTCCGGCAGCCCGACAGCCGGCGCAGCGACGGCGGCGTCATGCTGCCGTACCGGATGGACACCGCCAAGTACAACGCGCAGAACGCCGGCGGCCTCGCCCACGACTGGGCGACCGGCCACCAGGCCATCAACAACGGTGCGATGAACAAGTGGATCGCCGCCAAGGGCGAGCGCACCATGGGCTACTTCACCCGCGAGGACATCCCCTACCAGTACGCCCTGGCCGACGCGTTCACCGTCTGCGACGCCTACTTCACGTCCCTCGCCGGCCCCACCGACCCCAACCGCCTCTACCTGTGGACGGGTACGGCCGGCCCCGGCCGCGACGGCACCACCGGGCCGTGGATCGACAACACCCCGGTCACCGACAACCCCGTCGCCGACTGGACCACCTACGCCGAACGCCTGCAGGCGGCCGGCGTCACCTGGCGCGTCTACCACAACCCCAGCAAGGACGAGCGCACCGGCGACTACGACGACAACGCACTCTCCTACTTCAGGCAGTTCCACGACTTCCCGCACGACGACCCGCGGTACGTCAACGCGATGACGAAGTTCGACCCGGCCGACTTCGACCGCCACTGCAAGGACGGCGCCCTGCCGACCATCTCCTGGCTGGTCGCGCCCTACCTGTTCTCCGAGCACCCGGAGGCCGGCCCGGCCTACGGCGCGCACTGGGTCGACCAGGCGCTGCAGTCGCTGATGTCCAACCCCGACGTCTGGCGGCACACCGTCTTCCTGGTCATGTACGACGAGAACGACGGCTACTTCGACCACATGGTCCCGCCGACCCCCGAGCCCGGCACCCTCGAGGAGTTCACCCACGGACGGGCCATCGGCCTCGGAAACCGCGTCCCGCTCTGGGTCATCTCGCCCTGGTCGCGAGGTGGTTGGGTCAACTCCCAGGTCTTCGACCACACCTCGGTGCTGCGCTTCATGGAGCTGGTCACCGGTGTGGCCGAGCCCAACATCTCGGCCTGGCGCCGGGCCGTCTGCGGCGACCTCACCAGCTGCTTCGACTTCGCCGCCCCGGACGAATCGCTCCCGAAGCTGCCCGACACCAAGGCCCTGATGGCCAGGGCCGACGCGGGCGCCAAGCTGCCCGGCGTCGCGCTGCCGGCGGTCGGCGCCCAGTCGATGCCCGTCCAGGAGCGAGGCGAGCGCCCGCACCGCCCGCTGCCGTACCAGCCGTGGGCCGACGTCGAGGTGGACCGGAGGACCGGCAAGGTCACCTGCACGATGAGCAACGACGGTTCGGTGGCCTACCCGTACACCGTCTACCCGAACATCCTGCTGCCCTTCGCGGGCACCCCGTACACCGTCGCCCCCGGCGCCACCGCGACGTACGTCTGGGACGCGGCCGCGACCAACGGCCGCTACGACTTCACGGTGCACGGCCCGGACGGCTTCGTCCGCCGCTTCGCCGGCACGGTGGTCCGCGACGGACAGGACGGGCGGGACGGGCAGAACGACATCGCCGTGCCGATCGTCACCGCCGACCTGCGAGGCCGCAGGCTCACCCTCCAGCTGGTCAACGACGGCATGACCGAGGCGGCCTTCACCGCCGCGCCCAACGACTTCGCGGGCACCGCGCAGACCGTCTGGGTCAAGCCCGGCAAGCAGGTCAACCTGGCCTGGCCGCTGGACAAGCAGGGCCGCTACGACGTCGTCGTGACGGCCCACACCGGTCGGCGCTTCGTCCAGCGGTACGCGGGCTGGGTGCACTGATCCGGTAGCCCCGGCGAGGTCGGGGGCGCCGAACCGGTGACCCCCGGCCGTGGCTCGGCCCTCCGGTCGGACCCCGCCGCTACCGTCGGGCGCATGCAGAAAATCAGCACCTTCCTCTGGTACGACGACCAGGCCGAAGAGGCCGCCGCCTTCTACACCTCGCTCTTCCCCAACTCCCGCATCACGCGCGTCACTCACTACGGCGAGGCCGGCCCGGGCGTGGCGGGATCGGTCATGACCGTCGACTTTGAGCTCGCGGGACGCGAGTACGTGGCCCTCAACGGCGGCCCCGAGTTCCCGTTCACCGAGGCCGTCTCGCTGCAGGTGGAGTGCGAGGACCAGCAGGAGGTCGACCGGCTCTGGGGCGCGCTCACCGCCGACGGCGGGCAGGAGGGCCCGTGTGGCTGGCTCAAGGACCGCTTCGGCCTCTCCTGGCAGATCACGCCGCGCGTCCTGCTCGACCTGGTCGGCGGCGAGGACCGGGCCAAGGCCGACCGCGTGATGGCGACCATGCTGCAGATGCGCAAGCTCGACATCCAGCCCCTGCTCGACGCGGCCGGGCGGTGATGCCGTGACCACCCACACCCACCGCGCCATCCTCTACCTGCGGGCCACCCCCGAGCGGCTCTGGCACGCGCTCACCAACGCCGACGAGTCCGGCCTCTACTGGGGCCACCGCAACGTCTCGACCTGGCTGCCCGGTGCGCCCTGGGAGCACCAGCGCACCGACGACTCCGGGATCGCCGACGTCGTCGGCACCGTCGAGGCCGCCGACCGCCCGCACCGGCTGGTCACCACCTGGGCCGGTCCGGAGGAGCGGCGCCCGGGCGGCCCCTCCCGGGTCACCTTCGACATCCACAGCTGGCAGGACCTCACCCGGCTCACCGTCACCCACGAGAACCTCGCCGACGAGGCCGAGCGGGCGGACGCCGAACTGGGCTGGTCGGCGGTGCTCTCCAACCTCAAGACCTACCTCGAGACGGGCCACCCGCTCCCGCAGCAGCCCTGGCTGATGCCCTGATGCCCTGACGCGCTGGAGCGCTGGAGCCCTGATGCCCGACGCCCCGACGCGCTGGGGCCCTGCCGCCCGAGCATCCGATCAGCGCCCGGCCTCCGCCGCCGGGCGCCCCTTCCTCGCCCACCCCCGCCTCCGCTCGCCGCGCAGGAAGCGGCGCAGTGCGGCGAACCGCGCGAACCGCTCCCGGTTCGCCACCGAGGCCCGGTCCAGCTCCTCCATCAGCCGCCGGCTGCGGTGCTCCAGGTCCAGCTCGTCCAGGATCCGGTCCACCTCGGCCAGTATCGAACCGTGCAGCTGCCAGGCCTCCGGGTGCTCCTGCACCTTGCGCAGCAGCACCTGGGCGACGTTCTCCCGGCAGGCCCAGGCCGCCGTGAGCTCGGCGGTCAGCCGGTCCTCGGCCTCCTCGGCGTTGCGGCTCACCTGGGTGGTGACCAGCACCGCGAAGCTCACCATCGCCCCGCCGACGTGGTCCAGCAGCTCCTCCAGCCCCACCGCGACGTCCGGCGGGAAGAGCCGCTCGTCGGGCCCGCGCCGCTTGGCGAGGTCGGTGAGCGAGCGGGCCAGCACCCGGATCACCACGACGCAGATCTCCAGGGTGTCCAGCCCGGTGCGCAGCACTAGCCGGGACAGCAGCCCCTCGCTGATCCGAGGGTTGAACCGCAGGCTGTCCTCGGCCTGTCGCAGTGCCCCGTCGACCTCGGCGATCGCCTGGTCCAGCCGACGGGCCTCGTGCAGCCGCTCGGCGGCCCGGGCGACCGGGGTGGGGCGGCCCAGCTCCTCGGCGATGTCGAGCAGCAGATGGCGGGCCCGCCGGGCGAGGTCCTCGATCGACTCCCCGGCGGTGTCCACCCAGACCGGCGGGGCGAACAGCAGGTTGAACAGCAGGCCGGCGGCGGCGCCGATGAGCGTCTCCAGCACCCGGTCCCAGGCCTGCGAGGCCAGCTTGGTGACGCCCAGGATCAGCATCGCGCTGATCGCGACCTCCTGGACGAACTCCTCGACCCGGACGAACCGGCCGACGACCAGCGAGGCCAGGATGATCAGGCCGAGGCTCCACCAGGAGAGCCCGACCACGGCGCTGAAGCCGATCGCGATCAGCACCCCGACGACCACCGAGTTGACCCGGCGGATGCTGGTCTTGAGCGTCGAGTAGACGGTGACCTGGACGACGAGCAGCGCGGTCAGCGGCGCCGTCAGCGGGGCGGGCTCGCTGCTGAGCTGCGTCGCCACCGCGTAGGCGAGGGTGGCCGCGACGGTGGCCCGTACGCTCTGGACCACGAAGGGTTCTCGGGCGTTGCGGCGGATCAGGGCCGTGAGTGACTCCGGGAGAAGGGCCATGTCGCCCTTCTTTCCCCGCAGCCGCGCTTCACACCGTCCCCGGGCCCGTCCGGCACCCGTATGAACCCATACGCACCCGTATGACCCTAGTTGTCGCGGTTGAAGCGCAGCTTCCAGGGGGCCAGCGCGGACTCGACCTGCACCGCCATGCTCATCTTCGAGGCACCCTCGATCCGCTCCTCGAAGCGAATCGGCACCTCGCGGATCGTCAGGCCGCGCTTGACCACCCGGTAGTTCATCTCGACCTGGAACGAGTAGCCGTTGCTCTGCACGGTCGGCAGGTCGATGGCGCGCAGGGTGCTCGCCCGCCAGGCCTTGAACCCGGCGGTGGCGTCCCTGACGCCCAGGCCGAGGATGGTGTTCACGTAGAGGTTGGCCCACGCGGACAGGGCCTTGCGGTGCCAGGGCCATTCGGCGGCGGTCGAGCCGCCGGTGACGTAGCGGGAGCCCAGCACCACGGCGGTGTCGTCGGCGAGCAGGGTGCGCACCATCTCGGGTATCGCCGAGGCCGGGTGCGAGAGGTCGGCGTCCATCTGGACCACGACGTCGGCGCCCTCGTCCAGGGCCCGGGCCATGCCGGCCAGGTAGGCGCGGCCGAGGCCGTTCTTCTCGGTGCGGTGCAGCACGCCGACGGTGCCGTCGGAGCCCGCGGCGAGCTTCTCGGCGATCTCGCCGGTGCCGTCGGGCGAGTTGTCGTCGACCACCAGCAGGTGGAGGTTCGCCACCGGCAGTTCCGCGAGCAGGCCCGCGAGGACCGGGAGGTTCTCCCGCTCGTTGTAGGTGGGGACGACCACAACGACCTTGGGGGAGGCCTCGACCATGTTCTGTTTCCCTCGTGCCCTCGCCGGTCGGCAGTCGTGCCGCACCGGTCGGTTCTGCCTGGATGACCTGCGCTGTACTGGACCGTGCGAGTGTATCCGGGACGCGCGCCCGCTCCCTTTCGGGGGCACCCGCCGGGGGGCACACTGCTTCTCGGACTCCGGCCCCGTCGAGACTCTCGCCCCGCCGCTGTCGGCCGGCTGAGCCGACCCCGTTACGCCGGGCCGTAGACGGTGGCGAGGTTGTCCTTGGCCGGGTGGGTGCGGCCGGCCGGGCCGGCGGCGAAGGTGCGCAGGACGTTCTCGGTGACCCTGCGGACCAGGTCCCCGGCGTGGGAGTCGATGCCGTGGTCGGCCTTGCCGCCGCCCGGGCCCCGGGCGTCGAGGGTCTCGACCCAGCGCATCGTGCCGGAGGCGAAGACCCCGGCGCCGCTCGGCACGGTGTAGTAGGCGGTGTCGGAGTGGGAGTGGCGGCCCTCGCAGACCACGGGGGAGTGGGCGATCACCTCGATCGGGCGCGGGGTGGGGAAGGCGGTGTCCACCCGGTCGTACTCGACGCCGACCAGGTGGGGGAAGGACGCCCCCGCCGCGACGCCCGTCCCCTCGAAGGCCCAGTGCTCGGGTGAGGAGACCACGTACGGGGCGTCGACCGGGTAGCCGTCGTAGATCACGCCGAGCATCGAGCTCTCCGGGTCCGCGCCCGGGCCGGCCCGGAAGTCGCTGGTCGCCGGGGAGCCCGCCTGGTAGCCCGGGTCCTGCGCCCAGGCGCCCTTGTAGCAGACCACCGTGCGGTCCGGGCCGAGGGCGGTCGGCTCGAAGCGGACCCGGCGGAAGCAGCAGTTGGCGCCCAGGACCGCCAGGTTGGTCCCGGTGTCGCGGGCCGCGACCACGTGGGCGCGCTGCTCGGGCGACCAGTACTCGTCGTGGCCCAGCGACACCACGGCGGTCGCGCCGACCAGCAGCCCCGGCTCGCGGGCCACGTCGATGCCGGTGGTGTAGGCGAGCGGCAGGCCCAGCCGCTCGACGAGGGCGATCAGCGGCGCCTCGTAGACCAGGAACAGCCCGGCGCCGTGGTCGTCGTCGTACGGACGGTCGAAGACGACCTTCAGCGACCGGGTGGCGAGGCCGCCGGTCGGGCCGTTGTAGAGGCTGTGACCGCCCCACTCGTTGTAGGCCTGCCAGGTCGCCGGGGCGCTCATGACCACGGTCTTCCCGGCGGTGACGGCCGAGCGGACGGTGAGCGGGACGTAGCGCCGACCGGTGCCGTCCTCGGCGTCCAGGCGCAGCAGGTAGGCGCCCTCGGGCCAGCCGGCGGTGTCCACGGCGAGGGTGCGCTGCCAGCCCGTCAGCACGGTGCGGGTCGCCGGGTCCACGTGCGGCGCGGGCTGCTTGCCGCCGGGGACGTGCTCGCGGCGCCAGACCAGACGGGCCCGGACGCCGTCGTACCAGCCCATCCGGTAGGCGGAGACGGTGAAGGCGGCGGCGGGGGTGGAGACGTGCAGTCCGAAGGGTTCCCCGGGTAGGACGCTGACCCGGTCGGCGAAGCCTTCGATGGCGGAGTCCGGACCGGGATCGGTGATCTCCCAGCCGGGGGTGCCGGGCAGGGACTGCTCGTGGGCCGGGTCGCTCGCCGGCCCGGCGGGTCGGGCGGTGCCGGCGTCACCCTCGCCGGTGCCACCCGTGCCGGGGGTTTCGGGGCGGCTGTCGGCGGGGTGGGCGGCGGGTGCGGCGTCCGGCCGGCGCGGGCCGCAGGAGGTGACGGCGGCCGCCATCAGGCCCAGGCCCAGGATCCCCCGCCGACTCGGTTCCGCCACCGCGGCCTCCCTGTGGTCCATGTGGTCTGTGTGGTCCGTGCGGTCCGTGTGGTTCGCAGCCCTGCCGATCGGCCCGCGCCGGATCCGGGGCGTCCACTCGGCAGGTCACCTCGTGCGTCAAGGTCGCACGTCAAGGTCGTACGTCAACTCGGTGCGTCAATGTGCGCGGACATCCTCGCCCGGGCGGGGGGTCGCGCGCGGCCCAACGCGCCGGGGCCGCCGGGCACGGTCGGGCACCGCCCGCCACCCGGGAGGGCCGTACGGGCGCACCCCGGCGTGTTTGCCCGCGCGGGTTCCCGGGCGGGCACGGTCCGTCACCTAGCCTGACCAGGCCCGCCGTCCGGCGGCCGCCGGGGGTCCGGGCCGTACGCGGCCGACTGAGTCGTGGACAGGGGTGAACGTGGTCTCGTCGGATTCGGCCGAGCCGGGGGTGCCGTCCGGGACACGGGGCGGGCGGTTCCGGGCGTGGATGCTGGAAGGCCTGGCGGACATGGCCAAGCAGCACCCCGGCCCGCACGCGCAGACGCCGGAGCACGAGGGCCAGAGCTGGTGGCGGGTCATGTGCCTGACCGGCGTGGACTACTTCTCGACCCTCGGCTACCAACCGGGCATCGCGGCCCTGGCCGCCGGACTGCTGTCCCCGGTGGCGACGGTCGTGCTGGTGATCGTCACCCTGCTGGGCGCGCTGCCGGTCTACCGGCGGGTGGCCCGGGAGAGCCCGCACGGTGAGGGGTCGATCGCGATGCTGGAGCGACTGCTCTCGTTCTGGCAGGGGAAGCTCTTCGTCCTGACCCTGCTCGGGTTCGCCGCCACCGACTTCATGATCACCATCACCCTGTCGGCCGCCGACGGGGCCGCCCACCTGGTGGAGAACCCGCACGTGACCGATGTGCTCGGCGGGAAGCAGATGCTGGTCACGCTGATCCTGGTCGCCCTGCTCGGGGCGGTGTTCCTGCGCGGTTTCGGCGAGGCGATCGGGGTCGCCGTGGTGCTGGTCGCCGTGTACCTCGCGCTCAACGTGGTCGTGGTGGCCAACGGCCTCTGGCACGTCCTGAAGGCGCCGAACCTCGTCACCGACTGGTCGGACGCGCTGACCGCCGAGCACGGCAACGTGATCGCGATGTTCGGCGTCGCGCTGACCGTCTTCCCCAAGCTCGCGCTCGGCCTCTCCGGCTTCGAGACCGGCGTCGCCGTGATGCCGCACATCCAGGGCGACCCGGAGGACACCGAGGCGAACCCGGTCGGCCGGATCCGCGGCGCCCGCAAGCTGCTCACCACCTCCGCCGTGATCATGAGCTGCTTCCTGATCACGACCAGTTTCATCACCACCGTGCTGATCCCGCCCGAGGCCTTCAAGCCCGGCGGGGAGGCCAACGGACGCGCCCTGGCCTACCTGGCGCACCAGTACCTGGGCAGTGCCTTCGGGACGATCTACGACCTCTCCACCATCGCCATCCTCTGGTTCGCCGGCGCCTCCGCGATGGCCGGGATGCTCAACCTGATGCCCCGCTACCTGCCGCGCTACGGCATGGCCCCGCACTGGGCCCGCGCCGTGCGGCCGCTGGTCATCGTCCTCACCCTGATCGCCTTCCTGGTCACCTGGATCTTCGACGCCAACGTGGACGCCCAGGGCAGCGCGTACGCGACCGGTGTGCTGGTGCTGATCAGCTCCGCCGCGATCGCCGTGACCATCGCCGCCCACAAGGCCGGGCAGCGGCGCTGGCGGGCGGGCTTCGCGGTGGTCTCCGCGGTGTTCCTCTACACCACGGCGGTCAACATCGCCGAGCGGCCCGACGGCGTCAAGATCGGCGCCTGCTTCATCGCGGGCATCATGCTGGTCTCCTTCCTCTCCCGGCTCAAGCGCGCCTTCGAACTGCGCGTCACCGACGTGGTGCTGGACGTCGTCGCGGAGCGGTTCGTCCGGGACTACATGCACCGCCCGCTGCGACTGATCGCCAACGAGCCGAACAGCCGGGACCTCGCCGAGTACCGCGACAAGATCCGCCAGATCCGCACCGACAACGACATCCCGGCCGAGGACGACCTGGTCTTCGTCGAGGTCACCGTGCTCGACCCGTCCGACTTCGAGGCCGAGCTGACCGTCCACGGCGAGGTGATGCACGAGCGGTACCGGGTGCTGTCGTTGGAGAGCTCCAGCGTGCCCAACGCGCTGGCCGCCCTGCTGCTGCAGGTGCGCGACCTGACCGGGCAGCAGCCGCACATCTACTTCGAGTGGACCGAGGGCAACCCCTTCGCCCAGTTCCTGCGGTTCTTCCTGTTCGGGCAGGGCGAGATCGCCCCCGTGACCCGCGAGGTGCTGCGCGAGGCCGAGCCGGACCGCTCCCGCCGGCCCGCCGTGCACGTGGGCTGAGCGACCGGTCGTGCCCGCGGGCGCAGGCGGGCGCGCGCGGACGTCAGCAGCGGAAGGACGCCTCGTCGCCGCGGATGTGCAGCAGGAAGTCGTCCACCGGGCCGTCCGGGGCGACCAGCGTCAGCTCGTCTATTCGGTCGTAGGCGCGCTCGAAGCCCCCGTAGTCCCCGGCGTCCACCAGGGCGGCCGACTCGTCGAACCAGGGCTTCACCTCGGCGAAGCCCGGCTCGGGGACGAAGCGGCCGTGCAGCCAGGGCCAGTCCATGTCGTCCACGAGGATCTCCCCGAGCGGCTCCTCGCCGCGCTGCAGCCGCCAGACACTCCGGATGGTCATCCGTGCACTCCTCCCGCCCCGGGCCCGTCCCGTGAGCCCTGGCAGGAGTCTTGCACGCGGCACTGACAATCCGGCCCGGCGCCGGGTCAGCGGCTCTGACGGGACCGGCTCCAGGCGGGTGCGACCAAGGCCACCAGGCCGACGGCGAAGGCGAGCTGGAGGATGTGCCGGATCCAGTCGATGCCCCCGGTGTGGCGCACGCCGATCCAGCCGGAGACGGCGTTGCCGAGCCAGGCCCCGGCGGCGCCGAGCAGCATGGTCAGCCACCAGGGGATCGACTGCGGCCCGCGCAGGATCAGCTTGGCGAGGACGCCCAGCACGAAGCCGATGAGCAGAATCCACAGGAGCTGGAACATCGCAGTCCACCTTCCGGGCGCCACCGGAGCCGACCGGTGCGCCGAATCGCCGAAGACGCGGTTCGTCCCATGATCACCCGGATCGGCCGAACGGGCATGTCGGCGGGGAGGACCGCAGGCCACGGGCGTGACGACGGGGTGGGTCGGGCACGGAGGGGCGAGAATGCGCCGCCGGTCGGGCCGGAAAGGCGCTGTCCGTCCTGCCGGCGGCACCGGTAGGAAGGGGCGGTGACGCGGAGGTGCCGTGTCACCGAGAGGAGCCGAACCCCCGTGACACGACTTCGCGCCGCCGTGCTGACCGTGGGCGCTGCCGCCGCCGCTCTCACCCTGACCATGGGTACCGCCCAGGCCGCGCCCGGCGACACCAGCACCATGTGCTCCTCCTCGCTGACGCCGGGCGGCTACGTGGACATGCAGTGGTGGAACAGCTCCGGCTGCGGCTCCGGCTTCAACCCGAACACCAAGAAGATCATGCAGCTCACCGGCTACCCGGTCGGCACCGTGGTCAACGCCTGCGCCTCCACCTGGCCGCCGGCCGGCTGGACCATCGTCAGCAGCTTCTTCAGCGCCGGCTGTCAGTACTCCTCGGTGCCGAGCCTCAACAACAACAGCTGGCAGCTGAAGCGCGTCTCCTGACGGCAGCGCACCACCCGGGGGCGGTGCGGAACCTCAGCGGTCCCGCACCGCCTCGACGGCCTCGCGGACATCCGGGTGCGGATCGTCCGCGAGGCCGTCCAGCAGTTCGCTGACGCCCGGGGTGGACCAGGTGCCGACGGCCCAGACCAGCTCCGTGCGTACGGCCTGGTCGGGGTGGGCGGCCAGGCGGGCCAGGGCGTCCACCGGGCCGCGGCGGCGCATCCCGAACCAGTGCAGGGCGGCCCGCAGCTCGGCCGGGTCGCCGGGGTCACCGGCCGCCTCGACCCGGGCGAGCAGGACCGGGACGGGCGGCGGCGGGCCGTCCAGCGGGTGCGGGTGGCGCTCGCGCAGGCGGCGGCCGCCGTACTCACCGCGGATCCGGCAGCCGAAGCAGGTGCAGGGCCGGGTGCCGTGCGCGTTCGGCAGGTAGCGCCAGCCGGCGACCTGCGGCACGGCGCGGATCCGGTGCACCTCGCGGGCGCCCACCGGGCGCGGCACGAAGACCTCCCAGCCGCGCGGATCGGGCAGCGCGCCGATCCGCCGGACCGCCTCGGCGGCGGACGCCGACTCCTGGGCGCCCCGGGCCCGGTCGCGGTAGTGCCCGGTCAGCACCTCCTGCGCGTCGTCCAGCCGGACGTGCACCGCGGCCAGGGAGCCCTTGGGCCCGAACCGGGCCAGCTCGCGCAGCCACTGGTGGGTCAGCGTGTACGAGGGCAGTACGGGGAAGCAGTAGAGCCCGCGCGCCCCGTCCTGGCCCCGGCTGTCGGCCCGGATGCCGGAGCGGCGGATGCGCGGCGCGTTGGCCGCGGCGGTCAGGTGCACGAACATCGCCATGGGGCGCGATCGTAGCGAGCGGGCGGGCGAAGCTCCGACCGGTCTTCCGGGTCGGTCCCGCCGGGCCCGGCCCGGGTTCGCCGCGCCCGCGCCGTGTCGCCGCGCCCGCGGCCTCGCTAGGCCTGCTGGGTGCGGCGCTCGATCAGGGCGGCCAGGCCGTCCAGGATGCGCTCGAGGCCGAAATCGAGGGCCTGGTCGCGGCCGGCGGGCTCGGACATGGCGGCGGCGACGGCGGGGTAGCGATCGGCGTGCCGGCGCACCACGGTGCCCAGGGCGGTGAGGAATTCGGCCTCGGGGGATCCGGAGGGGCCCGCGGCACGGGAGTGTTCGGCGATCCCGCGGACGTGCCCGGCGAGCAGGACGGCGGCGTCCATCCGCTCGGGGCCGGTCAGCCCGTGGCCGTCGAGCGCCGCCACCACCCCCTCCAGCCAGGAGAGTTCCTTCGGGCCGATGATCCGCGGGCCGACGGTGGCGTCGAGCAGCCACGGGTGCCGGACGAAGGAGGCGGCCAAGTGGCGGGCCCAGGCGGTGAGTCGGTCCCGCCAGCCGGCGCCGTCCGCGGGCAGCGGGGGCTGGTCGAACGCCGACTCGACCATCAGGGCGATCAGTTCGGCCTTGCCGGGGACGTAGCGGTAGAGCGACATCTTGGTGAAGTCGAGCAGCCCGGCCACCTTCTGCATCGAGACCGCGCCCAGGCCCTCCGCGTCGGCGACCTCCACTCCCGCGGCGGCGATCCGCTCCAGGCTGAGGGCCGGCTTCGGCCCCCGGGTCGGCTTGGCCGGCGGGCCCCAGAGCAGCCGCACCGTGTCGTTCGCCGCCTCGCTCATCGTCCGCTCCTGTCCTGGCTTCCGCCTCGGGGGTTGCCTGTCCGCTCCAACTGTGTCTACCGTACACAGCAACAAACAGTGTCTGCCAGACGCAGTTTCTCGATCCTCGGACGGAGTGGTCCCATGAGCACCAAGATCCTGATCTCGGGCGCGAGCATCGCCGGCCCCGCGCTGGCCCACTGGTTGGGCCGGTACGGCTTCGAGGTGACGGTGGTCGAGCTGGCCCCGGCGCTGCGCGACGGCGGCCAGGACGTCGACTTCCGCGGGCGCACCCACCTGACCGTGCTGGAGCGGATGGGCGTGCTCGACGAACTGCGCTCACTCGGCACCGGCGGCAGCCCGATGACCTTCGTGGCCGCCGACGGGCGCCGGCTGCTGCACCTGCCCGCCGAGTTCGCGGGCGGCGACGTGGAGGTCCCGCGCGGGGAGCTCGCCCAGCTGCTGTACCGGCACAGCAGCGCCCGCGCCGAGTACGTCTTCGGCGACTCGATCACCGCGCTCGAGGAGACGCCGAGCGGCGTCCGGGTCGCCTTCCGGCACGGCGCGCCGCGCGAGTTCGACCTGGTGATCGGCGCCGACGGCCTGCACTCCACGGTCCGTCGGCTCGCCTTCGGCCCGGAGGAGCGCTACGTGCGCCACCTCGGCTACTACGCGGCCACCTGGCAGCTGCCGAACGACCTCGGACTGCCGGTCGGAGCGGTGGGCCTGAACGTCCCCGGGCGGCTGATGTCCGTCGGCGCCACCCACCGGGACCCGAGCAGGGCGGGCGCGTTCTGCCTGTTCGCCTCGCCCGAACTGCGCTACGACCGCCACGACCAGGCGCAGCAGAAGGCACTGGTCCGGTCCGCCTTCGCGGGCCTCGGCTGGCGGGTGCCGCAGCTGCTGGAGAGCCTGGACGCCGCCCCCGAGCTGTACTTCGACTCCATCAGCCGGTCCGACGTGCCGACCTGGTCGCACGGCCGGATCGCCCTGATCGGCGACGCCGCGTGCGGCGCGACCATCGGCGGCATGGGCACCGGTACGGCCGTGGTCGCCGCGTACGTCCTGGCGGGCGAGCTGGCCCGGGCGGGCGGTGACCACCGCGCCGCCTTCGCGCGGTACGAGCAGCTGCTGCGCGGCTACGCGCAGGGCTGCCAGAAGGGCGGCGACCGCACCGGGCCGTTCCTGGCACCGCGCACGGCGACCGGGCTGCGGTTCCGCAACGCGGTCCTGAACCGGCGGTGGGCGCTGGACCGGATGCTGGAGCTGGGCAAGGAGGTCAGCAGCGTCGAACTGCCGGACTACGAGGCGGAGCCCTCCCGTGCGGCCGATGCCGCGGGCTGAGCGGACTCCCGGGTGCGGGGCTCAGTGCGGCGGGCCGATGCGGGTGCCGTTGTCGAGGAGCGCCTCCACCTGGACGGCCGTGCGGGCGGAGCGCTCGACGGCGAGGGTGCGGTCCGGGACGGGCCGGTCGGCGGACCAGTCCGGGCCCTTGACGGTGAGCCGGGTGGCCCGGCGGCTGCCCGCGGCGAGCAGGTACTCGGTGCCCTGCGGGGAGCGCCACCACGTCCAGGCCACCGTGTCCTGCTCGAACCGGCTGCACGCCCGGCCGGGGCCGCCGCCAGTGCACTGCGGGCCGCGGGCGGTCGGCAGGACGACGGCGGTGGCGGCGCTGCCCTCGCCGTTCCAGCGGTCGGCGCGCAGGCACACCCAGGCGGCCGAGCCCGCGTTCTGCGGCAGCGGCTGGACGGCGAAGGCCCACAGGTTGAGCTGCTTGACGCCCGGTTTGCCGTCCGGGACGGCGCAGCCCGCCCGTGACCAGGCCTGCAGCGCGTCCTGGGCGGTGACCTCGCGCGGCTCGGGGGCCGGCTGGGCGGACGGGGAGCGGTCGGGCTGACTGCGGTCGGACGGGGCGCGGTCCGGCGGCGGGGCGTAGGTGAGGTGCGCGGGGACGAGGCCGCCCAGGTCGGCCAGCAGGAAGACGTGCTTCTCGGCGACCACCGGGGAGGAGCGCAGTTGGAGCAGGGAGGCGCCCTGGCAGTCGGCGAGCCCGCCGCCGGGAGCGGCGGCGGTGATGCCCCCGGGGTGGTCCAATGGGCGGGCGGGGGCGTCGGGTTGGTCGATCCGGCGGGTCTCGGCGGAGTCCACCCAGGGTGCCAGCAGGTAGCGGACGGCGGCGCCCGGGCGGCGCAGTGCCACCGCGCCCGCCGTGGTCAGGTCAGAGTCGTCGGCCCGGGCGAGGTCGAGTCCGCCGTCGCTGCCGTCGGTGTAGCGGGCGATCCGCCGACCGTCGTACAGCACCACCACGCCGGTGCCCTCCACCGTTCCGGCGAACAGCAGGTGCGGCGCTTCGGCGGGCGGAGCGGTGTCCGTGCCCACTTCGGCGCGGGTCTGCGGGCCGGGCCGCGCCCAGGCGGTCAGCGCGCGGCCGAGCAGCGCGCCGTCCTCGCGGCGGTCGCCCCGGGCGGGCCAGGCGGAGAAGTCCACCCGGGCGGTGTGCTGCCACGCGTCCGGTGCCACCCGGACCAGCCGGGCCGGGTCGACGGCGCCCGGCGGGAGCGCGGAGGCCGGACCGGCGGGCGCCGTGGCGGCGGAACCGCCCAGCACGGCGGCCGTGGTGGTGAGCCCGAGCACGCCGACCGCCAGCGCCGCGGTCAGTGTCCGGCGGCGGCGCAGCAGGTCGGTGGGCTGCACCCGGACGGCGCACGGGTCGAATGCGGCCGGCTCCCGGTCCGGGCCGGACGGGACCGCGGCTGCTGCGGCGACCGCCTCGTGAGGCCGTGCCACCCCCGCCTGCCGGAGCACCTCGGCGGCCTGGTCCGCGGTCAGCGCCTCGACCGTGCGCAGGGCGAAGGCCGCCCGGGCCGGGGCGTCGAGCGCCGCGAGCGCGTGGTCGAGCCCCGCGTCCTCCTCGCCGCCGTGCGGGGTGAACAGCCGCAGCCCCCAGACCCGGGGTGCCAGCAGCCGGGCGGCCGGGTGCGGGCGGAGCGCGGCGCGCAGAACCCGTAGGCGCAGCGCGGCGTACACCGGGTCCGCCCCGGTGGCCGCCGGTTCGTCCCGGCGGGGCCAGCGGGAGGGCAGCGCGCGCTGGACGGCGGCGTGGGCGGCGAGCACCCGGCTGTGCCGGTCACGGTCGGCGGGCAGGGCCAGGTAGGCGAGCCGGACCAGCCTGCGGTAGTGGCGCACCAGCGCGGCCTCCGCCTGCGCCACGGGACGCGCCGCGACTCCCTGGGCCGGCGGTGCCGCGCCCACCGTCCGTCCTGGCAAAGGGGCCTCCCGTAAGCCGTGGTGCTGTCGTGGTGGACGGTCCAACGAGTCGATCATGTGATGGTTGCGCCGTCCGGGGTGGCGGGCGCACCACCGGGGCGCGGAGGGGGAGGCATGAGGGCCGCGTTCGCGGTCCGGGGCCCAAGGTCCCACCCGTTCGGCCCCTTGGCCCCTGGCGGTCGTGGCCGCCGCGCGCCATGCTGCGGGTAACCGGCCGGGACGATCCGCGCCCGGTCGGACCAGCAGCGTTGGACGAGGTGAACCGGCGTGCGGCATGCCACCGTCGAATCCGTGATGACCAGCCCCGTGGTCCTGGTCTCGCCCGAGACCGGGTTCCGGGAGATCGTGGCGCTGCTGAGCGAGTACCACATCACCGGGGTGCCGGTGGTGGACCCGGAGGGGCGGCCGCTCGGCGTGGTCTCGGAGGCCGACCTGCTGCGGACCCTGGCCGCGCAGGAGGATCCGGGCAGCCTGCTGCCGGGGCCCGAGTCGGCGCAGGCCGGCCCGGACGGCGAGGTCACGGCCGCCGGCCTGATGACGGCTCAGCCGGTCTGCACCACACCCGGCACCAGCGTGGTCGCGGCCGCCCGCACGATGAGCCGGCACGGGCTGAAGCGGCTGCCGGTGCTGGACGAGGAGGGGCGGGTCATCGGCATGGTCAGCCGGGGCGACCTGCTGCGGGTGTTCCTGCGCGAGGACACGGTGATCCGGCGGGAGATCGTCGAGGAGGTGCTCGGCCGGATCGACGGGGTCAGCCCGGCCGAGATCGGGGTGGAGGTCACCCAGGGGCGGGTGGTGCTCAGCGGCACCGTGCCCGAGGCGCACCTGGTGCCGATCGTGCTCAACCTGTGCCGCTCGGTGGACGGCGTGGTGTCGGTGACCGACCGGCTCGGGGCCGGGACCGGGGGCGCGGCTCCGGTCGGCTGATCCGCAGCTCCGCGGTGGCTGCCAGGTCCGGCCCGGACCCGGGTGGCCCGCTTCGCATACAGCGGAGCGTATCGGGTAACTCACTTTGTGTGCCTGGCTGATCGGACTGCCGGGGCACCGGGGCACCGGGGAGGCGGCCGTGACAGTCGTGTTCGACGCGGACTTCACTTCGACCAGGCAGTGGATCGCCGGGCGCAGCAGCGCCTATCCCCGGATGGGGCCGACCAATCGGAGCGATCACAAGCTCGACTACCTCGTCCGCGACTACTGCCCCGGCGGCGTGTTCACCGCCACCCGGCGGCACAGCGGCGGGCTGTGGAGCTGCAACCTGCTGACCACCGAGGGCAGCCCCGACGGCTTCCAGGTCCACACCGGGGACGTGCTGTCGGCGAGCGTGACGCTGCCGGTCGAACTGGGCGCCTGGCCGGCGATCTGGACCTGGCGGGACGGCGGCAACGAGGTGGACCTCTTCGAGTACCACCCCGACAACCCGGACCTGCTGGAGATCTCCAACCACGTCCGGGGCGGCTTCCGGTACTGGCACGGCGGCGGTGCCGGGATCGCCCCCGGCGCGACCTTCGCCCTGCGGGTGGTGCTCGGCGCGCACTCGGTGGACTGGTACGTCGAGGACGAGCTGGTCTACGCGGACCTGCACGGGGTGGGGTCCGGCTGGCACGCGTACCTGATCGTCAACCTGTCGGTTGCGGACGGGACGTACCACGACCGGCCGCCGATCGGCGGTCCGGACCGGCTCAGCTGGGTCTGCCACAGCCTGCGGGTCGAGCGCTGAAGGCTACTCCGGCGTACGACCGCGACCCGCCGTTCACGGCTTGTGGTTCCCGGCCTGCGGTTGACGGCTTCTGGTCTCGCGGCCTGTGGTTCACAGCTGTGATTCACGGCCTGTGGTTCACGGGTGCGAAGGCGGCGGTGATCGGCCCGTGCGGGCCGGAGCGCTGGAACCAGACCGCGCGGCGGTGCGGGCCGATGTGGGCGGGGTCGGTCACGTACAGGTCGTCGCGCGGGGCGCGCTCGTTGCCCGGGGCGAGGGCCGCGTCCACGGCCTGGCCGGCGATCGTGTGCAGCAGGGCGGTGGCGGTGGCCTCGGCGGCGGACGGTGCGATGGCGAGGGCGGTGAGTTCGGCCCAGAGTGCGGTGGCGACGTAGGCGATCGGGGAGCGGCCGAGCGCCGGGTGGGGGCTGGGGTCCGCATGGCGCCGCAGCACCCCGGCGGCGACGAGCTGCTCGGGGGAGCGGCCGTCGTCGGGCGGGTGGTGCGTCATGCGCGGGTGCGGGGTCACGAGCGGCACGCTACCCCGCGGGCGCCCGCCTGTGCGCAGGAACGTTTTCTCAGGCTTTCTTCACAGCGCTTTCACCGCTGACGGGCGCACGATGGTGGTAAGGCGCTGATCACCTCGGCGGGCCCGGGCGGGCCGGAGGAGGAGGTCCTGATGAGGCACTGGCATGGGTACGGGCACGACCACGGCATGAACGGCTGGGGCGTCGGGCTGATGGTGGTCGGATCGCTGCTGCTCCTGGCGCTGATCGTGGTCCTCGCCGTCGTCCTGTTCCGGTACGTCTCGCGCTCGCGGCAGCCGATCCCGTACGGTCCGGCGGCAGCGGGCGCCGGCGGGCGCGGACCGGGTGGCGCGCGCGGCTGGGGGTCGGGGCCGACCCCGGAGCAGGTGCTCGCGGAGCGGTTCGCACGGGGCGAGATCGACGCGGAGGAGTACCGGCACAGACTGGAGACGCTGCGCTCGGCGAACGGGCCGGGAGGCGGCGGGCCCGGCGGGGTGGAGTAGGGGCGCAGCCGGGGGCGGGGCGCGGCTCCGGGCATGGCGGTGGGCCCGCCGCACGTGCTGTGCGGCGGGCCCGGTGTGCCTGCGGAGGCTACGCGCCGTATGGCGGGTCGCAGAGCGTGGTCACTCGACGACCAGCTCGACCGGGATGTTGCCCCGGGTGGCGCGGGAGTACGGGCAGACCTCGTGCGCCTGCTTGACCAGCAGCTCGCCGGTCTCGCCCGCGAGGGACTCGGGCAGCTCGACGCGCAGCACGACGGCGAGGCCGAAGCCGGCGCCGTCCTTGCCGATGGACACCTCGGCGGTCACCGAGACCTCGCTGGTGTCCACCCGGGCCTGGCGGCCGACCAGGCCGAGGGCGCTCGCGAAGCAGGCGGCGTAGCCGGCCGCGAACAGCTGCTCGGGGTTGGTGCCCTGGCCGTTGCCGCCGAGCGCCGGCGGCATCGCCAGCGCGAGGTCCAGCTGCCCGTCGGAGCTGACGGCGCGGCCCTCCCGGCCGTTGGCGGTGGCGGCTGCGGTGTAGAGCGCGTCCATGGTCGGTTCCCTTCGTGGTGCTGCGGTTGTTCGGATGCGGAGGGGCCCGGTGGCGTCGCCGTTCGTTCCGGTGACTGTCCGGTTCCCTGCCGCGCTCCAAGTAGAGCACGCAATTCAATTGCGCACAACTCAATGGTGCGAACCTGATCGGTACCATGGATCCATGACCACGCTCCCCGGCATGGCGGACGAGGAACTGCTCCGCCTCGACCAGCAGATCTGCTTCTCGCTCAACGCGGCCTCGCGCGCCTTCGGTGGTGTCTACCGGGTGCTCCTGCGGGACCTCGGGCTGACCTACCCGCAGTACCTGGTGATGCTGGTGCTCTGGGAGGACGGCGAACTGCCCGTCAAGCGGATCGGCGAGCGGCTGCGGCTCGACTCCGGCACGCTCTCCCCGCTGCTCAAGCGGCTCGAGGCGGCCGGGCTGGTGCGCCGCGAGCGAAGCCCGCAGGACGAGCGGTCGGTCACCGTCGCCCTCACGGCCGAGGGGTCGGCGCTGCGCGAGCGGGCCGGGCAGGTCCCGCGCCGGCTGCTCGCCGCCACCGGGCTGCCGATCGAGGACCTGGCGGCGCTGCGCGGACTGCTGGAGCGGGTGACCGCCGCGATGGACTCGGCGACGGTCGAGCCCGCGCCGTAGGGGTGGTGTCGCGGGGCTTGTCAAGCCGGCGCCTCGCGAGGTGTGATCTGGGTCACGTGGCGGGCGTTCCGGTGGGGCTGGAGCGCCCGAACCGGCAGGTCAGCGGTGCTGTTCGGAAGTGAACGGAAACGTTCGCCGATTTTCCGCCCGATCCGGTCAACATCCGGTGCCTCCCGGACGGTTACACCACGAGCCCCCGACGGGGCCGTCGGCGTACCACCCGGTGGGCCGGCCAGCGGACCCACGAAAGGGGGCGTGCATGGACGACCCCGGGCCGGGCGAGGAGCGGGGCCTGCGGGCGTACCCGCTCGGTGACCCGCCGACCGACTTCGAGGCCTTCTTCGCCCGCGAGAACTCCGGCTACCTCCGCTACGCCCAGCAGCGCCTGCGGCACCGCGAGGACGCCCAGGACGCCGTCCAGAGCGCCGGCACCACGCTCTACAAGAACTGGCGCCGCGCCCTGGCCAGCGTCGATCCGCAGGCCTTCGCCTTCAAGGTCGTGAAGGACGCGGTGGTCGATGTCCTGCGCGAGCGCCGCCGCGCCGAACGCAGACGGCTGCGGGTGATAGCCCAGCATCGACCCGACACCAGCCACGACGAACTGGACGAGCTCGCCGAACTCGACGCCCTGGACTGGGCGATGGACGAGCTCGCGCGCGCCGCGCCGATCCAGGCCGACGTGGTCCGGCTGCGCCGGGAGGGCCTCTCGTACCACGACATCGGCCGCTCGCTCGGCATCGCGCACACCACCGCGCGGACCTACTACAGCCTCGGACGGCGCCACCTCGACTACCTGCTGGAACACCCGGACGAGGGCGGGGCGGAGGCGTGAGGGCGGGGGTCGCGAAGGGCGTGGACCTGCTGCGGGCGCGATTCGCCGAGCGGGGCCGGCTCGCCGGCGCGAGCGCGTCGATCAGGTGAGCCCGGAGAGTGCGTCGCCCAGGTATTCGGCGCCGAGCACGACCGGGACGGTGGTCAGGATCGCGGCCTGGTGAGTCGCCGTCCAGGCCCGCCACTCGCCGAGGGTCCGGGCGGAGCGGTCCCCGCCGCGCAGGTGGACCGCGAGCGGCAGGAGCGTGCAGAGCGACCCGATCACCACCATCAGTGCCGCTGCCGTGGTCATGGCTCCGGGGCCGCACCCGGTGGCGGCGATCGAGGCGGCGCCGCCGACGGCGGGGAGCAGGGTTTTCGGACTGCCCACGACGAGTCCGAGCGCGAGGCCTGTGGACCTGGTGGCCGGATAGCGGTCGATCGCCCGCAGCCAGGCGGGTGGTGCCGTGACGTGGCCCGCGCGGGGGCGGTCGCGCCACTTCCGCGCGGCGGAGAGGACGAGCAGTGTCCCGAGGCCGAGTTTGAGCCAGGACGACCAGGTGGGCGTGGTCTGGGCCCGGCCCAGCGCGCTGCCGGCCGCCACGACCACGGCGACCAGCGCGGCGAGCCCGAGCACCCAGCCGGCCGCGAAGGCGAGGCTGGTGGTGCGGCCGCTCCGGTCGGTCCGGCCGGTCGGTCCACTCCGGCCACTCCGGCCGCGTGGGGTGGTGAGGATCAGGATCACGGCGATCAGCGGCAGCGGGCTGATCGCGACCGCCACCGCCGAGGCCAGCATCGAACCGACCGCTTCACCCATCGCGGTTCCTGCCTTCCCGTCGCCGGGCGCCCGTCCGCCATTCAGCTACGGCGGGGACCGGGGTGCACGGTCGGGTCGGCTGTTCGGGTGAAGCCGGGGGGAAGGAAGTCGCTGGCCGGGCGTGCGGGCGGGAACGGCGGAGGCCGCCGCACCGGTGTGGTGCGGCGGCCTCCTCGGGTGCGCTCCGGCGTGCCGGCCGGTGCCGGATGCGTCGGTGCCGGACGCGTCGGTGCCGGACGCGTCGGTCGGTCCGCGCGGGTCAGTCGGTGCCGGACTCGATCGCGGCGTGGTCGAGCGCGTTGGACTCCTCCGCGTCGCCGGTGCCCGCGGCGATCGGGGCGGCTCCGCCCGGGGCGAGCTCGCCGATCAGGCCGCTCCACGGCGCCAGCTGGCCGTGCACCGCGTACTGCTCCAGCTTGCTGCGCGAGTCGGCGATGTCGAGGTTGCGCATGGTCAGCTGGCCGATGCGGTCGTCCGGGACGAACGCGGCGTCGACGCTGCGCTCCATCGACAGCTTCTCGGGGTGGTAGCTGAAGTGGGGGCCCTGGGTGTCGATGACCGAGTAGTCCTGGCCGCGCCGCAGCCGCAGGGTGACGCTGCCGGTGACCGGGTGGCCGATCCAGCGCTGCATGCTGTCCCGGAGCATCAGCGACTGCGGGTCGAACCACCGGCCCTCGTACAGCAGCCGGCCGAGGCGGCGGCCCTGGGTGTGGTAGGTGGCGAGGGTGTCCTCGTTGTGGATGGCGTTCAGCAGGCGCTCGTAGGCGATGTGCAGCAGCGCCATGCCGGGGGCCTCGTAGATGCCGCGGCTCTTGGCCTCGATGATCCGGTTCTCGATCTGGTCCGACATGCCGAGGCCGTGGCGACCGCCGATGCTGTTGGCCTCGTGGACCAGGTCGACGGCGCTGGCGAACTCCTGGCCGTTGATCCGGACCGGGCGGCCGAACTCGAACTCGACGGTGATGTCCTCGGTCTGGATCTCGACCGCAGGGTCCCAGAAGGCCACGCCCATGATCGGGCTGACGATCTCCATCGAGGCGTCCAGGAATTCCAGCCGCTTCGCCTCGTGGGTGGCGCCCCAGATGTTGGCGTCGGTGGAGTAGGCCTTCTCGGCGGAGTCCCGGTACGGCAGGTCGCGCTCGGCGAGCCACTCGGACATCTCCTTGCGGCCGCCGAGCTGGTCGACGAACGCCTGGTCCAGCCACGGCTTGTAGATCCGCAGGCTGGGGTTGGCGAGCAGACCGTAGCGGTAGAACCGCTCGATGTCGTTGCCCTTGTAGGTGGAGCCGTCGCCCCAGATGGAGACCCCGTCCTCCTGCATGGCGCGGACCAGCAGGGTGCCGGTCACGGCGCGGCCGAGCGGGGTGGTGTTGAAGTACGTCTGCCCGGCGGAGCGGATGTGGAACGCGCCGCAGGCGAGGGCGGCCAGGCCCTCCTCGACCAGCGCGGCCCGGCAGTCGACCAGCCGGGCCTGCTCGGCGCCGTACGCGCGGCCCCGGGCCGGGACGTCGGCGAGGTTCGGCTCGTCGTACTGGCCGATGTCGGCCGTGTAGGCGTACGGCAGCGCACCGTGCTCGCGCATCCACGCGACGGCGACGGAGGTGTCCAACCCACCGGAGAATGCGATGCCGATCCGTTCACCGACCGGCAGCTTGCTCAAGACCTTCGACATGGATGCACCCTATGACCCGCGCGGGCGGGCCCCTGATTCAGCGATGTGTGACGGGATTCGGCGTATTCGATCCGATGCCCGCACTCTGGCATAGATTTGCAGAGTACCGCAAGAGCATGCGATCGAGTCGATGGGGACGGCTGCGTGCGAGACGGTCCTCCGGCGGTGGTCGGTCCGGTCAACTCGCTTGTTCGGTGGACGTGTTGGGGGTGGTGGGTCGAGCCTGTGGAAGTGGGGGGACGGCGACGGGCCGGATCCCGAGGGGAGTCCGGCCCGTCCTGCTGGTGCGGTGTCAGCGGTGTCAGCGGTGTCAGCGGGGTGCGGGGGCCGCCCGGGCGCGCAGCCAGACCGTCCGGGAGGCGAGCACGCCGAGGCCGAGCGCGACGAGGTGCCCGGCGTCGGCGAGTTGCTGGTTCAGCGCCCAGGCGGTGGCAAGGGCCAGGGCGAGCGCCGGGAGGCCGTAGCGGCGCAGCGGGGCCGGGCCCAGGGCGAGCAGGCATGCGCCGGTGGCGACCAGGCCGTAGCTGATGCCGACGTCCCTGGCCCGGGAGAGCGCGCCGGGGATGTGGGCGGTCAGCATCACCCACATCGCGCCCTCGGTGAGCAGGGTGGCGCCGACGTGACCGAAGGCGAAGACGGCGGCGGCCCGGGCGGGGCCCCAGCGCCACTCGGCCAGGCCCAGGACGACCGCGACCGCCGCGATGCCCGCCCAGGCCGGCACGCCGTCGACCACCAGTCCGCTGGTGATGACCGTCCACCACTTGCCGACTTCCATGTGGTGAACGTTGCTGCTGTTGTGCCGGACGAACCTGGCCCGCTCGGCGTGGCCCTGGCCGGCGAGCCAGGAGGCGGTGAGGGTCAGCAGCAGGACGTACGCCGCGGTGAGCCGCAGACGGGCGGCGGCTCTCCACGCGGGGTGCCGGGAGGCCTCGGTGTCGGTCGGTGGTCTCGTGTCGAGCCGATCGCTCATCGTGCCTGGTGCCCTTGCTCTGCGGGTTCCCGGTGCCGGCACGCCCGGTGCGTGGCCGGAGGGGTCGTGGCCGGGAGAGTCAGGGCGCCAGCGTACGTCAGCGGCAGGTGGCGGCCGGGAGCCGGCCGGGCGTCGGTCGGGTGGGCGGTCGGGAGTCGTGGTCGGGCGGGCGGTGGGAGCGCTGGGAGCGGTGAGGGGTGCGGGTGGGGGTGGCGACGGATCACCCGGACGGGCTGCCGCGGCGGCGGGCGGCGGTCGGGCGGGGTGAGGGTGGGTGGGGGAGTGTCGAGGAGGCGTCGATGGCCGGCAGCACCGTGACGGGCTCCGAGGTGCGCCGGCGGCCCCGGTGGGCGCGGACCGCCCGCGCGGTGTGGGCCTACGTCCGGCGCGCCCCGGGCACCTACGCCTGGCTGGCGATCCTGCTCGTCACCACCCAGGTGATCCGGCACGTCGACCCGTCGACCGCCGACCGCATCCTGGAGCGGCGCTCGACCAACCTGCACCACCTGCAGACGTCGCCGGTCCGCGTCCTGGTGACCAGCGCGCTGTGGATCGCGGGCGGCGGATGGCTGGCCTACTTCCTCCTCTACAACCTCTTCCACGTGCCCGCCGAGCGCTGGCTCGGCACGCTGCGCTGGATCTCGGTGGCGCTGCTCGCGCACGTCGGCGCGACTTACCTCAGTGAGGGCGCGCTCGGCTGGGCGATCCACCGCGGGCTCGCCTCCCCGAAGGCCGTCTTCACCCTCGACTACGGCGTCAGCTACGCGCTCGCCGGGGTGGTCGCGGTGCTCACCTACCTGGTCGTGCGGCCCTGGCGGTACCTGTACGCGGCTGGGGTGCTGGTCGTCTACGGCCTGGGTCTCCAGCAGAGCCGGGACTACACCGGCGTCGGCCACTTCAGCGCGGCGCTGATCGGCTTCGCCTGCTACCCGCTGACCCGGGACCGCCCGGGCGCCTTCGACCCGGTGGCCGCGGTGCGCGCGGTCCGGCGTCGGGTGCGCGGGCGGTGACCTCAGGGCGGCGACCAGCTCCGTCGGACAGCCGCTCCCGCTGCCGTCCGACGGAGCTACGGGTGTGGGGCGGGCGGGTGTTACGTGGTGGTGAGTTCGTTCACGCAGAGGATGTTTCCTTCGCTGTCCTTGAACCAGGCGGCGCGCAGGCCGTCGGCCTCGGCAATGCCGTTGACGGTTTTCAGGCCGGGGAAGTCGTAGTCCTCGAAGGTGATGCCGCGGCTGCGCAGAGCCGCCATCTCGGCGTCGAGGTCGCTGACCTTGAAGCTGGCGAGCGTGTGGGCGGCCTGGCCGCCGCTGGGTGTCTCGTAGACGCCGAATTGGGTGCCGCCGCACTGGAACGTGAGTCCCTGTGGGTTCTCCTCGGTGAGCTTCAGACCGAGGGTGTCGGTGTAGAACGCCTTGGCGCGGGCCAGATCGGCGGCTGGGATCATGGCCAACAGGGGTGCGTCTCCAAGCATGTCCATCGCCTCCTACCACCAGGCTAGGTACCTCGGGGCGGGTGTGCCCACGGGTGGGATCGGTCGGCTCCACGGTGTGTGCGGCGGGTGGCTGGGCGTTACGCGGGGGCGAGCCTCCAGAGCGAGGTGACCTCGGCGGCACGCGCGGTCCGGAGCGGGTCGGCCCGGCGGGGCGCGGTGGCCCGCGGGTGGCGGGGGACGGTGTCGAGGCGGCCGGTGACGCGCAGGCCAGCCCCGGCGATGGCGTTGTGGAGGTCGGCCCGGGAGCGCAGGCCGAGGTGCTCGGCCAGGTCGGAGAGGACGAGCCAGCCTTCTCCGCCGGGCAGTAGACGGCCGGCCAGACCGTCGAGGAAGCCGTGAAGCATGCTGCTGCCCTGGTCGTAGACGCCCCGGTCGAGGGCGGAGGTCGGTCGACCGGGGAGCCACGGGGGATTGCAGACGACCAGGGCGGTCCGGTCGTCGCCGGGCGGGTAGAGGGCGGTGCCGGCGGTCTCGATGCGGTCGGCGAGACCGAGGAGGCGGGCGTTGTCGCGGGCGCAGTCGAGCGCCCGGGGGTTGGCGTCGGTGACCAGGACCCGGCGGAGGCCGCGCCGGGCGAGGACGGCCGCGAGCACCCCCGTGCCGGTGCCGAGGTCGTGGGCGGTGGGGTGGAGGAGGGCGGCCGGTGGCAGTGGCGCCCGGGCGACGAGGTCGACGTACTCGCCGCGGACCGGCGAGAAGACCCCGTAGTGCGGGTGGATGCGGGCGCCGAGTGCGGGGACCTCGACGCCCCGGATGCGCCACTGGTGGGCGCCGATCACACCGAGGAGTTCGCGCAGGGACACGATTCTGTTGTCAAGGAACGGTCCATAGGCCGCCAGGCAGGCCTCGCGGACGTCGGGGGCTCGGTCGAGCCGTACACGGTGGCCCGTGTCCAGCGGCACCAGCAGCATGCCGAGGACGCGCGCGAGGCGGGCGCGCTCGCGGCGGTGCTGCCGGAAGGCCTCGGCCGGGGAGTCGGATGCGGATCGGGGTCGGCGCCGCTCGGCGCGGCGGCGCATGGCGTGCAGGAGACGGAGCGCATCGGGGTAGCCGCCCTGCCAGAGCAGGGCGGTGCCCTCGCAGGCGAGCCGGTAGGCGGCCTCGGCGCGCAGGGAGTCGTCGGCGGCGATCAGGCGGCGCGGCGGGGGCGTGCCGTTCTCGCTGTGCCAGGTGGCGGGCAGGGCGCAGAGCGTGGGCAGGGTGACGGTGGTGGGCCGGTGGGTGTCGGACACCGGGGCTCCTCGTGGTCGAACGTGCAAGGGGGCACGAAGAGCACTTCGACGAGGAGGTGAGCAGCAGGTGCGCCGAGCCGTGGCGCCGCTGGGGTGTGGGCAGACGTCAGGCCGGGTGCGGCTCACGCGTCGAAGCGCGAGCCGGGGTGTCACCGAGCACGAGGCCCGGCACAGCTGCTGGTCGTATACCGCTGATCATGGCGGGCCTCCCTTCTGAAAACGTTGGTCCTGCACGGCTGTTCGTACGCTTTCACGCATCGCGGTCAGTTCGCAACCGATTTATCACCGGTCCTGCAGTCGGCCGTCCGACGCGCGCTCCGGGACGCCGGGACGCGGGTTGACCCTTACCCCACGTCAGGCCGCACGGTGGGGCGCAGCGGAACGCGCGGATGCACGGATGCACGGATGCACGGCGGTATCGGATGCGCGGAGGTAACGGATGCACGGGAGGGACTCATGAGTTGGTCGGTGGGACAGGTCTCAGGATTCGCCGGGGTCACCGTTCGGACCCTGCACTACTACGACCGGTCCGGGCTGCTGTCGCCCAGCGAACGCAGCCCGGCCGGCTACCGGCTCTACAGCGGCGCGGACCTCGCCAGGCTCCAGCAGATCCTCTTCTACCGGGAACTCGGCTTCCCGCTCGAGGAGATCGCCGACATCCTGGCGGACCCGCAGGCCAACGCCCTCGACCACCTGTTGGCCCGACGACAGGCGCTCACCGAGCAGATTGCCCGGCTGCAGAAGCTGGTCGACGTCGCCGAGCGCGCCATCGAGGTCCAGCGCACGGGGGTCGAACTCGGCCCGGAGGAGCGCTTCGAGGTCTTCGGCGACGTCGTCTTCGACCTCAGCTACGCCGCCGACGCCCACCTCAAGTGGGGTGAGCGGGAGAGCCACCAGGAGGCCCTGGCCCGCGCCGCCACCCACTCGAAGGAGGACTGGCGGCAGCTGATGGCGGAGGCCGCGGAGTGGCGCGGACGGCTGCTGGACGCCTTCGACCAGAGGCTGCCGGCCGACCACGAGGCCGTGCTGGACCTCGCCGAGGAGCACCGACAGCACATCACCCGCTGGTTCACGCCCTGCCCGCCCGAGATGCACTGCCGGATCGCCGACGACTACGAGGCGGACGCCCGCGCCTTCGCCCTCGTCGTACCGGCCGCCGATCAGCGCCCCGGGCTGGCCGGCTACCTCCGTACCGCCATCGGCCGCAACGCCGAACGGCACGGCGCGGGCGGCGACTCCGAGGTGACGGGATTCGAGGCGACCGGATGCACCACGACGCGATCCGAGGCGACGCGGTCCGAGGTGGCACGATGAGGATCCTCCTGATGGCCGCGGGCTCCCACGGCGACGTCGCGCCCTACACCGGACTCGGGGCGCACTTGCGCGGTGAGGGGCACCACGTCGCGCTCGCCGCGCCGGAGACCTTCCGCGAACTGGTGGTCGACAGCGGCCTGGAGTTCCGCCCGCTGCCGGTCGACCCGCGTGGGACGCCCGCCCGTTCGGAGAGAGGCCGGACCGAACTGCTCACGCGGGCGGCCGCGTTCATCGAGCGGCTCGGCGACGGGCTCGCCGACGCGGCTGCGCCCGGCGCCGACCTGCTCCTGCTCGGCACCACCACCGCGCCGCTGGGCTGGCACCTCGCCGAGGCGATGGACGCGCCCAGCCTCGGGGTCTACCTCCAACCCACCCTGCCGACGCGGGAGTTCCCGCCGGTCGTCGGCGGCACCCGCTCGCTGGGGAGGTGGGGCAACCGAGCGGCGGGCGCACTCGGCCAGCGGGTCGTGGACCGCCTGCACGCCGAGGCCGCGCGGCGGTTGCGGTCGCGGCTGGGCCTGCCCGCGCGCACCCAGGGGGCGCGGCGGCGGGCCGTGGAGCAGGGCAACTGGCCGGTGCTGCACGGGTTCAGCCCCACCCTCGTGCCACGCCCGGCCGACTGGCGGCAGGGTTTGCGGGTGGTCGGCAACTGGTGGCCGCACGTTCCGGCGGACGACCGGCTCCCGGCCGAGGTCGAGGACTTCCTGCGGGCCGGGCCGCCGCCGGTGTTCATCGGCTTCGGCAGCATGGCCGCCGGGCAGGGCGAGCGGTTGGGGGCCCTGGCGGTGGACGCGCTGCGGCAGGCGGGTGTCCGCGGTGTGCTGCAGGCGGGCTGGGCGGGGATCTCCGGTGAGGGGGACGACGTGCTGAGCGTCGGTGCGCTGCCGCACGTCCACCTCTTCCCCCGCATGGCGGCTGTCGTGCACCACGCCGGCGCCGGCACGGCAGCCGCGGCGCTGCGCGCCGGTGTCCCGAGCGTGCCCGTGCCGGTGATGGCCGACCAGCCCTTCTGGGCCGACCGGCTCGTGCGCGTGGGTGCGGCCACCGTGCCGGTCCGGTTCGCCGATCTGACGGCCGGCAGCTTGGCGGAGGCCATCCGGCAGGCCGTCACGGACGCGTCGCTGCGCACGCGGGCGCAGGCGGCGGCCAGCGCGATGGCGGGGGAGGACGGGGCGGCGCGGGTCGCGGAGGCGGTGGCGGCGTTGGCGGGTGGTCGGTAGGAGGTGGCGGCGTTGGAGGGGGGCGGTAGGCGGTGCGGCAGGAGAAGCGGGTCAGGGCGTCCGGGCGGTCAGGACGGGCTGGAAGAACCCGGTGTCGGCGGGGGCCTTCCAGTCGGTCCCGGTGAAGCCCGCCCCGGTGGCGAACGCGCTCACCTGTGCCTGGGTGAGGGCCCAGTAGGTGGAACGACGGACATCGACCCGCCACTGTCCGTCCGTGCCGGGCAGCAGCTGGAAGAGTTCCAGGTCGTACCGCTCGCCGTCCTCGTGCCACTGCCAGAGCTGGAAGACGACGGACCGCTGTCCGTCCGCTTCGGAGGTCTGGGGTGGGGTGGAGGACGGTCGGCTGCGGCGCAGTTCGTCGTACGGGCGGGTGGTGAGCAGGAGCAGACCGCCGGGGCGCAGGACGCGGCGCATCTCGCCGAGCGCGGCCAGGACGTCCTCCGGGGTGAGCAGGTGGGGCAGCGCGTTGTCGGCGCAGACGACCACCTCGAAGCGGGCATCCGGGAAGGGGAGTCGCCGCATGTCGGCGGCTGCGGTGGGGAGTTCGAGTCCGCGCCGGGCGGCCTCGGCGGCGGCGCGGCCGACGGCGACCGGGCTGATGTCGGTGCCGGTGACCCGGTGCCCGAGCCCGGCCAGCCCGACGGCCTGGGTGCCGATCCCGCAGGCGCAGTCCAGCACGTCGGTGGCGCGGCCGCCGAGCCGGTCGCGGATCAGGGCGTCCAACGCGGCACCCTGGCGGGCGACGGAGGCCTCCCAGTCAGGGTAGAGGAGGTGGTAGCCGGCGGCGAAGTCGTCGTAGAACCGGGCGATGGGGGAGCGGGCCATGGCGCTATCCTCGCCGGGTCGCACCGGCGCGGCGTAGCGGTTTTCCGAAGCCGAAGCCACAGGGTGGAACGGGGGAGGGGAGGAACGGGTGGACCCCGCGAAGGACCGGCCGACGGGCTCGGCGGAGCAGCCCGTCGGACTGCCCGAACTGCCCGAGGTCGCCGCCGCGAGCGTGGACGTGCGGGTCGGGCTGGTGCTGCGGTACGGGCGCGGCGCCGGACAGGGGTGAGCGCACGCGCGGCCCGGAAATCTGTGGCCGTTCGGTGCCGGCGCCGGGATGATGCGGGTATGCGCACCTTCGAGGAGCTGATCGCCGAGGCCGAGGCCGTGTCCGTGGACGGCTGGGACTTCTCCTGGCTGGACGGCAGGGCCGCCGAGGAACGTCCCTCCTGGGGCTACCAGCGGTTGTTGTCCGAGCGGTTGGGCACGGCGAGGGCGGCCCTGGACATTCAGACCGGCGGCGGCGAGGTGCTGGCCGGCGCCCTGAGGCTCGCCGAGCCGCGCGGATGGCTGCCGCCCGTCCTGGCGGCCACCGAGTCCTGGCCGCCGAACCTCGCCCGCGCGACGCGCCTGCTGTACCCGCTGGGCGCGCTGGTGGTCGCGGACCAGGACGAGCCGCCGCTGCCCTTCGCCGACGAGGCCTTCGACCTGGTCAGCAGTCGACACCCGGTACGGGCCTGGTGGACGGAGATCGCCCGGGTCCTGCAGCCGGGCGGCAGCTACTTCGCCCAGCACGTGGGGCCGGCCTCCGTCTTCGAACTGGTCGAGTACTTCCTCGGGCCGCTGCCGGAGGCCCGCGAAGGCCGCCGTCCCGAGGTCGAGAGCGCCGAGGCCCGCGCCGCCGGGCTGGAGGTGGTGGACCTGCGCTCCGAGCGGCTGCGGATCGAGTTCCGCGACATCGGCGCGGTGGTGTACTTCCTGCGCAAGGTGATCTGGATGGTCCCGGGCTTCACCGTCGACGCCTACCGGGACCGGCTGCGCGAACTGGACGCCCGGATCCGCGCCGAGGGCCCGTTCGTGGCCCACTCGGCGCGCTTCCTGATCGAGGCTCGCAAGTAGACAGTCGTCGAACAGGTGCTGGGCGGCCGACCGCAGCCAGCGCGATGGGACTCATCGGCCTTCGGTCGGGGCCGCCCCCGAGTGGGGGTTGAGAGTGATCGAGTCTCACGTCTGTGCTCGTTGGGCGGGGTTTGCTGGTCCCGAACGCCGATTCCGAGGTTCTGGCGCACCGTGGAATCGAGCTGCCTGTCTTGCTGTCTGACAGGTTTGCGGGTCGATCATGCGACGCCCGATGGTGCGGCGTCAAGGGCGCATTCGCGTCCCGTTTCGTCGGCGAGGAGCACACCAGTGCTCTGCGATCGCGTGCCCGTCGGCTCCGTCACAATCGCTCGTGCACGGACCCCATGGGGCGGCAAGTCCACAAGTGATCGGATTTGATCGTACGGCTCTCGCAGGGCAGGCTCGATGCCGCACAGTGGCGGAACCGCCACGGTCCGGCACGGAGGGAGCCGCATGTCCGGGACCGAGCACAGCAAACCGGCAGCACACGTCGTCGTCGGGTACAGCCCGCAGGACGGTTTCGTCGCCGTCCAACTCAACCCGCCCCCAGCGGAATACGTGTGGCACGACCGGCACGCCGAGCACCGCGAGGAGCGGTTCGGGCCGGGTAACGGCTACCAACAGTGGCTCGCCGTCGACGCCGCCACCGGCGCGGTGTGGTTCGGGGACACCGACTGGCGGACCCGCAGTGAGGACGCCCCCTCCTGGCTCCCGGGTCACCGCCGGGCCACGGTCGGCGACGGCGCTCTGCCGTCCCCGGCCGTGTTCGCGATCCTGCTCACCCACCGCGCCGTCAACGACCGGGACTCCGAGACCTGGCGGTTCTTCACGGCCGAGGAGCTCTACGCACTGGTCCGACGGGTACTGCCCCTGGTCCAGCGGTTGATCGGCTCGCTGCACCGGGTGGGTCCGGACGGGGATCTGGAATGGTCCGCCGAAGCCGCCCAGGCATGGGTCGATCTCGAACAGGCCTGCCGGTACACGCTCGACGCCGGGGGAGCGGTGGCCTGGGCCGAACCGCGCATGAGCCCGGTTCCCGCCTGGCGGGTCGAAGTGGCGGACTTCCTGGCCCGGAATCCGGAGCTGTGCGACCCGGCGTGGGCGACAGCCACCGACGCCGAACTGGACGGGTACGCCGCGTACGAACCCGATTCCGGTTACGGCGGCGTTCCGGGACGGATGTGCGCTCCGGCGGGCGTCCGGATCGGGGAGGGCTACACCTTCTACGGTCACCGGGCGGCTCTGTACGCCTACCGCGCGGCCGCCTGCGGCGACCGCGCCCCGGTCGAAGCCGGGCTCTGGCTGCGGACCAGCGAGGCCGGACGGAGCAGCTGGGAAGGTGCGAAGGTCGTGGGAGCGAGTCTCGCCGACGCCCCCGACTGCGTGTTGGACCACCTCGCCGAGACGTTCCGCAGTGCTGCGGCCGACGACGGCGTCGTGCTCACCGGCCTGACGGCCTACCTGCGGCAGCAGCGGGCCGAGGAAAGGGCGGCGGTCGACGACACGCTGGCCGCCACCGGGGAGGAACTGAAGCGCTTGGAGGAGTTGCTGAAGGAGGTCCGCCTGGTCCGGAACACCGTCCTGACCCGGGTCCTCAGCTGGACCGACGGGAGGGACGACGAGGTGATCGCCGGTCTCGCGGCGATGTCCCCCGTCGCCGTGGCCGAGTGGCGCGAGCGGCTCACCGCCGACCGGAGTGTCCGAGCGGAGGGGTGAGAGGTTGCCCGGAGAGCCGGCCCGTGGGCGGGCCGGCGACGCTCCGAACCGTCAGGCGTTGCCCCGCTCATGAGAGGGCGGCCAGCGCCTGCGCGGCGAGCATCCGCTCCAGGGCCAGGAGGGCGCGCGGGGCGTGCCGGGTGTCGATGCGGACGGTGTAGATGAAGCGTGTCAGCTCCGGGTCGGCGAGGGGACGCGCCACGACCTGGGTGCTACCCGGGGGGAGGGCCAGCCGGGGCATGACGGCGACGCACAGGCCGGCGGCCACGAAGCCGAGCACGGTGTTGAAGTCGTCGCCGTCGTATTCCAGGCGGGCCTGGAATCCCGGTGTCTTGGCCATCTGAGCGAGCAGTTCCAGGCGAAGGGCGGCCTCCGGGGCGGCGATCCACGTCTCGGACGCGAGGTCGGCGAGGTCGATGACGTCCCGGTGGGCGAGGTGGTGGTCGGCCGGGACGACCGCCACGACCGGGTCCCGGGCGACCAGCGTTCGGCGCAGCGTCCGGGGCGGTGGCATCGGGATGAAGTCGTAGTCGTAACTGAGGGCCAGGTCCATGTCTCCCCGCTTGAGCCGGCTGTAGCCGGCTTCGGGCTCCACCTGGGAGAGGCTGACCTGCACATCGGGATAGGTCGCGTGAAGCTCGGCCAGCGCCTGCGGGACGATGCCGGCGGCGGCGGAGGCGAAGGCGCCGAGCCTGATCCGACCGGCCGTACCCGCACGCATGGCGTCGAGTTCCACGGACGCCGCCGCCAGTGCGCTTCGGACGCGCTGTTCGGCGTCGAGGAGGACCATGCCGCCCGGGGTGGCGCGCACCGGGCGGCGCTCGATCAGGATGAGGCCGGCCCGGCGTTCGAGTTCGGCGATCTGTTGCGAGACGGCGGGCGCGCTGTAGCCCAGCTCGCGTGCGGCGGCGTTGAAGGAGCTGTGGCGGACCACCGCTTCGAGGGTGGCGAGCAACCGGGGGTCGAGTCTCTGCACGGAGTTAAGGCTCACTTATCTGTCGCGAAGATGTCTTTTCTTGTGCTTAAGCATGAACGGCAGCAGGATTCTTGCTCGCGGCCCGGATGCGCAAGTCTCCGCCCCCGGGGTCCGCGACCCACCATTTCCCTCGTCGGACGCGTTCGTGCGCCCGCGGGGGCCGTGCACCCCCTCTTCCGCAGCCCTCCTGACCCCGCGTCCGCGGGGGCGGGTGGGCCGCGGAGGAGACGGCCGTCGACGAGCGACTCCGCCCCTGAAAGGAAGTGGTATGCCCAAGCCACTCATCGGACTGACCACCTACCTCGCCGACGCCCAGTGGGGGGAGTGGGAGCTGCCCGCCGCGCTGCTGCCCGCGGCGTACATCAGCTGTCTCCGGGCGGCGGGCGGCCGCGTGGTCCTGCTGCCGCCGGACGCGCCGGAAGCCGCTGCCGATGTCGTCGCGCGCCTGGACGCCATCGTCCTGACCAGCGGCGAGGACGTGGATCCCGCGCTGTACGGGGCGACGCCGCACCCGTGCACGGGGCCGCCGGTGCACGAGCGCGACCGGTGGGAGTGGGCCGTGCTGGCCGAGGCTCTCACGCGTGACATGCCGGTGCTGGGAGTGTGTCGCGGAATGCAATTGATGAACGTGCACGCAGGCGGAACCCTGATCCAGCACCTCCCCGAAACCGTGGGTCACCACGGGCACAACCTGCACGGCGGCCACTTCTCCCCCCATGCCGTCACCACGGTGCCGGGGACGCGGATCGGCGCGCTCCTTCCGGGGACCCGCCAGGTCGCCACGCACCATCATCAGGCGGTGGAGTCCCTCGGGGCCGGCTTGATCGTGGGCGCCCGCACGGCGGACGGCACCATCGAGGCGATCGAGAGCACCCGGCACCGCTTCGTGGTCGGCGTGCAGTGGCACCCCGAAATGGCTTTCGATTCGGCGGTGGTGCACGCCCTGGTGGCCGCTGCCCGGACCACGTCGAACCCGGCTCCTGATCGACCGCCGAGAGCAAGGCGCGTGCGGCGGAGCGCACCGGACATCGTTCCGTCGACCCTGGTGTCTTGACACCGCTGTGCTCCGACCCGGAGGATCACCTCGTGAACCTGTCAGACAGCCAGACAGGTGGTGCGATCCCGCGGCGCGTCAGCGCGATGGAAGCGGTGTTCGGCCACCTGCGCAGCGCCATCGAGCGCGGTGAGTACGCCGTGGGGGACAAGCTCCCCTCGGAAGCAGAGCTGTGCCGGACCCTGGAGGTCAGCCGGCCCGTGCTGCGGGAGGCACTCCGTGCCCTGCAAGCCATGGGCCTGACGGTCTCGAAGACCGGCAAGGGCACCTTCGTCGTGGCGAACACGGTCGAGGACCCCACCTTCGGCGACTACGCGGCCAGCGACCTCCTGGAGGTGCGCCGGCACGTCGAGATCCCGGTCGCCGGCTACGCGGCGCTGCGCCGGACCCCGGAGGACCTGGACCACCTGTCCCACCTGCTCGACCGGATGGAGCGGGAGACCGACACCACCGCGTGGGTCGCCCTGGACACCGTGTTCCACCTGGCGGTGGCCGAGGCCTCCGGCAACCCGGTGTTCCGCCGGGTGATCGAGGAGATCCGTGACGCACTGGCGCGTCAGTCGACCCTCCTCAACGAACTCGGCGGTCGGCGCGAGCAGTCCAACTGCGAGCACCGGGCGATCGTCGAGGCCCTGATCGACGGTTCCGAGCCCGACGCCGTCGAGGCGATGTCCCACCACCTCCACCGCGTGGAGGCCACTCTCACCGACATCGTGCGCCCCCAGCGCGCGGACACCTCAAGAGAAGGTAGAGCCGAGGCGTGAGCGAGCAGTTCCTCAAAGACGAGAAGCGCCCCACGACCCGTCACGTCGACGCCGGTGACACCGGCTACAGCAAGTCCCTGAAAGCCCGGCACGTCAACATGATCGCCATCGGTGGTGCCATCGGCACCGGGCTGTTCCTCGGCGCGGGCGGCCGGCTCGCCGATGCCGGGCCCTCCCTGTTCGTCGCGTACGCCGTCTGCGGCGTCTTCGCGTTCCTCGTCGTGCGAGCGCTCGGCGAGCTCGTCCTGTACCGCCCGTCCTCCGGGGCCTTCGTGTCCTACGCCCGGGAGTTCCTGGGAGAGAAGGGCGCGTACACCGCCGGCTGGATGTACTTCCTCAACTGGGCGACCACCGGCATCGCCGACATCACCGCGGTGGCCACGTACACCCACTACTGGCACCTGTTCTCCGACGTCCCGCAGTGGGTGATCGCGCTCATAGCCCTGGCCGTGGTCGTCACCGTGAACCTCATCTCGGTGCGGATCTTCGGCGAACTGGAGTTCTGGTTCGCCATCGTCAAGGTCAGCGCCCTGGTGGTCTTCATGGGCATCGGAATCTTCCTGCTCGTCACCCAGCACCCGGTCGACGGCGTCGTACCCGGTCCGTCCCTGATCACCGACAACGGCGGGATCTTCCCCAACGGCCTGCTGCCGATGCTGCTGATCATCCAGGGCGTCGTCTTCGCCTACGCCTCCGTCGAACTGGTCGGCGTGACGGCCGGGGAGACCGAGAACCCCGAGAAGATCATGCCGAAGGCGATCAACTCGATCATGTGGCGGGTGGGCCTGTTCTACGTCGGCTCGGTCGTCCTGCTGTCGATGCTGATGCCGTGGAACAAGTACACCTCCGGCCAGAGTCCCTTCGTGACGGTGCTCTCCCACATCGGTGTCCCGGCGGCGGGCAGTGTGATGAACCTGGTCGTCCTCACCGCGGCCATGTCCTCGCTCAACTCGGGCCTCTACTCCACCGGCCGCATCCTGCGCTCCATGGCCGTCAACGGATCGGCCCCCCGCTTCACCGCCAGGATGAGCCGCACCCAGGTGCCCTACGGCGGCATCCTGCTCACCAGCGGCATGTGCGTCCTCGGTGTCGGCCTCAACTTCGTCGTCCCCGCCGACGCGTTCGAGATCGTGCTCAACCTCGCCGCCATCGGCATCATCGCCACCTGGGGCATGATCATGGTCTGCCACCTCCTGTTCTGGCGGAAGACCACGGCGGGCGAACTGACCCGCCCCGCCTACCGGCTGCCCGGCTCGCCCTGGACCGAACTCCTGACGCTGGCCTTCCTCGCCGTCGTCCTGGTCCTCATGTACGCCGACGGCGGCGCCGGACGCACCACGGTGCTGTGCGTACCGCTCATCGCCGCCGCACTCGTCGCCGGCTGGTACGCGATCCGCGGGCGCATCGCGCGCGCCGCCGCCGGAACCGACGACTGAACCCGGGCGGCCCGGGGGATCCGCAGAGCCACCGCGCGTCCGCCCGGGCCGGCCCACTGCCACCAGGCACACAGGTCAGCAGCCCCAAGCCATCACGATCGAGGCAGTCATGCTCACCCTCCCCATCGCGGACGCGCCCGCGATCCGCGAGCCCCGCCACGTGCCCGTCGCCCACGTCACCCGTGGCGGTGTGGTCGAGGGCACCCACTACGGTTCCGTCGTCGTCCTCGACGGCGACGGCAAGGTCCGGTTCCGCCTCGGTGACGCGGAGGCCGCGTGCTTCCCGCGATCGGCCCTCAAGCCCCTCCAGGCCGTCGCCATGGTCCGGGCGGGACTGCCGCTCGACGGCGAACTGCTCGCCCTCGCGATGGGCAGCCATTCCGGCGAGGAACGCCACCTCGCCGGCGCCCGGCGGATCCTGGCGCTCGTCGGCCTCACCGAGGACGACCTGCGCAACGTCCCCGACCTGCCGTACGACCCGGCCGTCCGCGACACCTGGATCCGGGAGGACCGCCCGCCCTCCCGGCTCGCCCAGAACTGCTCGGGCAAGCACGCCGCGATGCTCCACCTCTGCAAGCTCAACGGGTGGCCGCTGCAGGACTACGACGCGCCTGAGCACCCGCTCCAACGGATGATCGCGGAAGTCGTGGAGGACCTCACGGGCCAGCGCATCGCGCGCGCCACGGTGGACGGCTGCGGCACCCCCCTGTTCGCCGTCTCCCTGCACGGCCTGGCCCGTGCCGCCGCGCGCATCGCCACCGGCGCGCCCGGGACCCCTGAATTCCGGGTGGCGGACGCGTTGCGCAGCCACCCGGAGATGGCCTCCGGCGCAGGGCGGGACGTGGCCGAGCTGATGCGCGCGGTACCCGGGCTGCTTGCCAAGGACGGATTCGAGGGCGTCCAGGTCGCCGCGCTGCCGGACGGCCGCGCCGTCGCCCTGAAGATCGCGGACGGGGCGAACCGGGCGCGCATCCCGGTGGCGGCGGCCGCCCTGGCGCTGGCAGGAGTCGACAAGCGGCTGCTGACCGGGTTCGCGGGGGAGCCGGTGGTCGGCGGTGGCCGGCCGGTCGGTGGCGTGCGGCCGGTGGCCGCCCTGGACCCGGAGGCCCTGCTCGCCCACGCGTGACCCGACCCACCACTCCGAGAAGAGGAACCGCACACCCATGACCGTCGCCACCCGCAGCGAACACGACCTGCTCGGGGACCGTGACGTCCCTGCCGACGTCTACTGGGGCGTCCACACCCTGCGCGCCACCGAGAACTTCCCCATCACCGGCACCCCCATCTCCGCCTACCCGCACCTGATCGACGCACTGGCCGCCGTGAAGGAGGCCGCCGCCCTCGCCAACGAGGAACTCGGCCTGCTGGAACCCGCGAAGGCCGCCGCGATCGTCGCCGCGTGCCGCGAGATCCGGGGCGGGAAGCTGCACGACCAGTTCGTCGTGGACGTCATCCAGGGCGGCGCCGGCACCTCGACCAACATGAACGCCAACGAGGTCGTCGCGAACCGGGCGCTGGAACTGCTGGGGCACGCCAAGGGCGAGTACTCCCACCTGCACCCCAACGAGGACGTCAATCTCGGCCAGTCCACCAACGACGTCTACCCGACCGCGGTCCGGGTCGCGACGGTGTCCGCCGTGCGCGGGCTGCTCGACGCGATGGCCGTCCTCCAGGACGCCTTCGCCCGCAAGGCCGTCGAGTTCCGCGACGTCCTGAAGATGGGCCGCACCCAGCTGCAGGACGCTGTGCCGATGACGCTCGGCCAGGAGTTCTCCGCCTTCGCCGTCATGCTCGACGAGGACCGCAGCCGGCTCGCGGAAGCCGCCGAGCTGATCCACGAGATCAACCTCGGCGCGACCGCGATCGGCACCGGCCTCAACGCCCCCGCCGGGTACGCCGAATACGCCCGGCGCCATCTCGCCGACATCACCGGACTGCCCCTGGTGACCGCGGCCAACCTGGTCGAAGCCACCCAGGACTGCGGCGCGTTCGTCCAGATGTCCGGAGTCCTCAAGCGCATAGCCGTCAAACTGTCCAAGACCTGCAACGACCTTCGGTTGCTGTCCTCCGGGCCGCGTGCGGGCCTCGGCGAGATCAACCTGCCGCCGGTGCAGGCCGGTTCGAGCATCATGCCCGGCAAGGTCAACCCGGTGATCCCCGAAGTCGTCAACCAGGTCGCCTTCGAGGTGATCGGCAACGACATCGCGATCACCATGGCCGCCGAGGCGGGTCAGCTCCAGCTCAACGCCTTCGAACCGATCATCCTGCACTCGCTGTCGAAGTCCATCACCCACCTGCGGGCCGCCTGCCACACCCTCGCCGAGCGTTGCGTCGTCGGCATCACCGCCAACACCGAGGTGCTGCGCGCGACCGTCGAGAACTCCATCGGCCTGGTGACCGCCCTGAACCCGCACATCGGGTACACGGCAGCCACCGACATCGCCAAGGAGGCCCTTGCCAGCGGCCGGGGTGTCGCCGAACTCGTGCTGGAGCGGGGCCTGCTCCCGGCGGAGCGGCTCGCGGCCCTGCTGCGGCCCGAGGTCATCGCCGGCAGCGGCGTGGCCGTGGCCTGAGGACGGGGCCCGGGCGGCTCCCGGGGCGGTGATCCTGACGGCTGGTCACTGCTCCAGAGCCGCCGCCATGCGGTCGAGGTCGGCGAGCAGCACGGCGATGCGCTCGGGCGGGATCGACCCCACCATGTGTCGCTCGATGGCGTAGACGGCGTCCTGGACGGCGGCCAGGCGCGCCCGGCCCTCCTCGGTGAGGTGGGCGGGGCGGGCCCGGCCGTGGTCGGCGGTGGCCGGGCGGGTGATCAGCCCCGCTTCCTGCAGGCCCTGCAGCACGACGTTGCCGGACTGGCGGGTGACGAAGGTCGCGCGCGCGAGGTCGGCGTTGGACATGCCGGGGTTCAGGGCCAGGAGTTCGAGGGTGGCGTACTGCGGAACGGTCAGTTCGTGCTCTCGCAGAGCCCGGTCCATGGCGCCGCGCAGGGCGGCCTGGGCGCGCTTGAGCGCGTACCCCACGTGTCGGGTGACGTCTTTCGCATCGTGCGGCGGCTCCGTCGGCGGCTTCTCCATCATGTCAGCATTTTGACACGCTCGGGGCGAGGTCCTAGTCTCCTGTATGTCAAAGTCCTGACATTCGAGACCGAGGAGAACCCCATGCCCGTCACCATCGACGGCCCCGACTTCGTCGCCCTGCAGGTCCGCGACGTGGCGGCCGCGGCCGCCTTCTGCGAAGAGCACCTGGGGCTGCGTCGGGCCGCGGTCTCACCGCCCGGCGCGGTCGTGTTCGACACCAAGCCGACCCCGTTCGCGGTCCGCGAGGTCCTCCCGGGCGTCGACCTCGCCGACACCGCGCGGCCCGGCCTTGGTGTGGCGCTCTGGTTCCGGACGCAGGACGCCCACCAGCTCCGTGACCAGCTCACCGCCGCCGGGGTCACGATCCTGACCCCCACGGTGGACACCCCGTTCGGGCCGACCTTCTCCTTCGAAGGCCCCGAGGGCTACACCCTCACCGTGCACGGGGGCTGACCGATCGCACGCCGGTCGCCGGCCGATCGCGGACAGGCCCTGGGTGCGCCGAGCTCGCCGCCGCCCGCCCGATCGCGGCCGGCGGCGACCGGGCCCGGCGCACCGAAGGAGTTGATCAGCCTCCGGCGATCCGCGAGCGGACCTTGCCGCGGGCGTCGGCGGCGTCGTCGGCTTGCAGGGCCAGCTCGGCGAGTTCGCGGCACTGCGCGAGGGTGCGGGAGGCCAGCGCCGCCCGTACCTCGGGGAGCGAGGCGGGTGCGGCCGACAGGCTGGTGATCCCGAGGCCGACCAGCACCAGGGCGAGTGCTGGGTCGGCGGCGGCTTCGCCGCACACACCGATCGGACGGCCGTGCTCGGTCGCCGAGCGGGCGGCGTCCGCGACCAGCGCGAGCAGGGCCGGCTGCCACGGGTCGAGCAGTTCGGCGAGGGAGCCGAGCGTGCGGTCGGCCGCGAAGGTGTACTGGGCCAGGTCGTTGGTGCCGACGCTGAAGAAGTCGCAGACCTCGGCCAGCCGGTCGGCCCGCAGGGCGGCGGCCGGAACCTCGATCATCGCGCCGGCCAGCGGCAGGCCGTGGGCGCGGACCCGGGCGGCGAACTCGGCGGCCTCGCGCGGGACCGACACCATCGGGGCCATCACCCAGACCTGCGCGGTGCTGTCCTCGGCGGCCTCGGCGATCGCGGCGAGCTGGGTCTCCAGGAGCTGGGGGTCGCGGACGGCCGTCCGCAGGCCGCGGACGCCCAAGGCGGGGTTCTCCTCGTCGGCGGCGGTGACGAAGGGCAGCGGCTTGTCCGCGCCCGCGTCGAGGGTGCGCACGACCACCCGGCGCCCGGCGAAGGCCGCGAAGACCTTCCGGTAGGCGGCGGCCTGTTCGGCGCGACCGGGCGCCTCGCTACGGTCCAGGAAGAGGAACTCGGTGCGGAACAGGCCCACGCCCTCGGCGTCGGCGGCGGCCGCGCCGGCCAGCTCGTGCGGCGCACCGAGGTTGACCAGCAGCGCGATCGGGTGGCCGTCCGCCGTCCGGCCCGGTCCGTGGAACCCGGCGAGCAGCTCGCGGCGGCGGCGCTCCCGTTCGGCGGCCAGCCCGAGCGCCTCCGGGCTCGGGTCGGGCTCGACCAGGCCGTCCGCGCCGTGCACCAGGACGTGCCGTCCGTCCTCCAGCGCCACGGCGTCGGCGCAGCCGACCACGGCGGGCAGGCCGAGTGCCTTGGCGAGGATGGCCGTGTGGCTGGTCGGCCCGCCGCGGACGGTGACCAGGGCCAGCACCCGCTCGGGGTCGAGCAGTGCCGTGTCAGCGGGCGCCAGGTCGTCGGCGATCAGGACGTACGGGTGCCCGGGGTCGGGCAGACCGGGCACGGGCAGGCCGAGCAGGTGCGCCACCGCGCGGTCACGCAGGTCGTCCAAGTCGGCGACGCGTTCCGCGAAGTGACCGCCGGCGGCGACCAGCGCGGCGCGGAAGCCGTCGAAGGCGGCGGCGAGCGCGTGGGCGCCGTCGGTGCCCCGTTCGGCGAGGGCGGCGGCCTCGTCGGCGAGGACCGGGTCGGCGGCCATCATGGCCTGCGCGGTGAGCACGTCGGAGGCGGGGCCGCTCACGCGGGCGGCACGCTCGTCCAGGTCGGTGACGACCGCGGCGAGGGCGGCGCGGACCGCTGCCGCTTCGGCCGACGGGTCGGCGACGGGCCTCGGGGCAGGCAGCGCGGGGACAGGTGCCATCCACGCGACTGGTCCCGCCGCGCTGCCGGTGCCGACGCCGATGCCGCGGATCGGACCACTGCCGCGGATCGGACCGCTCATGCCGCGGCGTCGTGGTCGGCGGCGAGCAGGTCGGCGAGCTCCTTCAGCGAGTCCTGGGCCTGGTCGCCGGTCGCGGTGAGCTCCAGGGTCTCGCCGTTGCCGGCGGCGAGGGCGAGCACGGAGAGCAGGCTGCGGGCGTCGACCGGGGTCTGGCCCGGGCGGCCGACGGTGACCTTGGCGGGCTGGCGGGCGGCGGCCTGGACGAACAGGGAGGCCGGGCGGGCGTGCAGGCCGCTCCGGGAGCCGACGGTGACCAGGATCGAGTGCATGGGAGGTCCTTGGAGGGGTTGGAGGAGACGGGCGCCGACCCGGGTGGGAGCCGGGTCGGCGGCGGTGGGGGCACGGTGGCCTGCGTGGAGGGTGAGGCGCGGGCCACCGTGATCGGAGCCCGGTCCCCGCCGTACGGGGGCGATGGCGGAGGACCGGGCAGGCCGTTGGTTTCACGCCCGTTAGCGTGTTGTTTCGATTGGTTGTACGCCCGATCGTCGAACCATGTCAACACATTCGGGCAAACTCAAAGATGTCGGTGAAAGCCCGTACGACCTCTTGCTTTTCCGGTCGAAGCGCGTATGGTCGGCCTGAATCAAGCGTGAACAGACATGAAACGGACCCAAGCCCACATGTATGCACCCGAGCGGCAGCAAGAGATCCTCCGCCTCGCCCAGGAGCGGGGTCGGGTGGACGTGCCGACGCTGGCCGAGGACTTCGGCGTCACGCAGGAGACCATCCGGCGTGACCTGAGCGCCCTCGACCGGGCCGGTCTGCTGCACCGGGTGCACGGCGGCGCGCTGCCCGCCGGCGCACTGCACCTGGAGCCGGGCCTGGCCGAGCGCGACTCCACGGCCGCGGCCGAGAAGGAACGCATCGCCAAGGCCGCCCTGGCCCTGCTGCCCGGTGAGGGCAGCGTCATCCTGGACGCCGGGACGACCGTCTCCCGGCTGGCCGGCCTGCTGCCCGCCGACAGCACGCTCACCATCGTCACCAACGCCCTCCCGGTCGCCGCCCGGCTGGCCGACCACCGCGGGCTCGCCCTCCACCTGATCGGAGGCCGGCTGCGCCACCGCACCCAGGCCGCTGTCGACGCGTGGGCGCTGCGCGACCTGGCGGACATCCACGCGGACCTCGCGGTGGTCGCCACCAACGGCTTCTCCCCGGAGGGGGGCCTGTCGACGCCGGACCTCGCCGAGGCGGCCGTCAAACGGGCCATGCTCGCCGGTGCCCGGAGGGTGGTCCTGGTGGCCGACTCCTCCAAGTGGGGTGTCCGCCACTTCGCCCGCTTCGGTTCGCTGGACCAGGTGGACGTGCTGGTCACGGACACCGGGCTGACGGACGAACAGACCGCCGAGATCGAGAACCACGGACCGGAAGTCATCCGCGCATGATCGTCACCATCACCCCGAACCCCAGCCTCGACCGCACCTACGAAGTGGGAACCCTCGCCCCGGGCGAGGTCAACCGGGCCTCGCACGACCGGCTCGACCCCGGCGGCAAGGGCGTCAACGTCTCCCGTGCGCTCACGGCCGCCGGACACCGCACCAGCGCCGTCCTCCCCCTGGGCGGCCTCTCCGGGCAACTGCTCGCCGACCTGCTGCGCCGGCAGGGCATCGATGTCGCGGCGGTCGCGATCGCGGGCGACACCCGGATCAACGTCTCGATCGCCGAGTACGGCGGCAGCCTCACGAAGGTCAACGCGGTGGGCCCCGAACTCAGCGCCGCCGAGTCGGCCGCACTGCTGGCGCTCGTCCGCGACGTCCAGAAGAACCGACAGGACACCGGGACCGATGTGGACTGGCTCGCCTGCTGCGGCAGCCTGCCGCGCGGGCTGGCACCCGCGTGGTACGCGGAGGTGGTCGCCCAGGTGCACTCGGGCGGCGCCCGGATCGCCCTGGACACCTCCGGCCCCGCGCTGCTGGCCGCGCTCTCGGCTCGTCCCGACGTGGTCAAGCCCAACCGTGAGGAACTCGCGGAGGCCGTGGGCCGCCCGATCCACACCGTCGGCGACGCCGTCAAGGCGGCCGGGGAACTGCGCGAGGGAGGCGCTCAGCAGGTCCTCGCGAGCCTCGGTGCGGACGGGATGCTGCTGATCGCCGAGGAGGGCAGCTGGTACGGCAGCGCGCCGGTCGCCGCCGTCCGCAGCGACGTGGGAGCCGGCGACGCCTCACTCGCGGGCTTCCTCGGCGCCGGCGGAACCGGCCCCGAGGCGCTGGCGGCGGCCCTGGCACACGGCGCCGCCGCCGTACAACTGCCGGGGAGCGTCATGCCGACCCCGGCCGATCTGGACCCGGCCGCGGTGGTCGTGACGGCGGACCTCCCGCTGGACCGACCGCTCCGCGGCTGAGAACGTCCTCCGGCGTCCACCGCCGGAGGCAAAACGCCCGACCGTGTGGGACGGGAAGGGCGGACATTCCCGGGGGCAAGGGACACCGTCAGGCACCAGCCGAAGGACCGACACGATGACCGACACCAGCGCACTGATCACACCCGCACTCGTCGACCTCTACCTCGCCCCCGAGGACAAGAGCGAAGCCCTGCGGGTCCTCGCCCAGCGGCTGGTCGCCGAGGGCCGGGTCACCGACCTCGAGGGCTTCCTCGCCGACATCGCCGCCCGCGAGGCCCAGGCCCCGACCGGGATGGGCGACGGGATCGGCATCCCGCACTGCAGATCGCCCCACGTCACGCAGCCGAGCCTGGCCTTCGGCCGCAGTTCCAGGGGTGTCGACTTCGACGCCCCGGACGGTCGGCCCGCCGACCTGATCTTCATGATCGCGGCACCCGCGGGTGCGGACGACACCCACCTGCAGATCCTCGCCGCGCTGGCCCGCCGGCTCGTGGACCCCACCTTCACCGGCGCCCTGCGCGAGGCCGAGAGCCCGGGCACGGTCGCGGCACGGATCAACGGCGAGGAGACGCCGGTCCCTGCTCCGGAGGCGGTCCCTGCTCCGGAGGAGACCGCCGGTCCCGAACCGACCGCCGCCGACGGCGGGCTGCGGCTGGTCGCGGTCACCTCCTGCCCGACCGGCATCGCCCACACCTACATGGCCGCCAAGGCCCTGGAGCTGGCTGCCGCCCGGGCGGGCGCGCGGATCCAGGTCGAGACCCAGGGCTCGGCCGGGACGACGCCGCTCGCCCCCGAGGTGATCGCGGCAGCCGACGCGGTGATCTTCGCCCATGACGTCGAGATCCGGGACCGGGCCCGCTTCGCCGGCAAGCCGACCGTGGACGTGGGCGTCAAGGCCGGCGTCAACCGCGCCGACGACCTGATCGCGCGGGCCGCCGCGCTGGTCACCGGCGCCGGCCCCGGCACCCGCCTCGCCACCGCCCCGGTGGCCACGGCGAGCGCGACGGGGGAGCACTGGGCCCAGCGGCTGCGCACGTACCTGATGACGGGCGTCAGCCACATGATCCCGTTCGTCGCGGCCGGCGGTCTGCTGATCGCCCTCGCCTTCGCGATCGGCGGCTACCAGATCGCCTCCGCACCGCCCGTGCTGGGCCACTTCGACTGGACCTCCTCGCAGAGCTGGGCGGCGATGCTGTTCCAGACCGGCAAGACCTCGTTCGGCTTCCTGGTCCCGGTCCTCTCCGGGTACATCGCCTGGGCGATCGCGGACCGGGCGGCACTGGCCGCCGGCGTCGCCGGCGGTGCCGTGTCGGTGGCGGTCGGCGCGGGCTTCCTCGGCGGCATCGTGTCGGGCCTGGCCGCCGGCTTCCTGGTGCTGTGGATGATCCGCTGGAACGTGCCCCGGGCGATCAGGGGCATCATGCCGGTCGTGGTGGTCCCGCTGCTGTCGGTGGCGGCGGTCGGCTTCCTGATGTTCGTGGTGGTCGGCTCGCCGATCGCCTCGGCGATGAACGGCCTGACCGACTGGCTGAACGGCCTCTCCGGCTCCAATGCGATCCTGCTCGGCGCGCTGCTCGGCGCGATGATGGCCTTCGACATGGGCGGTCCGCTCAACAAGGTCGCCTACACCTTCGCGGCCGGTGCGCTCACCACCGCGGGGACCACTCCGGACGCCGGCAGCCTCAAGGTGATGGCTGCCGTGATGGCCGCCGGCATGACCCCGCCGCTCGGCATGGCACTGGCGACCGTCGTCCGGAGCAGGCTCTTCAGCCCCGAGGAGCGGGAGAACGGCAAGGCGGCCTGGGTCCTCGGCGCCTCGTTCATCACGGAAGGCGCGATCCCGTTCGCGGCGGCCGACCCGCTGCGGGTCATCCCGGCGGGCATCGCCGGCAGCATGACCGCCGGTGGCTTGTCGATGGCCTTCGGCTCCACCCTTCGTGCCCCGCACGGCGGAATCTGGGTGCTCCCGCTGATCGGCAGCCCGTTCCTGTACCTGGTCGCGGTCGCGGCGGGTACGGCGGTCACCACGGCGGTGGTGGTGCTGCTCAAGGGGATGCGGAAGCCCGTCGCCCGGACGGCTGCGGTCTCCGCCGTCGCCGGGAAGCAGCCGGCCGCCGTCTGACCGGCGGGCCGTGAGCTGCGTCCGGGGTGATCCGGCGGGCCGGAATCCGGATCCGGGGCGCCCGCTCCTTCGAGCGGGCGCCCCGGAGGCCGTGTCCGCCCCGGCGGGGCGGACCCGGCCGCGGGTCCGTCAGTGTTGCAGGGTGAGGATGCCGGGGCGCCAGGGGAGCTGGTCGTAGGGGCCGGTGGCGGTGGGGGACTAGGCCGGGTGGAGGAGCAGATCGGTAGAGCGTCGTGTCGGGCCAGAGTTTGCGGGGCGAGGTGTATATCGCGG